>DATBPY010000159.1:0-2004 GCA_036561085.1 Methylophilaceae bacterium | reverse complement strand
GATGTCAAAGTGCTGGATCACTTCGTGGTGGCCGGCAATGGTGTATTGTCGTTCTCGGAACGAGGGTTGATTTAACTGCTTACTGAGCCGCGTGCAGTTTGGGTGATAGTGTTTTGAGCTGCTTGCGGATGGTCAGATAATCCGGACATAGCGTTTCCACGACTGCCCAGAATTTCGGCGAGTGATCCATATGCTTTAAGTGCGCTAACTCGTGAGCGACTACATAATGAATGACGTTTGGCGGTGCTTGGATCAGTCGCCAATTGAGGCGTATGTCACCCCTCGAACTACAACTGCCCCAACGGGTGGCGGCGTTGGACAGTGAAACCGGTGGCGTTTTAACGCCCAGTTTTGCAGCTAGGATGGCGATGCGGCGGGTGAAATCGTCCAGTGCAACATTGCGATACCAGGCCATGACCTTACGGCGTATGGCGGTGGAGTCGGCAGGGTCGGGCAATGCCACGGTGAGGCATTCGCCATTCAGTACTACGGGGCTACGTATCCCGCCAGTCTGAGCATCCAGTGTTAATTCCCGTCCCAGATAAAGCAATTGCGCGCTGTCTTCCCACTGTATTTCAGGGGTGGCAGCGACGAGTTGCTCCAGTTTTTTTTCTATCCAACTGGCATGACGCAGTATCATTTCCGGCACGTCGCGGCGGGCCATGCGGCTGGGGATGCTGACGGTGAGGCCGTTACGATCGATACGCAGGCCTACGGTGCGGCGGCGGGGGCTGGCTTTAAGCGTGTAAGGGATTTCGCGGCCGGCGATTTGAATACTATGGTTCATTTAAAAAGAGTCTACGCTAACCTCGCGCTACGCATATTGTTTCAAGCGCGGTAATTCACCTTCTATCCATTCTTCTATGCGGCGGTTCAACTCATCTGCTTTAAGTCCGCTAGTGACGATAGGCGCACCTATGCTGACCGTAATAGTGCCGGGGCGCTTAAGAAATGCATTCTTACCCCAGAATTCTCCGGCATTGTGGGCGATAGGCAGTGCCAAAGAGTGGGTATGAGTCGCCAGCCATGCGCCGCCTATATGGTACTTGCCGCGTTTGCCGGGGGCGATACGGGTACCTTCGGGGAAAACCACCACAAAAAATCCCTTATTCAGTCTATCCTGCCCTTGATCCACCAATTGTTTTAGCGCATCGCGTCCAGCAGACCGGTTAATGGCGATAGGGCTGGACATGGCCAGACCCCAGCCGAAAAAAGGCACGAATAGCAATTCCCGCTTCATCACCCATACTTGCGGCGGCAGTATCTTTTGCAACGCCAGCGTTTCCCAGGCCGATTGATGTTTGCACAACACCACACAAGGTTGCTGCGGAATGTTGTTTGCGCCCACTACGCGATAATCAATGCCGCAAGTCACGCGTAGCCACCACAACATGGTCTTTGCCCAAATGGTGATGATGGGATAGCGGCGTTGAGGAGGCAGCGGATAAGTGAGCAGCAGCAGTACGCAGAACACGGGAGTGAATAACCACTGGAATGTTGCGAACAGCAGTGAGCGCAGCCAAAGGATCATGCGTTGTGTTGAATGATGTGTCTGGTGGCTTGCGCCAGGTTGTCGAAGATCAGCGTGCCTTCAGGCAGATCACCTTTAGCCCGCGTTGCTTTGCCTTTACCGGTAAGGACTAATATGGGCTGTACGCCCAGCGACACTCCAGCTTGCAGGTCGCGTAAGGAGTCACCCACACTGTTGATACCCTTAAGGTCAATACCGAAGCGGCGACCTATTTCCAGCAACATGCCGGGCTTGGGTTTGCGGCAATCGCAATTCTCTTCAGCACTATGCGGGCAGTAAAACAGCGCATCTATACGACCGCCGTTTTGTGCCAATGCGCGGTGCATCTTGTCGTGTATGGCGTTCAGCGTTGCCATATCGAACAAGCCGCGACCGATGCCGGACTGGTTGGTAGCAAGCGCGATGCGGAATCCTGCTTGATTCAATTCCGCGATCGCTTCAAGACTGCCGGGAATGGGTTTCCATTCATCCGG
>DATBPY010000158.1:0-5755 GCA_036561085.1 Methylophilaceae bacterium | reverse complement strand
GCTGCTCTTATCATGAGTGTTGCTGAAATCTTCCCAGTGCGCCTCTTTGTCCTTCGGCATTTAGCTATGAGATCTGCAGATACTTCAGCGTAAGGCAGTTCGCATAGTCTTGGCAGGAATTAAATTTCACGAACCGCGGCCGACGATACACCGCGACCGGTATCGCGAGAACGAGTCCAAAACACGCGTCTGAGGATACCCTTCGGGCCTCGCCTCGGCTCCTTCATCGGCTCCAAGTCTTCCTTAAATGAATGAGCTCGTTGGCCAGACTACGAGGTGAACTGGCAGCGCGAGGGCCATCGGTAGTTGGGAAGTTCCAAGGTGTCGATGATATCCCGACCCACCACAAGCCTTGCCAGACCGGGAATCGCAAATGCCCTTATCATTTGGTTGCGCAAGCACAGGCCCCATCTCGTCTTTGGTGCAAAGATGGCGGCAAAGCGCTCGGCACCCTGCTGTTTTGAGTTGATATAGGCCCGTAAGAACGCTTCGTATTTGTCAAAGGCTTCTTCGTGGTGTCCGCCAGCGTTGACGAGTTCTCCCGCCAGCACGTAGCCAGAAATCATCGCAAGGGCTGAACCTTGCCCAGCCACCAGGGACACGCAGAACGCCGCATCCCCTGCGAGAGCAACGCGACCTCGCGACCAGCTTTCCATCCTGATCTGGCTGACGCGGTCAAAATAAAGTTCATGCGTGCGATCCAGTTCATCTAGGATGTGGGGGCATTCCCACTTCCCATCGCCATATTTCTCCCGCAGCATTGCCTTTTGCAGATCGAGCGTCGCCGGCGGGGAACCGGTGTCCGCGACAAAAACGAACAAAAACAGGACTCGATCGTGAAATAATGTAAAGCGCCCTAGCATCCGTCCCGGCTGTGCGTACATCACATACACATTCTCATCGCGCGGGCGGTAACCGCAGACCTCGAACGCCGCAACCGCGTAGCCGAGCTGTTTCTCGAACTGATGCTGCGGCCCGAAAGCGAGCCTTCGAATGTCCGAATGCAAACCATCGGCGCCGATCACAAAATCAAACCGACGCTCTCTTGCATGTTTGAATTGGACCTGGACAAACTCTGCCTGATCTTGAAGGCCTACAATTTCATCGTCGAAAATGACTTCTGTCATGGCTTTGACCTTCTCGAACAGCAAACGTGAAAGGTCACTGCGTCCGAGTGTCACGAAACGTCCACCAGTGAGTTCATCGAAGACCTTGGTCCCAAAGCCAGTTACCCGCTTACCTCGATCGTCTACAATCCTCATCTCACGCACATGATAGCCGGTGCGATTGATGTCTCCCGCCAAACCCATACGCTCGGCGATGTCGTATCCAAGACCCCAGAAATCGATGACATTGCCGCCGGTGCGCAGTGCGGGCGCGCGCTCAATCAGAGTGGGCTCGAACCCAGCAGTTTTCAGCCAGAACGCGAGTGTTGGTCCGGCGATGCCGATTCCGGAGATGAGAACTGATTTGTTTTGCATCAGGCCATATCCGCGAATACTCCCGCGACCCGGTCGATGTTGCCCGGCGCGCGGATTGTTTAATTGGAAGCATGCGGTGCGCCATAACTATTTTCGATCGTCGATCTCTTTAAACGATTTCCCTTCGTCGCTCATCCCCATTAGATGATTCCGCTGTTGGGGCCTAAATTCCTTGGGCTCTTATTGGGTTCCGACTTCACTAAGAGATCGGAACCGCGTTTCCAGGGAGGGATCCTAATTTGCTGCTGCAACAATTGAACCATTTCTTCGATCCGTCCAAAGATCGGAAGCTATGTGTGGGGAGCAATAGCAAGAGGGAATGCCCCGCTCCCCGTCCCAACAAGCTCCCTATACCGCCGGTTTATCCGCGGCGGATTTCTGTCTTCACTTCTTTGGCCACGGTGAACCCAGAAGTCCTCCTCTAATGAAAACTCCAAAACTTTCTCAGGCGCCGGCTGCAGACAAACCAACTCACCAAAAGAGAACACCATGAAACCGTCTAATGTAGCGATTTTGTCTATCCCCTTTCTGGTCTTGGGGTCGATTGCATTATCTGGATGCAGCAGGGGTTCCGATACTCATACAACCATCACCTACCATCAGGTCGGAATGTGCACTAGATATGTCACCGAAGGCGGCATCGAGGAAAAAGCAAAAACTGATGAAGCCTTTGGTCTGTTTAAAATAGACTCAGTAGATAATTCTAAAAATGGCGCCGGTTTTTACTTTGATCCGCTGCGTTTATACGTGAATCAATCCGATCCGGAAACCTTAGAGAAAAATGTGTACAGTTGGATCCGCCGCTTTGTGAATCCGGATCCGAGAATTGGGAAGGCGCTCGGTGTGAAATACATCATGGCAACCGATATTCGCAAGGGCGAGAAGCTCGACGATGTAGGGTTTGCCCTTATTCCGCTCGCCACAAACAACCCGACTGGCGGCCCAGAGGCAGATAAGTTCAATTTCAAAGTTACGTTTGATACAGGGACCGGTGATCGCGGCAATATAGAAAGCGTTTCTGAGGGGATCCTTATTGTGAAGACGATTCCGCCGGACACCAAATATGCGGTGATCGAAAATTGCAAAGAACTCCCGCTTAACTAGAAAATGTTCGATCTGGCTGAGTCTAAGAGTCAGACTCGAAATTTTCTGTTTGGACATGGCGTTGAGGTGTCGATCTTATCGGCATTCGGTTGCACCGTAGCCGCCAAGCCAAGCGTTCTACTTAATTCGCAGCGTGGGCCATGTAAGACAAGCCCGTTGTGGTCAAAGCGGGAGGAACTGCTATGAAGGTTCGTTTGTCTAAATTCGCTTTAGCTGTCGTTCTAGCAATAGGAGTTTCTTCGCCCGGCTCGGCGCATCAAGTGGTTATTGGCAAGTTGAAGATCGGTCATCCTTGGGTTCGTGAGGCAGCCGCAGGGTCGCCTGGGACATATTCCTGCATCATCGAAATTCAGAATGATGGGGATGAGCCGGAACGTCTCTTGGGCGCCACTATCGAGGGCGCGGGAACCGGCGTCTTGTATAAGTTGACTGAAAACAACGGCCATTTCACTTCGCAGCCATTCAGAGAAGGTCTCGTTATCATGCCACATGGAAGCATTGAACTGCCACCGACCGCGTATCAATTCAAATTCGGTAAGATTACAAAGGCCTTAGTGGCCGATACGATGGTCAATGGTACTCTCGTGTTCGAGAAGCTGCACAGCGTTCCGATAGAATTCATGGTCGAACAAGATGATACGGCGCCTAAGGAAGACCCCACGTTAGCCGAGGATGGCAAGCACTAACGAGCTAGCCAAAGATGACCTGGGGTTGGCCCGATGAACAAACGAGAAGCGCATGCCGATGGTATCCGTCTACGCGCCAAATGCTACACTGGCAGGCTCAAATACCGCGTCTGGTGTAACCGAACTTGCCGCAGCCAAGCGAGCATTTAGCCGTTCGATCAGTTGAACTCGTTTTTGCCACTTGGGAATTGTCTTCGGCCGATACGAAGATGACGACAGTGGGTTCAAGCTAGGGTCATAAGTGCTTTCGATCCATGATAAAAACAAACGATTTCCCCTTGTCGTCCGCCAAATGTAGCATTCCTGGAGTCCGCAAACTGAGGACGCGTGAGTCAAGCCCTGCCTCCGATACGAGTGACAATATGGCTTAAAGAGGTAATGCGATGAGCTTAGAAACTGGAACCGCTGGCAGTAACGAGACCGCAACCGTCACCAACGCGCTTCTCGACGGAGGCCGTTGACCCCTTCAGTTCAGCGAATAAAACTCACCAAAGTGTGATCACGCCGAACGGCGGTGAACTTGTCGCCGCCGAGCGCAACGAATAGGTTTATAAATGGAGATTTATCAGCTTAAGCACTTTATTGCGGTCGTCGAGGCCGGCGGGTTCACAAAAGCCGCTGAACGAATTGATGTATCACAGCCGGCGATCTCGGCTAGCATCGCAAAGCTCGAAGCTGAACTCGATACCCAATTACTTGACCGGCAGCACACGGTGGTAGTCCCGACCCCGGAAGGAATGCGGTTACTCGAAGCGGCTAAGGAAATTCTACAAAAATGCAATACTGTGAAAATGGAGTTCGAAGCGATTGCCAATCGAAGGCCTCTAAGAATCGGAATTGTACGGTCGCTTTTTAGCGAGCGTGTTTCTAGACTGGTGAGCGCTTTTCGTCTCGCTAAGCCGCATGTGCCCATTGAGGCTGTCGATAGTGAAAGCAACGCATTGTGCCAATGCGCTCAATTGTTGGGGCTCGCTCCCGGGCACGAGCTCGATGCGGTGCTGACGATCTTCAACGGCAAGGAACCTAAGGCCGCCAGCCGCGTACTTTTCAAAATGCCGTACATGCTGGCCGTTCGAGAGGATCATCGCTTCGCGAAACGGAAGGCCGTGACCCTTGGCGATCTGAATAACGAACCTTTCATTTTGTCGGAGGGCTATCCTGGACTGCAAGACGTAACCAATCTGCTTGCATCCCAAGGCGTAGCGGTACGGGTGGCATATAAGACTGATCGCGATGACATGGCTCTGGCGCTTGTTGCGGCTGGAGTAGGCCTGGCCTTTGTGCCGGGTCAATTTGAGATCCCAACCATAAAGCAAGTGCGAGTCACGGACCTTTGCATCTTTCGGGAAGTTGGACTCATTTGGCAGCGTGAACGAAAAGGTGGTGCCCTCAAGGAATTCATCGACTTCGCTGCAACACACAGTTGGGATGCGGAGGACGCGCGATACCGAGACAACCAAGATGCCCAGGGCCAACATGTCGATGCGCAAGGCGGGATCAAGTCCGGAATGTTGCAGCGCGGATCATCTCGCGTCTCGAAGGTCGTTCCTATGATAGCCCGTAAAAGCTAGTCAAAAATGCCGAAGCTTTCTGGTCAGAGCAATAAACGCCAGTGGAGAAACAATTTTGGAGGGTCTGAAAATGATGGTTCGTGGATTAGCTGCGTGGCTGTTAGCCACGGTTTTGCTTACGTCGGGCGCATACGCCCATGGTGGCGTAGGCATGGTAGACAATAGATGTGTCCTGCGAATTGGCAAGGATATCATGTTCTTCACTGGATACCAGCCGCAAAATTCTCGGGATGAGTTTTGTGACGATGTTCCCAACGCTGGGCAAACGGTTGTCGCTCTTGACATGCAAGAACCCGAGCTCCGCAACATGCTCACCGAAATCCGGCTCATCAAGGATGATGGAACCCATACGCAGATGAACGGTCTCCCGTTCTTGTCGGATGCGGAGCTGGCGAACAAAGCCGCCTTGGACGCCGTTAGCATCGCCTATTTCCCTCCAAAGAAATATCCGACGGGTACGCTGACCTTCGAGCATACCTTTCCAGAGAACGGAAAATTCATCGGTATCGTGACGGTTGAGGACGACCATGGTCAGAAATATGTCTCCCAATTCCCATTTGCAGTGGGTCAACAGCTAGGCAAAAGCGTAGTGCTATATGGGATGATTCTGGTGGCCCTATTCGCTGGGGTTGTTGGTATTTGGTACTTCGGCGGGAAGCAGAAGAAGCCCGCGGCCGCAAAGAACGCGGCGTAACGAACTCAGGTACAGTTCATGTTGCGGCTTTGCCGGACGCCGATTGTGGAAAGCATTCGTGGGACCGACCGGGTAAATTGACCTTGCCCCTTGGGCTTAATCCAGTTTGAAGTTCGCTCTGGGCCAGCAAGAGGACCAGAGCATGAAGCGCAACCGCTTTTCAGAAGAACAGATCATCGAAATATTGAAGGAGCACGAGGCGGGCGTCTCGGTTGCGGA
>DATBPY010000157.1:0-4459 GCA_036561085.1 Methylophilaceae bacterium | reverse complement strand
GCGGTTGGCGATGTATCTGCAAGGGGTAGAGAATGTATTCGACCTGACCTGGACGGACGGCTTGAGCTACGGCGATGTCTATCTACAAAACGAAAAAGAACAGTCGGCGTATAACTTTGAGCATAGCGATGTGGAATTCCTTTTGGGTGCATTCGGCAGTTACGAGAAAGAAGCGCAATTGCTGATGGAACAACAATTGGCGTTACCCGCTTACGAACAGATACTCAAAGCCGCCCACACTTTTAACCTGCTGGATGCCAGAGGCGCCATCTCAGTCACTGAACGTGCCGGCTATATAGGCCGCATCCGCAATCTGGCAAGAGCCGTCGCCCAAAGCTATCTGGAAAGCCGCGCCAGATTGGGCTTCCCTATGGCACCTAAAGCCTGGGCCGAAGAAGTTCTGGCACAGACTGAAAAGAAAGTCGCATCTGCATGAGTACCAAAAACCTACTGATCGAATTATTCGTAGAAGAACTGCCACCCAAGGCTTTGAAAAAACTGGGTGAAGCTTTTGCAACAGGCTTGCTGGAGTCGTTGCAGGCACAAGGACTGACTAGCGCCGATACAGCGGTGACAGCCTATGCCACTCCGCGTCGCCTGGCTGCTCACCTCACCAACATCCCGGCACAAGCCGCTGATAAATCCGTCTCACAAAAACTGATGCCGGTTAGCGTGGGACTGGACGCTAGCAGTCAACCGACCCCCGCGTTATTGAAGCGCTTGGCAGGATTAGGCGCAGATGCCAGCGTGGTGCCTCAACTCAAACGCGAATCGGACGGCAAAGCGGATGTGTTGTTCTTCGACAGCATGGTGACCGGTTCGACGTTGCAAAATGGCTTACAAAAAGCTCTGGAAGATACCCTGGCCAAGTTGCCTATCCCCAAAGTGATGACCTATCAGCTGGCCGACGGCTGGAGTAGCGTCAATTTCGTGCGCCCGGCACATGGGCTGGTGGCGCTGCACGGAACGGATATCGTGCCAATCACCACGCTGGGGCTGACTGCCGGAAATACCACCCAAGGCCATCGCTTCGAAGCTGCTGTTAATCCCATCAAGTTAAAAGATGCGGACAGCTACGCCGAACAACTGAAAACCGAAGGCGCGGTGATCGCCGGTTTTGAAGAACGCCGCGTAGAGATCGCGCGCCAACTTGCTGCCGCTGCTGCCAAGGCAGGCAAAGATCTGCAACCTATCTCGGACGAAGCATTGCTGGATGAAGTGACTGCGCTGGTGGAACGCCCCAATGTGTTGACCGGCCATTTCGAAGCGGAATTTCTGGAAGTACCGCAGGAATGTCTGATCCTCACCATGAAGGCCAACCAGAAATATTTTCCTTTGCTGGATGTTGAAGGTACGTTATCCAACAAATTCCTCATCGTTTCCAACATCAATCCGGCTGACCCTAGCGCTGTGATCGGCGGTAATGAGCGTGTAGTCCGTCCACGCCTTGCCGATGCCAAATTCTTTTTCGATCAGGATAGGAAAAAGACGCTGGAATCGCGCGTGGAAGCACTCAATAAAGTGGTTTACCACAACAAGCTGGGATCACAGGGTGAGCGTACCGAGCGTGTGCGCAGCATTGCGCGCTATATCGGCAAAGTGATAGGCGGCGAAGCTTTATCCAAGCTCACAGACAAAGCTGCGTATCTAGCGAAAGCCGATCTGGTGACCGATATGGTAGGCGAGTTTCCTGAACTGCAAGGCATCATGGGACGTTACTACGCACTGTATGCCGGCGAGCCACAGGATGTCGCCGAAGCCATTGAAGACCATTACAAACCGCGTTTTGCCGGCGATGAACTGCCGCGCAACATGGTAGGCACCAGCGTGGCGCTAGCCGACAAACTTGAAACGCTGATCGGTTTGTTCTGCATCGGCCAGATACCGACCGGAGATAAAGACCCATTCGCCCTGCGCCGTCATGCTTTGGGGGTGATACGCATGCTGATCGAGCAGGAACTGCCGTTCAACCTAGATGAACTGATTGCAGAATCGACGCAACTCATGAATCTGCCGGAACCTAACCATCAACCGGACGGCTTGCTGGAATTCGTTTATGAACGACTGAGCGGCATTTTGCGTGAGCAAGGTTATTCTGCGCAAGAAGTCGATGCAGTACTGTCTCTGCGTCCGCAAAGACTCTCCGACATTTCCGCTCGACTAGCTGCAGTGCGTGTTTTCTCCACCCTGCCGGAAGCAGAAAGCCTGGCTGCTGCCAATAAACGCGTGGGTAATATCCTGAAAAAAGCAGACGGAAAGGTCGCCGCGAATGTGGATATGACGCTGCTGGCCGAACCTGCGGAAGCAGCTTTATATCAGGCGCTGACTGCAGCAAAACCAAAAGCCGATGCTGCTTTTGAGCAGAATGACTACACCGCCTCGTTAAAATCGCTGGCGATCTTGAAACAGCCGGTGGATGCTTTCTTTGACAACGTGATGGTCAATGCTGAAGCTCCTGCGTTGCGTAACAACCGCCTAGGCTTACTGGCGACATTGCACCAGGCGATGAACCGCGTGGCAGACCTTTCCAAATTGGCGAACTAAGATGAAACTCGTCATCCTCGACCGCGATGGTGTCATCAATTACGACTCCGATCATTTCATCAAGAACCCGGATGAATGGAAACCCATTCCCGGCAGTCTGGAAGCGATCGCCGAATTGAATCAAGCGGGATTCCGCATCGCACTTGCTACCAACCAGTCCGGCATCGGTCGCGGCTTGTTCGACATGGCGACGCTGAATGCCATTCACGACAAGATGCACCGCGCATTAGCGCAAAACGGCGGACGCATAGATGCCCTGTTTTATTGCCCTCATAGTGCTGAAGAGAATTGCGACTGCCGCAAACCAAAGCCCGGCATGCTGCTGGAAATCGGCCGCCGCTTCGGCATTGATCTAAAAGGCGTCAATAGCATAGGTGACTCTTTGCGCGACCTGCAAGCGGGAGTGTCATTAGGCGTACAGCCTATGTTAGTGCTCACCGGCAAAGGCAAGGCAACGCGTGCAAAAGGCGATCTGCCTGAAGGCACGCTGATCTTCGACAACCTGGCGCAAGCTACCAGACACATCATTCAACGCCACGCATGATCCTTTGGCTGCGTTCACTGCTGTTTGCGACGTTCCAGTGGTTGTTCACCCCCGTGTTCTGCGTACTGCTTCTGCTTACTTATCCGTTGCCTCCGCAACGCCGCTATCCCATCATTACCATCTGGGCAAAGACCATGTTGTGGTGGTTACGCATAACTTGCGGTATTAATTATCGGGTAATTGGCGCAAACAATATCCCACAGCAACCTTGCGTAGTAATGTGCAAACACCAATCGGCTTGGGAGACGCTGGCATTGCAAAAGATACTGCCGCCGCAAGTGTGGGTGATGAAGCGGGAATTGCTGCTGGTACCTTTTTTCGGCTGGGGCCTCGCAATGTCCAGCCCCATCGCAATTGATCGAACTGCCGGGCGCGATGCACTAAAACAATTGGTGGCACAAGGGCAAGACAGATTGAATAAAGGATTCTTTGTAGTGGTATTCCCTGAAGGTACCCGTATTGCCCCCGGCAAACGCGGCAAGTACCATATCGGCGGAGCATGGCTGGCCACTCATACCAATACCTTGGCGCTGCCTATCGCCCATAATGCCGGAGAGTTCTGGGGTAAGAATTCCTTCCTCAAACGCCCCGGTACCATTACTGTCAGCATAGGCACACCGATCACCACCACCGGCCTTAAAGCAGATGAATTGAATCGCCGGGTAGAGGAATGGATAGAGGCTGAATTACCCCGCTTGAAACAATATGCGTAATGCGAGGTTAGCGTAGACTCTTTTCAAATGATCCATAGTATTCAAATCGCCGGCCGCGACATCCCCTACACACTCAAAGCCAGCCCGCGCCGCCGCACCGTAGGCCTGCGTATTGATCGTAACGGCCTTACCGTCAGCATTCCCAGCCGCATGCCGCGCCGCGATGTACCGGAAATGATACTGCGTCACGCCGACTGGATAGAAAAGAAACTAGATCAACTGGTTGCCTCCACTCCTGAAATACAGTGGGAAGACAGCGCGCAACTGCTTTATCTGGGACGGGAATTAACGCTGGATGCACAAACTGGCGGGGTACGTAGCCCAGTGGTACTGAATGGTGAGTGTCTCACCGTAACATTGCCCGACCCTGCCGACTCCACCGCCATACGCCGCAAAGTGCTGTCCTGGTATCGCATTGTGGCACTGGACGATTTCACCCGCCGCATCGCTATTCTTGCTGCGAAACTGGGCGTTAAAACGCCACCGGTTTCACTGTCCAACGCCGCTACCCGCTGGGGAAGTTGCAGTTCCAGAGGAGATATACGTCTTAACTGGCGGCTGATCCAGGCACCACCAAATATCATTCATTATGTGGTAGCCCACGAATTGGCACACCTTAAACATATGGATCACTCGCCAAAATTCTGGGCGGTCGTGG
>DATBPY010000156.1:0-19269 GCA_036561085.1 Methylophilaceae bacterium | reverse complement strand
TTCCAGCGTTATTGCTGGCGGCGAGCTACCCTTTCAGCAAACGTTTCTTCGTACTGCCGCAGGCATATCTCGGCATCGCTTTCGGTTTCGGCATCCCCATGGCATTTGCCGCACAGACCGGCACTGTACCGCCGCTGGCTTGGTGGATGCTGCTGGCGAATGTATGCTGGTCGCTGGCTTATGACACGGAATATGCGATGGTGGATAGAGATGATGATATCCGCATCGGGATCCATTCATCTGCATTGTTTTTCGGGCGTTTCGAGGTTTTGGCGATCATGCTTTTTTATATAGGCATGTTAGTTATCCTTGCAATGGCGGGCATATTTGCGCAATTGCATTGGCCTTATTATGCAGGGCTGATAGTAGCGGGGTTAATAGCGATGTATCACTACATATTGATACGCGGACGTGAGCGTAGTGCCTGTTTTAAAGCATTTTTGCATAACAATTGGTTAGGCGCGGCGATTTTTGCAGGTTTAGCGATTGATTTTATGGCTTAAGTTTTTCCGCTTAAACGATACCAGAGCAAACCTATCCACTCATGCAAAGCAGTACGGCTCAGATTCAGCGCCATTGAATCAGGAATCAACAGCAACGGATTAAACGACGTTTTTGCAGTAAACACAGTAGGTGCGGCAACGACGTCGAATCCGGCTTTCTCGAATGCCGCTTTGGCACGCGGCATATGCCATGCATGGGTCACCAGGTAAATCTTGCGGATATGCAGCGGAGAAAGTATCGCCCAGCATTCGCGTGCCTCATCAGCACTATTATTGGAACGGCTTTCTACCCAGCGCACCCGCGTATTGAACTCCGACTCCAGTACCGATCTCATCATTTCTCCTTCAGGTGTGCTCACTGTACCGGGATTTCCACCGCTGGTTAACACGGGGACACCTGTTTTATGCGCCAGCAATGCTGCATAACGTATGCGCTCCAACGAGGGCGCAGAAACGGTATCACCGTCGTATTCAGGCGCATTCGAATACCGACCTGCGCCCAGTACCACGATCGCCTGTGCTTTATTCGCTATAGTGACGGGAACTACACTGCCCTCAAGTGATTGTAATAAAGCCTTGCTTATAAGCGGAGTAGCGAGCAGCCAAAGTGCGATAATGCCGGCAGTAAGTATGGCCGTACCCAAGCGCTGGTTTTTTTGCAGCAAAAGTACGCCCGCAACCAGCAGCAGGAATAAACTGGTCGGCGGTAATACGATTGCACTGATGATATTGGTCAGCAGCCAGCTCATGACATAGAGTTGGGTTGGAATTTAGTCACAATTTCGTTTGACATGGCGAGCAAGTATGCCATACAATCGCCCCCTTCATTTTTGTAGCAAGTGTAGTTGGAACCATATGAAAACCTTAACTGCCAAAACTTTTTCTGCCAAGTCGCACGAAGTACAACGTGACTGGTTCGTAGTGGATGCCGCGGACTTGGTGCTGGGCCGTCTGGCCAGCGAGATCGCACGCCGCCTGCGCGGTAAGCATAAAACAATTTACACGCCGCACGTAGATACCGGCGACTACATTATTGTAGTGAACGCTGAAAAGATCCGTGTGACCGGCAATAAAGCGGAAGGCAAGATCTATCACCGCCACTCCGGTTTCCCTGGCGGCATTTACAGCAGCACTTTTGCACAGATGCAAGATCGTTTCCCAGGCCGCGCACTGGAAAAAGCAGTGAAAGGCATGTTGCCGAAAGGCCCACTGGGTTACGCCATGTTCAAGAAGCTCAAGGTGTACGCAGGCGCTACCCATGAGCATGCTGCTCAGCAACCAAAAGCATTAGAGATTTAAGGATATCCTTATGATAGGCAAGTACAACTACGGAACCGGCCGACGTAAAAGCTCAGTGGCTCGGGTTTTCATTAAATCCGGCAAAGGCAATATCGTCGTGAACGACAAGCCTGCTGATCTATACTTTTCGCGTGAGACTTCACGCATGGTATTGCGCCAGCCTTTGGAGTTGACCGACAACCTCAATAGTTTCGACATTATGGTGAACGTAGTCGGTGGTGGTGAATCAGGCCAAGCCGGCGCAGTACGACATGGCATTACCCGTGCGCTGATCGAATACGATGCAGCGCTGAAATCAACTCTCAGCAAAGCCGGTTTCGTTACCCGCGATGCACGTGAGGTTGAGCGTAAGAAAGTTGGCTTGCACAAAGCTCGTCGTCGCAAACAATTCTCTAAACGCTAATTTCAGCGTTATTCAGAAAAAGCCGCATGGGTCACACCATAGCGGCTTTTTTGTTGCCTTTGCTTTTTATTGCCTTTTTTAGAGCCTGTGCTTTAACATGCGCCCAGGCAAAAAATTTACATAAGCGAGTATGCACGTGAATAAAGTCAAAATAGGAATCGTAGGCGGCACCGGATATACCGGTGTCGAGTTATTGCGTTTACTGGCTCGGCACCCTAATGCCGAAATCAGCGTGATCACTTCGCGCGGCGAAGCAGGTCAAAAAGTGAGCGATATGTTCCCCAGTCTACGGGGGCACGTCGATCTGCCGTTCACCGACCCAGCAACAGCAAAGCTCAAGGACTGTGGCGTGGTGTTCTTTGCCACGCCCAACGGTATCGCCATGCAACAGACGCAAGAACTGCTGGATGCAGGAGTGAAGGTGATCGACCTGGCTGCCGACTTCCGTATCAAAGATATCCCCACTTGGGAAAAATGGTATGGCATGAGCCATGCCAGCCCCAAACTCGTGGCCGAGGCAGTATATGGTTTACCGGAGATCAACCGTGAACAGATCAAGACTGCACGGCTGGTCGCTAATCCCGGTTGCTATCCGACCGCCGTGCAATTGGGCTTTTTGCCTCTGCTCAAAGCAGGGTTAGTAGACACCTCGCATCTCATCGCCGATGCCAAATCAGGCGTGAGTGGCGCTGGGCGCAAATCGGAAACGCATCTGTTACTGGCTGAAGCCGGTGAGAATTTCAAGGCTTACGGTGTGGCAGGGCATAGACACCTTCCTGAGATCAGCCAAGGGCTGAACTCCATGTCGGGTGCAACGGTGAATCTGACATTCGTACCGCATCTGCTGCCGCTGATACGTGGTATCCATGCCACGCTGTACGCCACATTGAAGGCGGGCTCATCAAAATCACTGGCCGATCTGCAGGCGCTATTCGAACAGACTTATGCCAATGAGCCATTTGTAGATGTGCTGCCTCCAGGCGCGCATCCTGAAACGCGCTCTGTACGCGGCTCCAATCATTGCCGTATCGCTGTACATAGGCCACAAGATGGTGATACTGTGGTGGTGTTATCGGTGATCGATAATCTGGTGAAAGGTGCTGCAGGCCAGGCCGTACAAAACATGAATCTGATGCTGGGTTACCCTGAAACCACTGGACTGGAGAGCGTACCTCTGATGCCATGAAGCGACTTCTCCGCAATTTACGCCATCGCTTCGGTCTCGCGCAACGGAATGTTTCGGTGCGTACCGAGATCCCTTGGCATTGGCGTATATTCTGGATATGCATACTGCTGTTCGCCGGTTTCAGCATAGGTTATTTGCGCTATGCGAATACCAGCACGACACAGCTACGCGATGAAGTACAAAGACTGGCTCAGGAAAATACCCAGCTACACAGCCAGAGCATTCACGTTGAACGCCAGCAACAAGTTACTCAGGTAGCTCAAACCGATCTGTCCAAGGACATGGCGTTGTTGCAGGAAGAAAACGTCCAACTTAAAGAAGATCTGGAGTTCTACAAAAGCATTCTGGAAGACAGTGCCGGAGTGGCTGCAGTCAAGATTCACAGTATCAAGATCACTCACGGCAGCATCCCCGGCGATTATAATTTCCGCATATTGCTGATTCAATCCGGAAAACACGACAAAAGTGTGCAAGGTAGCTTGAAGCTTCAGTTAGCGGGTACTCAGGACGGCAAGCCGACAGTTATTCCCATTACCGAAAGTACCGGAGATCGTGGTAGTTTTAAAATCAATTTCAAGTATTATCAGCCTGTAGAGGGCAGTTTCACCGTACCGGCAAATTTATCGGCGACAGAATTCCAAGCCAGATTATTTCAACTCGGCTCTTCCGAACCTAAGTTGACGCAATCGGCCACACTGCCGCAATAGCTTTTTCGAAGGATGCATAATGTTTTTCAAAAAAAATCAGAAACCACAAAATCGAATCGACACCCTGATCGGTGCCACCACTGTGATCGAAGGGGATATCGAATTCAGCGGCGGGCTACGCATTGACGGTACCGTAAGGGGCCATGTCACTGAAATCAGCGTACAGCCCGGTATGCTCATACTCAGCGAACAGGGGCATGTTGACGGCACCATCAATGTTTCGCATGCCATGATCAATGGCGTGGTCAATGGTCCGGTGAATGTCAGCGAATATGTGGAACTACAGTCCAAAGCCAAGGTCATAGGTGACCTACGCTACAAGACTTTGGAAATGTTCGTAGGTGCCGTGGTAGAAGGCAAATTGATACATACCGGTGGCGCTACCCCCGTTGTGGCTACCGACGACGATTGACCCCCGCTTCACTAAAGCGGATAATATAATTTTATACCGTTAGTTAAGGAATTATCATGAACGCAGTCACTGAAATGCCAAGCCCTTTGTTGTTTACCGAGAGTGCGGCGCTGAAGGTAAGTGAATTGATTCAAGAAGAAGGCACGCCGGACCTTAAGCTACGTGTATTCGTTTCCGGCGGCGGTTGCTCCGGTTTCCAGT
Organism: Methylophilaceae bacterium; assembly: GCA_036561085.1. GTDB lineage: Bacteria > Pseudomonadota > Gammaproteobacteria > Burkholderiales > Methylophilaceae > CAILHX01. The sequence goes on along the minus strand of DATBPY010000156.1, from coordinate 14,558 downwards.
ACGGCTTTACTTTCGATGAAGAAGTGAATGACGACGACACCACCGTTGAGCGTAATGGCGTCACCCTGCTCATAGACTCCATGAGCCTGCAATACCTCATGGGTGCAGAGATCGACTATACGGACGGCTTGCAGGGTTCGCAATTCGTCATCAAGAATCCGAATGCGACCAGCACTTGCGGTTGCGGTTCGTCTTTTTCTGCCTGATATTCGCCATTAGCACCAATAAAAAAGCCGTTGCGAGCAACGGCTTTTTTGATTTTTATTCCCGCTTCTTTATTTTACATTCAACAATTCGACATCGAACACCAAGGTTGCATAAGGAGGAATCACGTCACCCGCACCGTGCGCACCGTAGCCCATGCTGGATGGAATGATCAGTGTGCGTTTTCCGCCTTCTTTCATGCCGGCTACGCCATCATCCCAACCGCGAATGACTTGTCCGTTACCGAGTGCGAAAGAGAAGGGCTCACCGCGATCGACAGAGCTGTCGAATTTGGTGCCATGACCTTCAGGCTTGCTTGGGTCATACAGCCAGCCGGTGTAATGTACGGTCACCGTGGTACCGGCGATCGCCGTCTTACCTTTGCCCACCACATGGTCGGTAATGCTAAGGTCAGTAACAAATTTTTTCATCGGAGTCTTTTCATTCTGTGAATCAGCATTCACGACAGTGGCAGTGGAAAATAAAAACAGAGCGGTCAAACTTGCGGCGACTAATCGGTAAACATTCATAGCTATCATTCCTCGGTTCAAAAAGGTGTAATGATAGCGCATTCAATACACTGAGCGCGATTGTGTAGGTGGCGACAGTTGGTTATCATGACCGGACCTAGTGAGAAAGAGTTAACTTTTGAAAAAAAATAATTATAGCAACGATGAGTTGCTGGCCTGTGGTCGTGGGGAGATGTTCGGAGCCGGGAATGCACAACTGCCTTTACCGCCTATGTTGATGTTCGACCGCATCGTTTCCATTACCGAAGATGGTGGCATGCACGGCAAAGGCGAGATCATCGCTGAATTGGATATACGTCCGGACCTGTGGTTCTTCGCCTGTCACTTTGAAGGCGATCCAGTGATGCCGGGCTGTTTAGGCCTAGATGCGATGTGGCAATTGGTGGGCTTTTACCTGGGCTGGCTGGGAGGCTTGGGACATGGGCGGGCGCTGGGGTCAGGTGAAGTCAAATTCACCGGCCAGGTGTTACCCACCCATAAACGCATCACCTATCGCATAGATATCAAACGCACTATTATGCGTAAACTGGTGGTAGGCATCGCAGATGCCCGTATGGAAGTGGATGGACGGGAAATATATGCTGCAAGCGACCTCAGAGTCGGCCTGTTCACCCAGACAGATAATTTTTAGGAGCAGTTTATGCGACGTGTCGTCGTCACAGGCATGGGCATCGTTTCCAGCCTCGGGAATAATCTAACCGAAGTTAAACAGAGCTTGTTTGAAGGCAAATCGGGCATTACTTTTCAGCCTGAATATGCTGCACGCGGCTTGCGCTCGCAAGTGGCGGGTTCGATCAAGAATCTCGACATTGAAGCGCTGATCGACCGCAAATTATTCCGTTTCATGGCCAAAGGCCATGCATACGCATGGATCGCACTGCAAGAAGCGATTGCAGACTCCAATCTGCCGCCGGAGCTCGTTTCCAATATCCGCACCGGCATGATCGTAGGAGCAGGGGGCACTTCCACCGAGGCAATGCTTGAAGGCACGAATACATTGGCCGAAAAAGGCATACGCCGTGTCGGCCCTTACATGGTGACTAAAACCATGGGTAACGGCGTGGAAGCTTGTTTGGCAACAGGCGCGAAGATCAAAGGCATCAACTACTCCATCACTTCCGCCTGCTCTACCAGTGCGCACTGTATCGGCAATGGCGTGGAGCAGATCCAGATGGGTAAACAAGACATAGTATTTGCAGGTGGTGCCGAAGAAGAACATTGGACCATGTCCTATATGTTCGATGCGATGGGCGCGATGTCCAGCAAATATAACGACACCCCAGAAAGAGCCAGCCGCACCTACGATGCGGACAGAGACGGGTTTGTGATTTCCGGCGGCGGCGGTGTTGTGGTGCTGGAAGAATACGAACATGCAAAAAAACGGGGGGCAAAGATCTATGCCGAAGTCACCGGCTATGCCGCGACATCAGACGGCTACGATATGGTTGCCCCTTCAGGTGAAGGAGCTGTGCGATGTATGAGGCTGGCACTGGAAAGCGTGAACGCTCCGGTGGACTACATCAACACCCATGGCACCAGCACGCCGGTAGGGGATACGAAGGAGCTGGAAGCCATACGTGAGGTATTCGGCGGCCAATCACCTGCCATTGCCTCCACCAAATCCTTGTCCGGTCATGCACTGGGTGCAGCCGGCGTGAATGAGGCGATCTACAGCCTGATCATGATGGAAAACAACTTCATTGCCGCTTCCGCCAATATCGACACGCTGGATCCGGCTGCAGAAGGCTTGAATATCGTGCGCAAACGCATTGACAATGTCAATGTCAAAACCGCGCTGTCGAATAGCTTCGGGTTCGGCGGCACGAATGCCAGCTTGGTGTTCTCCAAGCTCTGAGTGAGGTCAGCGCGGCTGAGATTAGCGCAAACTTATTAGCGGCCAGCCGTTGGCCTCAGCATACTCAGTTAACACCGGATCGGCATTGACCGCTACCGGGTGATCTACCAGCTTCATCAGCGGCAGATCATTATGTGAGTCGCTATAGAACCAGGTCTCGCCAAAGCTTTGCATGGTCTGCCCGCGCGCTTCCAGCCAAGCCTGCAAGCGCGTGACTTTGCCTTCTTTGAAACTGGGAACACCGGCGACACGCCCGGTATACACACCGTCGATTTGCTCAGGATCGGTACCGATCAGATTCTCCACACCATATGCTTGTGCAATGGGAGCAGTCACAAAACTATTGGTCGCAGTGATCACCACCAGCAAGTCGCCATGTGCCCTATGCTTTTCCACCAATGCGCGCGCCTTATTCGTCATCATCGGGTGTATCTTGCGTTCCATGTACTTCCTATGCCATGCATCCAGTTGTTCACGGGAGTTATCGGCCAGCGGCTTTAGCTGGAACTCCAGGAACGCCACGATATCGAGATTGCCGTCCTTATAATCTTGATAATACTGCTCGGTCTGGGTGAGATGGGTTTCTTTATCAAGTACACCCTCCTCTATCAGGAACTGCCCCCACTGGTAATCGCTGTCACCGGCCAGCAGGGTATTGTCCAAGTCAAATAAAGCTAGATCCAATTACATTGCTCCTATACTTGCGGATGTGCCCGTTCAAGCTTGGAGTGCAGCTTGTTCAGGGCGTTGATATAAGCTTTGGCAGAAGCGATCACGATATCGGTATCTGCCCCCAAACCGTTGACGATGCGACCGCCTTTGGACAGGCGCACGGTCACCTCTCCTTGCGCATCGGTACCATTAGTGATGTTATTCACGGAATAGAGCAGTAATTCAGCACCGCTGTCGGCCATTTTTTCGAGGGCCTTGAATGCAGCATCCACCGGACCACCGCCATCTGCCTCGTCACGACGCTCCTGGCCATTTTCCAGCACAGCCACCGTCGCATGCGGCGTTTCACCGGTTTCTGAACAGACGCGTAAATATACTAATTTGTAGTATTCCTGCGCCTCCGCCATGACTTCATCGCTAACCAGAGCATGCAGATCTTCATCGTAGATTTCGCGTTTTTTGTCGGCTAATTCCTTGAACCTGGCAAAAGCCGCATTCATCGCTTCTTCGCCATCAAGCACGATACCGAGTTCCAGCAACCGGGTACGGAACGCGTTACGTCCGGACAATTTGCCCAAGGTGAGCTTGTTGGTATTCCAGCCCACGTCTTCAGCACGCATGATCTCATAGGTCTCGCGATGCTTGAGCACGCCGTCCTGATGGATGCCGGACTCATGCGCGAAAGCATTGGCACCAACGATAGCCTTATTGGGCTGCACCGGATAACCGGTGATGGTGGAGACCAGTTTGGAACTGGGGACGATTTGCGTGGTGTCTATGCGCGTGTCGCAGTTGAAGATATCGCGACGCGTTTTGACTGCCATCACGATCTCTTCCAGGCTGGCATTACCGGCACGCTCGCCAAGACCATTGATGGTACATTCCACCTGGCGCGCGCCATTCATCACTGCGGCCAAAGAGTTGGCGACCGCCATGCCGAGGTCGTTATGGCAATGTGTAGACCATATCACCTTATTGCTATTCGGCACTCGCTCGATCAATTGCTTGATACGCTCGCCCCATAATACGGGAATGCTGTAACCCACCGTATCCGGCACATTGATGGTTTTAGCTCCGGCCTGGATCACGGCATCGAATATACGAATCAGGAAATCCATTTCTGAACGTACCGCATCTTCAGCGGAAAACTCTACGTCATCGGTATATTCCAACGCTACCTGTACCGCCTTCACCGCATTCTCTACTACTTGGTCAGGCGTCATGCGTAACTTCTTCTCCATATGGATGGGCGAAGTCGCGATAAAAGTATGGATGCGCCCGGATTTAGCGGCTTTGATCGCCTCGCCCGCTGCTCGGACATCGCGTTCATTGGCACGCGCCAGTGAACACACAGTGGAAGTTTTCACTATTTGCGCAATGGCGCTGATGGCGTCCGCATCGCCGGGGCTGGCTGCGGCAAAACCTGCTTCGATCACATCCACACCGAGCTTTTCCAACTGGCGGGCGATGCGTATCTTCTCTTCCTTGGTCATGGCGGCACCCGGGCTTTGCTCGCCATCGCGCAAGGTGGTATCAAAAACTATCAATTTGTCTTGCATGATGATTCTCCAAATATTTGCGGCCGGCCTGTCTAGTTTAAGGCGACCATATGCTTATCACTCACGGTTGAACTATACCGTGAGAACCTGAAACCTGTATGTGGGGATAGAGTATTTAGCGCGCGACGCGCAGCAGCAGGCCAGCCAGCAGCAGGCCTAAAGACGAAAGAGGTGATGCAATGGTGCGGTTGAAAAACATAGTGGCGCGAATATAACGATTTTCGCGCCACTATGCAAGTCTCGTTGATTAGCGACCGACCAGAGCGGCAAGACTAGAATGCTGCCAGATCGCCCCAGAAGCGCTGCATGGCCAGATTCGATCCGGCAATCTCTTTGTCCACGGCCTCGACCACTGCATACTGAGGGTCCGATGTGCGACGTGCGATCCTGCCGCCTTGTGGCATGCCATGGGCAGTCAATACGATAAACACATGGGGAGCATCAGGGGTATCTCCGTTCTTGGAGACCACCGCCACTTCGTAACTCTTGAGCCTGACAAATGTACCTGGCGGGTAAAGCCCGATAGTTTTAATGAAGTAAGGCGCCAACGCAGGATCGATCTCCTTATTCTTGCTAAGGAAGATACTTTTTAATGCGGTACTGGCCAAAGATTGCTTGCGATAGTCCTTACTGGTTACGCGTGCGCAGTAACGATCGGCAAGACCTATCAGTTTGGCAAAAGTAGGAATCTCGTTGCCGGTCTTTTTACTGGGATATCCGCTGCCGTCTTCATTCTCATGATGGTTCAGCACATAAGACAGCCAATCCTTATTCGTCACCCCGATGTTTTCCAGCATTTCCACGCTGTGAGCAGGATGGGTACGGATATGGTCTTTTTCAGCCTGATCCAGCGGCCCTTTTTTGTTATCCAAATGTTCCTGATAGTCGAGCATACCGAGGTTAGCGGTCAGTGCTGCCGCGACACCTGTAATGATCTCTTCTCTCGATTTGCCCATAGCTCGAGCCACTAGCGCTGCGACGATGGCAGTATCAGTATTGTGCCGGAAGTTGTATGGGCCGCCGGGTTTCTGGTTCAGGAAGATGCAGGCAACAGCCACTTCCGGACTGAGTTCTATCGCACTATATATAAGTTCGGCGATCTCGTTGATCTTCCCGGGCGCATCCGACAAACCTGCCAGACCGGGTAGTGCTTTTCTCAAAAACCAGTTTGCACGATTAAGGATGCGCACTACAGAAGGCTCGCCTTTGACGAAAACAACCTCTTCCAACTCTTTAACGTCCGAGACGTCAGAATACAACCCTTCAGCCACCATGCGCTTCACTGCCGCGTCGGATGCAACCATCTCGCCGGCGCGCAGCAATAACATTCCATCGCCGTTAAATACGTTCCACGGAAGTGGTTGCCCAACGATGATGTCGGAAACACTGATACGACGTTTGGCCATGCCTGATGCCCCTAAATAAATTCCAAAGATGAATTGCTAAAGATAAAACTCAAAAATTATACCCAATACTCGCTATAACGCCGCAACATCCCCCCAAAACTTGGACATGATCAGGCGAGCTCCTGCCATGCTGCGCGGCACTTCTTCCTTGATTGCATACATCGGGTTTTCGGTATCTCGCAGCAAAGTATCTTCTACAGGCAATCCTGATTTGCCTATGGTCACCCTCACTACCGGAGTCGTAGGCTTGGTGCCGTTTTTGATCACCACGCCTATTTCCTGATTTTTAAGCCTCACCGTCGCCCCCGGAGGGTAGCGTCCAATGATCTTCACAAAGTGGGCCGCCAACGGCAGCGATATTTCGGAAGCATGCTGTACCAAAATATCGCGCAACGCCGCGTTGGGCAGTACTTCATCGCGGTAGGCTTTGTTCGAAACACGCGCGCAGTAACGGTCGGCAATACCTATTATCTTGGCTCCCAACGGAATATCTTCGCCCTTGCTGCTATTGGGATACCCGCTACCGTCCTCACTCTCATGATGGTGCAGCACCAGCGATAGCCATTCTTCATCGTTAATGCCTACGTTCTTGAGTATTTCCACTCCATCCAGCGGATGTTGCTGCACCCGCTGTTTTTCGTCTTCAGTCAACTTGGCCCTTTTTTGCAGCTTTTCCTGGAAATCCAGCATGCCGATATTGGCAGTCAAAGCAGCGGCAATGATGTTCATCACCTCGGGTTCTTTTTGCCGCATCTCATGCGCAATGGCGGCAGATACGACCGCAGTATCCACGGCATGGCGATAAACATAAGGCGCCGTATCCTGGTTGAGTTGTATGCACGCGATGGAAACGGTGGCATTCAGTACCACGGCATCATAGACCAGCCGCGATATCGCCCTAAGTTTCTTTTCTGCATCGATCTCATCCGCGATCAAAGGCATATTCGCAATGGATGGCAGGATGCGCTGCAATAACTCATTGGCCTGGTCTATCATGCGTACCGAGGAAGGTTTTTCCTGCGCGCTGCCGACATTGCCGCCGGCATCGTCACTTTCATCGGAAAACAGACCCTGCGCCGACATGCGGTCTATCTGCATCTGATCTGCCACGATTTCGCCTTTATGCAGCAATAGGCGACCCGCTGCATTATATGCATTCCAAGGTAGGGGTTGACCCACTACCATATCTAGGGAACTGATTCGTCGTTTTGCCATCGCTAATTAAGCTCTAATCAATTTTTTGGAACTCATTCGCTACCTGAATCGTACTCTAACGCTGCTTCATGTACCGCATTCCCCACCCCACATACCCCGAAAGACTATAAGTCACACACAAAGCGAATAGCACTTCCGGAGGGCTATAAGATACCAGAACAAAAGCTAAAACAATCAACAATATAACAACAAAAGGTACGCTACGTCGTAAATTAAAATCCTTACCGCTAAAATAACGTAAATCGCTCACCATGGTCAACCCAGCCAGTACAGTAGTCACCCAGGCCACCCATTTGATTTGTATCACATTAAACAGGATATCCGAGCCGCTGATATCGTTGGAATAAGTGACCCATACCAGACCTGCCAGCAAAGCCGCGGCTGCCGGACTGGGTAAACCCTGGAAATAGCGTTTATCGCTTTCATCCAGTTTGGTATTGAACCGAGCCAAGCGTAGCGCTGCGCCTGCACAATAGATAAAAGCAGCGATCCAGCCCAGCTTGCCCATAGGCTTAAGCGCCCAGACATACAGCACCAGTGCTGGTGCCACGCCAAACGACACCATATCCGAAAGCGAATCATATTCGGCGCCGAACGCACTCTCCGTGCGAGTCAGACGTGCCACACGACCATCCAGGCCATCCATCACCATCGCAATAAATATAGCTTCCGCGGATTGTTCAAAATGTCCGCCCATTGCCTGCACGATGGAATAAAACCCTGCAAACAAGGCGGCAGTCGTAAAGAGGTTGGGCAGCAAAAAAATGCTACGCTCCCGGATGCCGGGATCGAGCAGCGGCTTGCGGCGGCGTGTACGCGGAGTTGGGGTAGCCATAAGAGGGGCAGTATAACAAACAGAAGCTTATGGTAGTATCCCGCCCCTGTAGTAAACCAATCTAATACGGTAAGCGAATCTCAAGAAGTCGACCAAATTCAAAAATGCAGTTCAATATTTCTCATCGTGATGGGGTAGCGCGGCGCGCAACACTGTCTCTTGCTCATGGCAAGGTGGAAACTCCGGCATTCATGCCTGTGGGGACTTACGGTACGGTAAAAGCCATGAGTCCGGCAGAGCTTTGCGATATAGGCGCGCATATCGTACTCGGCAATACCTTTCATCTATGGCTACGGCCAGGGCTGGAGGTGATTGCGGCGCATGGCGGGCTGCATAGGTTCATGGGCTGGGATGGCCCGATACTGACGGATTCCGGCGGATTTCAGGTATGGAGCCTGGGCGATCTACGCAAAATAAGTGAAGAAGGGGTGAAATTTCGCTCGCCCATCAACGGCGATGCCTGCTTCCTTACACCCGAAATTTCCATGCAGATCCAGCAAGTGTTGAACTCCGACATCGTGATGGTGTTCGATGAATGCACGCCCTACCCTGCCACGCACCAGCAAGCGGGCGATTCCATGCAACTTTCCCTGCGTTGGGCGAAACGCTCTAAAAAAGCACACGAGACCAATCCCAATAGCTTATTCGGCATCGTGCAGGGCGGAATGTTTGAAGACTTACGCGATATTTCGCTGGCAGGCCTGACCGAGATCGGTTTTGATGGCTATGCCATAGGGGGGTTGTCGGTGGGCGAACCCAAAGAGGACATGCTACGTATTCTCCATCACACTGCTCCGCAAATGCCGCAGGACAAACCCCGGTATCTGATGGGAGTCGGCACGCCTGAAGATCTGGTAGATGCGGTTTGTGCCGGGGTGGACATGTTCGATTGCGTGATGCCTACCCGCAATGCCCGTAACGGCTGGCTATTCACACGCTTCGGCGATGTGAAGATCAAGAATGCGCGTTATACCAATGACACGACTCCATTGGATGAGTCATGCGTATGCTATACCTGTCGTAATTTCAGCCGCGCATATCTGCATCACTTGCACCGCGTGGGCGAGATTCTGGGTGCACGGCTTAATACTATCCATAATCTGCATTATTATCAGGAGTTGATGCAGGGTCTGCGCAATGCGATCGAAACCGGAACCTTGAAAGATTTCGTCAGTCTGTTCAAACAGCAACGCGCGACCTTATGACCTTATACATAGCGCTTGTGCTAAAATCGCGAAATTTTTCAGCTTAAGCATATCGTTTAACCGTATTCTTAACCCTGATTTCAGCGTAACTCAATTAAGGAATTTTCATGTTTATCAGCAACGCTTACGCCGCCGATGCGACCACAGCCGCAAGTCTCGGTGGTTTTATTCCGTTTATCGTGATTTTTGTTCTGTTCTGGTTTCTGCTGATACGCCCGCAGATGAAACAGGCCAAGGATCACCGCCTCATGCTTGCTGCGTTGCAAAAAGGTGACGAAGTCGCCACCAGCGGCGGCATCGTAGGCAAGATCGTCAAGATCACCGATGCTTATATCAGCTTGGAGATCGCCACCGACATCGTTATCAACGTGCAAAAACCAACTGTGCAGACCAAGCTGGAAAAAGGCACCATTAAAAGTATCTGACCCGTATGAACCGTTACCCAACCTGGAAGTACGTACTTATCGGCTTTGCGCTATTGATAGGCGCGATCTACTCTTTGCCTAACCTGTTCGGCGAATCTCCCGCAGTGCAGATATCTCCGGCTAAACCTACCGGCACTATAGATACCGCGTTGATGGCTCAAGTTGAAACTGCGTTAAAGCAGGGTTCGATTACCTATGACGCGATCTTTCTAGACAAAAACAGTATCAAGGTCAGATTCGCCACTCCCGATACGCAGATTCAGGCTAAGGATATTATTCAGAAAAGCCTGGGAACCAATTATGTAGTGGCTCTCAACCTGCTATCGCGTTCCCCGGCTTGGTTGGGCCACCTAGGCGCGTTACCTATGTATTTGGGCCTAGACTTGCGGGGCGGCGTGCATTTTCTGATGCAGGTTGATATGAGGGCAGCGCTGCAGAAAGCGATGGAGCGTTATAACAACGACTTCCGCACTCAATTACGTGAAAAACGCATCGCCTACACTGGTATCTCACTTGAAGGTAACGCGGTTCAAGTTAAATTCAGCGATGCTGCCGAGCGCGAAAAAGGCAAGCTGGAACTCAGTACGGCCTTCCCTGATCTGACTTTGAAAGAAGCAGAGTCAGGCAACGATAAACTGATATTGGCGACTCTGGATCTGCCTGCGCAAAAACGCATACAAGATTTCGCAATCAAGCAAAATATCCAGACGCTGCATAATCGCGTCAACGAGTTGGGCGTGGCAGAGCCTATCATTCAGCAAGAAGGACCGGACCGTGTTGTAGTGCAACTGCCCGGCGTGCAAGATACTGCCAAAGCAAAAGAGATCCTGGGTCGTACCGCGACGCTTGAGATCCGCATGGTAGATGAAGAGCATAAAGCCTTTGACGCACAGCAAAGCGGCAATGTGCCTTTCGGCTCGCTCCTATTCAGCGACCGCATGGGCAGACCCATACTGGTGAAAAAACAGGTCGTGCTCACCGGCGATTACATCACCGATGCCAGTCCAGGCTTGGATCAGCAATCCGGCGGATCTGTCGTGCATGTGAATTTTGACGGTCGCGGTGCGCGCATCTTCAAAGACCTGACGCGCGAAAACGTGGGTAAACGCATGGCGATCCTACTGGTGGAAAAAGGTCAGTCCGAAGTCATTACCGCACCTGTGATCCAGGAAGAGATCGGCGGCGGCCGGGTGCAGATCACCGGTATGGCTAACGTACAGGAAGCCACGGATATTTCTCTGCTATTGCGTGCCGGGGCACTTGCTGCGCCTATGGAGATCATAGAGGAACGTACGGTAGGCCCGAGCATGGGTGAAGAGAACATCAAGCGCGGCATCCACTCCACCTTGTGGGGATTCAGCGCCATCGCCGTGATGATGGTGCTCTACTATCTGGTGTTCGGCACGGTTTCAGTCTTATCGCTGGGGGTCAATCTGCTGTTGCTGGTAGCGGTGCTTTCCATGTTGCAGGCTACGCTCACCCTGCCGGGTCTGGCCGCTATCGCGCTCACTCTGGGTATGGCGATCGATGCCAACGTGCTGATCAATGAACGCATCCGCGAAGAACTGCGCGTAGGCAACAGCCCACAAGCTGCGATACAAGCAGGCTATGAACGTGCATTCGGCACCATTCTGGATTCCAACGTCACCACGTTGATCGTCGGTGTCATGCTGTTCAGTTTCGGCTCCGGCCCGGTGCGCGGCTTTGCTATCGTGCACGTGCTGGGCATACTCACATCCATGTTCAGCGCGGTAGTGGTGTCACGCGGTCTGGTCAATCTGATTTATGGTTATCGCCGTAAAACAGGCAAGTTGCTGATAGGTTAAATAAAATGGAATTGTTTAGAATCAAGCGCGACATCCCTTTCATGAGCTACGGTAAGCTCACTACATCGATTTCGCTCATCACTTTCATACTGGCTATCTTTTTCCTGTCCACCAAAGGATTGAATCTGGGTGTGGACTTCACTGGCGGCACGGTGATGGAGATCTCTTATCCTAATGTAGCTGACTTGGGCAAGATACGTAGCGCGATCGACAATACCGGCCTGAAAGAGGCTTCGGTACAGAATTTCGGCTCCAGCCACGACGTGCTGATACGTCTGCCCTTGAAAAAAGGCGTGAGTAGCGCAAAACTGTCTGAAGAAGTACTGGCCGTACTGCAACAATCCGATGCCAGCGTGCAGATGCGTCGCGTAGAATTCGTCGGTCCTCAGGTAGGTAAAGAGCTTTATGAGAACGGCGCCATGGCGCTGCTACTGGTGTCGCTCGGCATCATGAGCTATCTTGCATTACGCTTTGAATGGCGCTTTGCGGTTTCCGCCATCATCGCCAACATGCACGATGTAGTGATCATCCTCGGCTTTTTCGCTTTTTTCCAGTGGGAATTCAACCTGACGGTATTGGCTGCTGTGCTGGCTGTTCTGGGGTATTCGGTGAATGAATCGGTGGTGGTGTTCGACCGGGTACGCGAGAATTTCCGCAAGATGCGCAAAGCCAGCGTACCCCAGATCATAGACAACGCCATTACCAGCACCATGTCGCGTACCATCATTACTCACATGATGACGCAAACCATGGTCTGCTCCATGCTGTTCTTCGGCGGCGAAGTGCTGCACAACTTCGCATTGGCACTCACTATCGGCATTCTGTTCGGTATCTATTCTTCAGTGTTGGTAGCCAGCCCTATCGTGATGTGGCTGGGTATTTCCCACAAGGATATGATCAAACCGGAGAAAAAAGCAGAGCCACACGCTGCAACTCCTTGACAAGCTGCCCTTGTCACGCCGACACTATCTCTGTCGCATACTGTGTCGCCTAATGCGACCAAGCATCCTTGAACGATACACCCAATTCATTATTATTTAGCGCGCTCGCCGCGCTATTGGTAGCTTCGGCGTTCTTTTCCGCGGCGGAAACCGCGTTGATGTCCATCAACCGCTACCGCTTGCGCTATTTATCCAACGAAGGTCATCGCGGTGCCAAGCTGGCCGCCGCACTACTAGGCAAAACCGATAAGCTGCTGGGCGTGATTCTGCTGGGCAGCACTTTTACCATCTCCGCTTCAACCACATTGGCGACCTTGATCGCGGTGCGCTTGTTCGGCGCAGGAGAATTGACCCTGACTTTTTCCACCCTCGCCATCACCTTTACCATTTTGGTGTTCAGCGAGATCTCGCCCAAAGTCATCGCCGCAGCCTACCCAGAACGCATCGCTTTTGCTGCTAGTTATGTACTGGTGGTATTGCTGAAACTCACCACGCCTATCAACTGGTTCGTGAATCTGTTTGTACGCGCGTTTTTAAGCGTATTGAGACTGAAACCGAATTTTGCCGAAACCATGCAAGCGATCAGCATGGAAGAATTGCGTACCATCGTGCAGGAAGCAGGCGGCTTTATTCCGCAGCAGCACCAGAAGATACTGCTTAATCTATTCGAACTGGAAAAGATCACGGTGGACGATGTGATGTCCGCCCATACGCAAATAGAGAGTGTCGATTTCGATGCTGCGCCGGAAGTAATCTCGCAGCAGATCGCCACCAGCCACCACACGCGTCTGCCTGTCAGGTCGGGTCAAAACGAAGAGGTGATCGGTATATTGCATATTCGCAAGGTGTTGCATCAGGCACAAAGCGGCGAACTGACCAAGGAAGCGCTGACTGAAGTGATGAGCGAGCCGTATTTCGTACCTGCAGCTACCCCGCTTTACACACAGCTGCAGCAGTTCCAGGAAAACCAGCAGCGCATGGCGTTAGTCGTAGATGAATACGGCCAGCTTAAAGGACTGATCACGCTGGAAGACATACTTGAAGAGATGGTTGGCGAGTTCACTTCACAATCGCCCTCACGCTCTGTGGCCTATCATCCGCAGGAAGATGGAGGTTGGCTGGTAGACGGTACAGCCACATTAAGAGATATGAATCGCAAACTGCATTTAAGCTTTCCGCTGGATGGCCCCAAAACCTTGAACGGTTTGGTGCTGGAACATTTTGAAGATATTCCTGAAGCAGGAACCAGCTTCAAGATCGCCGGTCATACCCTCGAAGTGATACAGACTCAGGATAGGGTTGTGAAAATCGTAAGCATTCGCCCTTAAAGGCTACCTCCGAAAATTCCTTTGAATTTCCCCTTGAATTTTTCTGGGATAAGCTCAAAATAGGTTACGCATGGCGACTAAAATAATTGAACGCTCACAGGCCGAGATCGAAAACATCAAGGCAAAGCCACCGCCGCTATATAAGGTGCTACTGTTGAACGACGATTTCACCCCCATGGAGTTTGTGGTACAGATCTTGCAGCAATTCTTTGGTAAGAGTCGCGAAATTGCGATGCAATTAATGTTACAGGTACATCATCAAGGGTCCGCCGTATGCGGCATCTATCCGCGAGATGTAGCTGAAACCAAGGTACTACAAGTAACAGACGCCGCGCGTAAAGCGCAGCACCCTTTGCAATGCTTGATGGAAGAAACTTAAGGTAGGTTAGAGAAGTGATCGCACAAGAACTCGAAGTCTCATTACACATCGCCTTTATGGAGGCAAGACAGCAGCGCCACGAGCTGATTACGGTGGAGCATTTGTTGTTGGCGATGCTGGATAACCCAACTGCGTCGCAAGTGATACGCGCGTGCGGCGGCGATATCGAGACCTTGCG
>DATBPY010000155.1:0-1930 GCA_036561085.1 Methylophilaceae bacterium | reverse complement strand
ACCAATGACCACATTTACCACTTTATTTCTTGTTCTTGTTTTCATCTCTGTCGCCACCCAGCAATGGCTTGGGCGCAGACAGATCGCGTACGTCACTGCGCATCGCGGCAGCGTACCCAGCGCCTTCAGCGCAAACATCAGTCTCGAATCGCATCAGAAAGCAGCAGATTACAGTGTCGCCAAATCGCGCCTGAATCTAGTCGAAAATCTGGCAACAACTTTGTTATTGCTAGTGTTGACGCTGGGCGGCGGCATCCAGTGGGTAGACCAGCATATGGCGGCCCTGATCCCGCAGCAAGAATTGATTCGCGGAGTATTGGTGATTTTGTCCATATTGTTGATCAGCAGCGTCGTCGAACTGCCGTTCGATTATTACCGCAGCTTTGTCATCGATGCCAAATTCGGTTTCAACAAGATGACCCCTGCCATCTTTTTCAAGGATGTGATCAAACACGCACTGGTCGGCCTGGCAATGGGTTTACCGTTATTGTTCGCCGCCTTATGGCTGATGCGCGGCGCCGGTGAATATTGGTGGCTGTGGCTTTGGTGTGTATGGTCGGTGTTCAACCTGTTGATGCTGGCGGTATACCCTACTTTCATCGCGCCTTTGTTCAACAAATTCTCACCGATGACGGATATGGCGCTTAAAGCACGTATCGAAGCGTTATTGCAAAAATGCGGCTTCAAATCGCAAGGCCTGTTCGTGATGGACGGGTCGCTACGGAGCAGTCACGGCAATGCCTATTTCACCGGCTTCGGTGCCAACAAACGTGTGGTGTTCTTCGATACCTTGCTGGAACGTCTGGGTGCCGATGAGATCGAGGCAGTACTGGCGCATGAACTGGGGCATTTCAAGCGTCACCATGTGATCAAACGCATCCTTATGATGTTCGCGGTCAGCTTTGTCGGCCTAGCCTTGCTAGGTTGGTTGAAACAAGCGGACTGGTTCTATAGTGGTCTGGGAGTAGCTACCCCCAGCGATCATGCAGCGTTGATCCTGTTCCTGCTGGTTGCACCGTTGCTGACCTTCGTATTGCGTCCTGTATTCGCGGCCTATTCGCGTAGCAATGAGTTTGAAGCGGATGAGTATGCAGCTCAGCACAGTAATGCCAAGCACCTGATAGATGCGCTGGTCAAGCTGTACCGCGACAATGCTTCGACGCTCACACCGGATCCTTTGCATTCGGCGTTCTATGATTCGCATCCGCCTGCCAGCCAGCGTGTGGCGAGACTGCAAACGCTATGAGGAAGATGCAATGAAGTATGGTTTGCTAACCCTGTTTCTAGCAGCATCTTTGGCCCAGGCTGACCCCTTCGCCGCAGGCGATATAAACGCAGGTAAAAAACTGGTGGACACCAACTGTATCAGTTGTCACGCCTCCAGCTTCGGCGGCGATGGTTCCGGTATTTACACACGTGAAGACCACATCGTTAAAACCCCGAAAGGGCTGGTCCAGCAAGTACGCAATTGCAACACCAATCTCGGCCTGCAATGGTTCGATACCGACGAGATAAACGTCGCAGCCTATCTCAACAAAACTTACTACCACTTGCAGTAATTGGCACAAGACGCAACTCAAGGTTTAGTCATTGCCGCCCACGGCAAACGCTATGACGTAGAACTCCCGGACGGTTCTATCATCAGTTGCGTCACGCGCGGCAAAAAAAGCGAGTTGGCGTGCGGCGACCAAGTCAGAATCAAGCATACAGGACCCAACGAAGCCGTCATCGAAGATTTCCTGCCGCGTACCAGTCTGCTATATCGCAGCAACGAATATCGTAAAAAACTGCTGGCTGCCAACGTTACCCAAATCATCATCGTGCTGGCGGCAAAACCTTCCTATTACCCCGAATTGCTGGATCGTTGCCTGATCGCCGCGGAAAGTGAAAATATCCGCCCGTTGATATTGCTCAACAAAGCCGACTTACC
>DATBPY010000154.1:0-6105 GCA_036561085.1 Methylophilaceae bacterium | reverse complement strand
AGCGTTTCGGGAGGCACGGCAGGCATCGCGGGTAGCGGCACCAACACCGTCACCCTGACCGGTACCCTGATCGACATCAACGCCACCCTGGCGTCGACCGTCGACTACGTACCGACGGCTGACTACAACGGTGCAGCGACCCTGACCATGTTGACCAACGACAATGGTAATACCGGCACGGGCGGAGCGAAGAGCGACAGCGACGTGGTCAACATCACCGTCACCTCGGTGAACGATGCCCCTTCAGGTGTGAATCTCACGATCATTACAAATGAAGATGTCCCTCACATCTTTACCACAACGGACTTCACTATCACCGACCCGCACGACAGCCCGGCAAATATACTAAAAGCAGTGAAGATCACCACTCTGCCAACAGCAGGCGCATTGACCCTTAACGGTATTGCCGTTACTGTCGGGCAATTTATAAGTGCGGCCAATATCAGCTCGGGCTTTCTGGTATTTACCCCGGCGTTGCATGCCAACGGGGCAGGTTATTCCAACTTTACCTTCCAGGTGCAAGACAACGGCGGCACGACTAATGGCGGGATAGACCTTGATCCCGTACCGAACACGATCGTCTTTAATGTAGGGCCCATTAATACCGCACCTGTGAATATCACACCGGGCGCAATGACCACCAGCCAAACCTTTAGCATTGCCGTTTCCGGGCTGAGTACGCTCGATGTGGATGCGGCTAGCGGCAACATGACCGTGACCCTGGG
The DNA here is from genome assembly GCA_036561085.1 of Methylophilaceae bacterium. Taxonomy (GTDB): domain Bacteria; phylum Pseudomonadota; class Gammaproteobacteria; order Burkholderiales; family Methylophilaceae; genus CAILHX01. Next base: position 5,380 of record DATBPY010000154.1, on the reverse strand, counting down.
AGTACTTCACGGTACGTTAACAATCACTGGCGGTACGGCTTTGCTTACCGGAAATGGTAGCAATACAGTGGTCCTGAATGGAACCTTGGCGCAGATCAATAGTACTCTGGCAGCCACGGTCACTTATGATCCTGCCACCAGCTATAGCGGTACCGATACCTTGACTTTTAGTACCAACGATAACGGCAATACAGGCTTTGGCGGTCCGCTGACTACCACCAGCAGTGCTTCTATTACCATTAATGCCAGCGTGATCAATCCTGTTCCACCACCTCCGCCACCTGCACCCGTGCCGCCGCCTCCGCCACCTGCACCCGTGCCGCCACCTCCGCCACCCCCTCCGCCGCCACCTCCGCCGCCTGTTACCAGTACGACGACAACGGTAGTGCATGAGGCACAGTCGAATCCTGACGGTACGGTTATGGCTCGGACAAATGAAGAGGCATTCGGCAATACCACCAATCCGGTACGTGCGGAAGCGGAGCGTAAAGCGCCGTTGGCTTCGTTGGGCAATACTTCCAATATTACTTCCAGCGTGGCCACAGTGGGAGTGCAAAACAATAGAGGAATCGTGGGTAACAACGCTACTAATACGGAAAGTATCGCCGAGCAACTTCAGTTATTGAATGTAAATAGTCCGAAGTTACAGACTGCCAATTTCAATGTGATGCTGGGTAATATAGTGAAAGGTGCCAAAATCCATCTGGATGACGCATCGACCGCAACCAAGACGACAGATGAAGATCAATCCACTGTGAACAAGGTTCTCAACTTGAGTTTTGCACGTCAGGCGCAAGTATCTGGTGCGGCAGTATCCGCAGGTCTGGTAACATGGGCATTGAATTCCGGCGGCATACTGTCTTCGGTGATGGCTACCGTGCCGTCCTGGAAGAATCTGGATCCGATCTCATTGCTGGATAAGAACGTGGGCGACAGGCCGGACGTAGATATCGATGATCAATCCGAGGAGAGTGTGACGGATATGCTGTCTGAATAGGATGTGGATGTCTAACGTACAACCTGGGATGAGAACTTGGCTAGTCTTAGTATGAAGCTTCCTACCATTAGTCCTGTGGTCAGGATCAGTGTTGGTTTGATTTCGCTGCTGATGGGCTGGATCATGCTGTTGGATATGCTGGTCGGTTTCTGGCCGGATACCACCCAGGTAGTGCTTGAGCTGCGCGAAAAGACCAGCGAGAACCTGTCTATCCAGTCTGCATTGTATATACAGAACGGCGATTTTGACGGGCTGAAAAAAGTACTGCAAGACGCCATTGACCATGATGATCAAATCTTGTCGGCTGCGGTTCGTCACAAAAGCGGGCATGTGGTTCTTCAAGTGGGCGATCATGATCGATTCTGGAAGCCGGTAGACAGCAAAAAATCAACCATAGACTTCGCTCGCTTGGGGATCACTGCCAATGGCGACCCCTGGGGCGAGCTTGAGATCGCTTTCAAACCCACTACGCCCAAATCGCTACTCGGCTGGCTGAAGAAACCGACTGTGGTTTCCTTCCTATTGCTGATCGTAGGCGGTTTTGTACTGTATATGTTTTACCTGCGAGGGGTGTTCTCGTATCTAGACCCCTCCACGGTGATACCGGACCGTGTGCGGGTGGCTTTTGATGCCTTCAGCGAAGGTGTGATGATGATAGACAATACCGGGCGCATCATGATCGCCAACAAAATGTTCCGCAGTTGGGGTGATGAAAAAGACAAGGAAGCCGATCTGTTCGGTAAATTCGCCAGAGATATCCCCTGGATAAGTAATTCGATGGGTGCGGACCAGAAGAATTATCCATGGTCGAAAGCGATGGAAGTACAGCAATCGGTGAATGGCTGGCCGCTTAAGATCACCTTGCCTTCAGGCGACAGCATCAAGGTCAATATCAATTGCTCGGTGATTCAGGATGAAGGGTCGGTGCGCGGGTGCCTGGTGACGTTCGATGATGTGACTGAACTCGATAAGATCAACGCCGAATTGTCGCAGACCATGGGCAAGTTGCAAAAAACACAGGCAGAGATCGAACAGAAAAATGAAGAGCTGTACCGTCTGGCAACCCGCGACCCGATGACCGGTGCCTTTAATCGCCGCGCATTCTTCGAGGATGCGGGCAAGATACTGGAAGAATGCCGTGCCAGTAAACGTCCGTTGTGCGCCATTATGTCGGATATCGACCACTTCAAGAAATTCAACGATGTGCACGGCCATGCCGTAGGTGACTTGGTAATCATCGCGTTTGCCAAAGCGCTGGGCGTGCCGTTGCGTACCAGCGATATGTTGTGTCGCTATGGTGGTGAAGAGTTCGTGGTATTCCTGCCGGATGCTACCCCTGAAGTCGCCATGAAGATCGGAGAGCGTTTGCGCCAGGAAGTCGAGCAGCGTGCAGGTCCTTCCATACGTCATACCGTACCGCTCAATATCACTTCCAGTTTCGGTGTGGCGCAGTTGGAAGATGATGTGGTCGACCTGACTATGCTGATAGACCGGGCTGACCAAGGGCTATATGTGGCGAAGAAGAGCGGGCGGAATCGAGTGAAGTTTTACGGCGAGCCGATCGAAGCGAATGCACCACCTGAGGAACCGCGGGACTTGCATTAAAGCTTGTATTAATGAGTAGTGACTACCCCGGTCTTTTGCGAGTAGACCTCAAAATCCAACGGCATTAACGGCTTGCTGAACAAGTAACCCTGAATGATCTCGCAGCCGAGATCGACCAGGTATTTGTGCTGATGCTCGCTATCTACACCCTCGGCAATCACCGCCTTGTCGAAGTTGTGCGCCATATCCACGATCACCGCGACGATCTTTTCCGAGGCTTTACCTATCCCCAGCACGAACGAACGGTCTACTTTCAGGATGTCGAACGGCAGTAATGACAAATAGCTCAGACTGGAATAGCCGGTACCGAAGTCGTCAATAGCGATCAAAAAGCCTATGCTTTGCAGATTGCGCAATACATCGACGATGCCGCCCGAAGCATCCACAAACATGCTTTCCGTGATTTCCAGCTCGATCGCTGCAGGCGGTACGCCGTATTGTTGTAACGTGGCCATTAGCTCGTCGGTAAATGTTGCACGTTTGAGATCCTGGCTGGAAACATTGACGGCGATACGGGGTGGCGCAACACCTTTCGCCGTCCATTCCACGAATTGTTTGCAGGCGGTGTGGCGGATGATCTCGCTCATTTTGATGATCATGCCGGTCTCTTCTGCCAGGCCGATGAAGTCTATCGGCGACACTAATCCACGCGTAGGATGTTGCCAGCGCACGAGTGCTTCTACCCCGGCGATCTTGCCGGTGCGTAGATCGATCTGCGGTTGATAAACCAGGAATAGTTGGTCTTCCGTGAGTGCCAGGCGTAGATCGTGCTCCAACTTCAGCCGTTCTATGGCTTTGGAGTTCATATGCTCTTCGTAGAACGCATATTGGCTATGTCCGGAAGCTTTGATACGGGACATGGCCATTTCGGCATAGTGCAATAGGTCGTCTATGTTTTGCCCGTCATCGGGATAGATGGTGATGCCTATGTTGGCGCTCAGGTGCGTGGTCTGGCCTTCATAGGTAAATCCAGGCGAGAACGAGCCGACGACTTTCTCCGATACTTTACTGATCTCATTGGCATTTTTGATATCAGGTAACAGAATGACGAATTCATCGTTGCCGAATCGCGATACCAGATCGGATTCGCGCAATACGGTCTTAAGTCGTTGAGCGACTTCATTCAATACATGGTCGCCGCCTGCGTATCCCAAGCTATCGTTCACCTTTTTAAATCCGGCCAGATTGATATGCAGAACGCCCACCAGCAATTGTTTCCGGCGTGCACGAGAGATTTCCTGCGACAGCCGGTCACGACAAAAACTACGATTGGGCAGGCCGGTGACGGTGTCGAAGTGTTCCTGAATATACAGCTCCTTGCCTCGCATCACCGAGGTGAGGGCCACGCCCAACCGGTCGGCAAAAGAGCGTGCCAAGCGTTGGTCTCCTTCTGCCAGTTGTGTTTGTTCGCTAAGACCGAAATGCAAAACTGCCGATAACTCGCCTTCACGATACACCGGTAACAGTTGAACCTTGCTTGCACCAAGGTCGGCCACAGGCTTGAGGAAAGGATGTTCAGCCGCATTGGTGACCAAACAGCCGTCAGGCTCACTATCGAGCGTCTGTTTGAGATCCTTATCCATTGCAGGGAGCTCTATGGTACTTACGCTTCCATCATTGGCAAAATAGGTGGTGCCGCGTCCTTCTGCTGAAGATTCGAATTGCGTCAATGCCATCACAGTGCACGGGATCAGCCTGGGGCCATGAGTCAGTACCAGCTCGATCACGCTGTTGAAGTTGGCATTCGAGAGGATGGCGCGATCGATTTCGTCCATGGCATGTACGATAGCCATGGGATGCACACTTTCATTAGGTACATGTCCCGTATCAGAATACACGTCCGCTACGGATAGGGATTTGCGAATACGTAGCGTGACGGTCCATGCCAACAGCACTGATAATGTGACCGTTGCCAACATGATCCAATCCCATAACCCAGCCTCGCCGATGAACGTTGCCGGCGAGCTTGCCTCTGCAACGATCCAATCGTTACTGGCATAGCGTTGATGCAAGGCTAGCGTAATGTAGTTTGCCTGATGCAAGCCTTTATTGTCGTTCCAGTTGAGCTTGCCGGAAAGCGTATGAGCACTCTTCAAGCGTGCAGTGTTGACGCCTTGGCTATCTTGCATGTCCGTCGAATACAACACTTGCCCGTCCGTATCTATGACATGCAAGCTGCTTGAATTGGGGGTATTAAAGTATTGCGAATTAAAGCGCCATAGATAGGCTGGAGAAAGTTCTGCTGTCAGTACACCATGTTCATTATTGCTTAAGCCGCGCATCAGGATGACTCTGGCCTGTTTTTCAGGCGCATGCATGACCAATATCGCAGGCTCGCCCTGCATCAAATGTATCCTGATGGCTTCAGTCTGGTCGGGTAGATTCAACTGAACTCCGTTCAGCGGCGTAATCTTGCCGGAATCATCCACATAATTGACACTGCTGAAATACGGCGAGGCGATTTGCAACTGGCTGGCAGCATGCGGGTCGCGTGCAACCAGATCCAGGGCCTCGTCGGCCACGCGGATGCGCTCCTGCAAAGCTTGTTTGAAGGCGATACTATCCTGTTTCAATAGGGTTTGTTTTCTGTCATCGAAAACTTCGCCCACGCGGAAATAATATACTGATGCAAATGCCGTGATCAGTAATGCCAGCAACAACAGGGTTCTATGGATAAATCCTGACTGCATAAAAATCCAATTATTCTGATAACTGTAGGAGCATACTGCAAAATCTTGGTGTTGCTTCAAACTCTATTACAAAATAGCATAGCAATTA
>DATBPY010000153.1:0-1780 GCA_036561085.1 Methylophilaceae bacterium | reverse complement strand
CAAAGGTGCAGGCCCGCTCACCGTTTTCGCGCCAACCGACGATGCTTTCAAAGCACTGCCTAAGGCCAAGCTGGACGAACTGCTGAAAAACCCGGCTGAACTGAAAAAAGTGATCAGCTACTCTGTCGTTCCAGCCAAAGTGACCGGCGCTGACGTGACCGCAGGCAAGGTCAAGAGCCTGGAAGGCGAAGACATCAAGCTGGACGTTACCGGCGGCGTTAAAGTCAACGGTATCGGCGTAGTCAGCAACAGCAGCGCTGACAACGGCGTGATCCACGGCGTGAACACCCTGCTGATGCCTAAGTCCTGATAGGTATCTCGCATGAATAAAAAAACCGCCTTCTGGCGGTTTTTTTATTGGGTTCTTGTAGGTGTGGTACTCATCTTTTCCTCAGTAATTCGTCCATGGCTTTTTCTGCCCCTTGGTGGCCTTGGGCAGCCGCTTTATTGAACCATGCGTATGCGCGGTTCTGATTCCTTTCAACGCCTTGCCCCTTCAGATACATGATCCCCAGGTTGTATTGCGATGATGCAATGCCTTGGTCGGCAGCCTTCCGGTACCAAGCAGCAGCTTTTACGTAATCCTGATCGACACCGCGGCCATCGGCATACATGACAGCCAAATTATGTTCTGACTGCGCGTACCCTTGATTCGCAGCTTTGGTGTACCAAGCAACAGCCTCTTTGTCGTCCTTGGCGACGCCCCGGCCGTTCTCATACATGAATCCCAACCCCATTTGGGCTTCTACATCGCCCTGTTCGGCAGCTTTCCTGTACCAGATGACAGCCTGTTCCTCGTCTTGGGCAACACCCACGCCGTTTGCATACATATAACCCACAACGTTTTGCGCTTTTACCTCGCCTGCATCGGCTGCTTTGTGGAACTCTTCGAATGCAGTCGTAAAGTCATTCTTCTTATAAGCAGCGAGGCCTTCATCGATGCCCGCAAATGCGAAGCAGGATGAGAGCAGCAGGATCACTGCCGCAGTAGCGAATTTATACATCACATTTCCCCTGAGGTCGGTTTAGAAACCAATGAGCTTTTCTTATAGGCAAGCTTAGCCCGTATTCATGATATTGCATATAGTCAAGGATGCTTGACGGTGCTGAATGCAGCGCGCGAGTTTGCCCAAGCGCGGCTTCTCCCACTACAATCGCCGCATGGTCACTCCCACCCACCTCAACCTGCCGCAAGCCATGCAACAAGCTGCCGAGTTGGAAGCGGGTGGGCAGCTTGCTGAGGCGGAAGCCGTTTACCAGCAGTTGCTGCTAGCTGCGCCGCGCTACCATCCGGCTTATTCAGGATTGGCAACGCTGGCGTATAAAGCGGGTAACTTGGCATTGGCGGCGGAGATGGTGGCCAAGGCCGTAATGATCGACAGCAAGATCGCGGTGTATCACCGCAATCTGTGCGAACTCTATAGGCAATTAGGCCAGTTGGATAAAGCCGTCAGCCATGGCCTGCGCGCAGTGAAGCTGGAGCCTACGGCAGCGGTAGGGCATAGCAACCTGGGCGTGGCTTATTACGACCTGAAAAAATTCGACCAGGCCGAGACTTGCCAGAAACGCGCGCTGACGCTGGACGGCAATTGCGCCATTGCATTGAACGCCATGGGCAGCCTCAAACGCGAACGCGGGCAGATGGCGCAAGCCGTCGAGTTTTACCGCCGCGCGGTGGCTGCCGACGAAAACTATGCTGAGGCGTTGAATAACCTGGGGGCGTTGCTGGTGCTGGAGGCGCGTTATGACGAAGCGCTGCCTTTGCTGACGCGGGCGCTGC
>DATBPY010000152.1:0-3095 GCA_036561085.1 Methylophilaceae bacterium | reverse complement strand
TTCAAAGCCAAAGGCGGCGCTTATACCCGCGAACATTTCTTCGGCAAATATCCAGAGCTGAAGGAGATGGTTTCGGCCATGTCCGACGCCGACATCTGGCGTCTGAATCGCGGCGGCCACGATCCGCACAAGGTCTATGCGGCCTATGCGGCGGCCACGCAACATAAAGGACAACCTAGCGTGATCCTGGCTAAGACGGTCAAGGGTTACGGCATGGGCGAAGCAGGCGAAGGCCAGAACATCACGCACCAGCAGAAGAGCATGGATATCGAATCGCTCAAGGCGTTCCGCGACCGTTTCGACCTGCCGATCACCAATGAACAGGTCGAACAATTGTCGTTCTACAGACCGCCTGCCGATTCGCCTGAAATGAAATACATGGAACAGCAACGAGCAGCGCTGGGTGGCCATATGCCTAAGCGTAGACGCAAAGGCAATGAACTGACGGTGCCCGAGTTGTCCGCTTTCGAGAACATGTTGGGCGCTACCGGCGAGCGCGAGATTTCCACCACCATGGCTTTCGTGCGTATCCTTTCCACGCTGGTCCGCGACAAGCAGATCGGTAAATTCGTGGTGCCCATCGTGCCGGACGAAGCACGTACTTTCGGCATGGAAGGCATGTTCCGCCAGCTAGGCATCTATTCATCGGTCGGCCAATTGTACGAGCCGATGGATTCCGATCAGGTGATGTTCTACAAGGAATCGCTGGACGGACAGATATTGGAAGAAGGCATCAACGAAGCGGGCTCGTTCTCGAGCTGGCTGGCAGCCGCCACCGCTTACAGCGTGACCGGCGTGCAGATGATCCCTTTCTACATCTTCTACTCCATGTTCGGCTTCCAGCGTATCGGCGACCTGGCATGGGCGGCAGGCGACAGCCGCGCCCGCGGCTTCCTGCTGGGCGCGACCGCCGGCCGTACCACATTGAACGGAGAAGGTTTGCAGCATGAAGACGGCCATAGTCATCTGCTGTCTGCCACCATCCCCAATTGCGTTTCCTACGACCCGACGTTCGCTTACGAATTGGCGGTGATCATTCAGGAAGGCATGCGTCGCATGGTGCAGAACCAGGAAGATGTGTATTACTACATCACCCTAATGAATGAAAACTATAGCCATCCGGCCATGCCTAAAGGTGCCGAAGAAGGCATCCTCAAGGGCATGTATGCGTTCAGTAAATCCAAGGCCAAAGGTCCTAAGGTACAACTGATGGGCAGCGGCGTGATCTTGCGTGAAGTCATCGCGGCAGCCGAGTTGCTGGAGAAAGACTGGGGCGTTGCAGCGGATGTATGGAGCGTGACCAGCTTTACCGAGTTGCGTCGCGAAGGCATAGACGTAGAGCGCTGGAATATGCTGAATCCTGATAAGAAGCCCAGGGAAAGTTACGTGGGCAAGTTGTTGAGCAAAGCAGAAGGTCCGGTGATCGCATCTACCGACTACATGCGTTCCTTCGCCGACCAGATCCGCAACTTCATCACTCAGCCCTACGTGACACTGGGTACGGACGGTTATGGCCGTTCTGACTCGCGTGAAGCTTTGCGTAGTTTCTTCGAAGTGGATCGTTACTATGTGGTATTGGCTGCATTGAAAGCCCTGGCCGACGCGGGCAAGTTGCCTGCGGCCAAGGCAGCCGAAGCTATCAAGAAGTATAAGATCGACTCTAACCGCCCTAACCCAACCACCATCTAAGGAGACGGAAATGGCATTACAAGACGTTCTCGTCCCCGATATCGGCAATTTTGATAGTGTGGATGTGATTGAAGTACTCGTGAAAGCAGGCGACACCGTCGCCAAGGACGATTCGCTGATCACGCTGGAATCGGACAAAGCTTCGATGGATATCCCTGCGCCGTTCGCAGGGGTAGTCAAAGAAGTCAAAATGAAAGTGGGCGACAAAGCGGCACAAGGTGGTTTGATCCTGGTGATGGATGCCAGCGATGCAGCGCCTGCCGCAGAGAAGCCCGCCGCGCAGCCAAGCGCCACGCCCATGGTTTCCACGGTGACTGTGGATGAAAAACACGTGCCTGTGCCCGAACCGACACGCCCGGTGGCTGAAGCTCCCAAGGTGATCCAGCCGCACGCAATGCCTAACCCTGTGGCGGCCAGCACGGTTGGGGCTTCCGGAAAATTGTCACATGCCAGCCCGTCGGTGCGCAAATTCGCACGTGAGCTGGGTGTGAATCTGAGCCTGGTGAGCGGTAGCGGCGCCAAGAACCGCATCCTGCAAAGCGATGTACAAGCTTTCGTCAAAGGTGAGTTAGCTAAGCCGCGTTCCGAGACCATGGGTTCAGGCTTGTCTACATTGCCCATGCCGGTCATTGATTTCAGTCAGTTCGGTACCACCGAAACCAAACCGTTGTCACGCATCAAGAAACTGGCGGGTGCCAACCTGCATCGCAACTGGGTCACTGCACCGCACGTCACCCAGTTCGATGAGGCAGACATTACCGATCTGGAAGATTTCCGCAAATCCATGGCGGCCGATGCCGAGAAGCGCGGCGTCAAGCTCACGTTACTGGCCTTCCTGATGAAGGCGGTGGTCAATGCCCTGCGCACTTACCCCAACTTCAATGCCTCGCTCTCGCCGGAAGGTGACAGCCTGATATTGAAACAGTACTTCCACATTGGCTTTGCCTGCGATACGCCGGACGGCCTGGTAGTACCTGTGGTGCGCGACGTAAATAGCAAGGATGTGATGGATATCGCCCGCGACCTGGCCGAACTCTCTGCCAAGGCGCGCGAACGCAAACTCAAGATCGAAGAGATGCAGGGCGGTTGCTTCACCGTCTCCAGCTTGGGCGGCATAGGCGGTACCATGTTCACGCCTATTATCAATTGCCCTGAAGTGGCGATCCTGGGAGTTTCCCGTTCGTCCATGCAGCCGGTTTACAACGCAGCCAGCAAGAGTTTCGAACCGCGCTTGATTTTGCCGCTTTCGCTGTCATATGACCATCGCGTGATCGATGGTGCTGACGGCGCGCGCTTCACCAGCCACTTGCGCATGATGTTGTCCGATGTGCGTCGCTTATTGCTGTAAAGCGTCTAGGAATAAAACAAGATGAGTCAATTAGTTGAAGTAAAAGTCCCCGATATCG
>DATBPY010000151.1:0-5052 GCA_036561085.1 Methylophilaceae bacterium | reverse complement strand
CTATATGCTTTTTGCGTTCAACACATCCGGCGTGCCCGCAGTGGCGCCGATTATCTTTGTTCCCCAAGCCGCCCAGTCACTCCCCGACCTCATCCCCACATCGCTCTCATACAATAGCACGACCGGCCTCTTCACCATCGTAGTGAAGAATCAAGGCACAGGCGCGACACCCACGGGCGTCACCATTGGCAATGGTTTCTACGTCGACGGTAATTTTGTTACCTGGGGAGCCGTTCCCGGCCCGCTTGCGCCCGGCGCATCCGTCACTATCGATTCCTCTGGCGGGGGTGCCTACACCATCGCTTCAGGAACACACACTATTATGGTCAAGGTGGATGACTTTGGATGCTGCGGCCGTATCACGGAGTCCGACAAAACAAACAACACGCTTTCGCAAACGATCACCATAGGAGGCAGCGCCCCAACCGCTTCCCTCAGCGCCTCCCCGACAACCATTACCTCCGGTCATTCCTCAACGCTCACCTGGAGCAGTACGAATGCAACATCTTGTTCGGGGACTGGCTTTACTGCCTCCGGCACATCGGGGAGTACTTCGGTATCTCCAACCGCGACAACGACCTACACTGTCACCTGCAATGGTGCAGCTGCCAGCGCGACCGCCAGCACGACCGTCACGGTAACCACCTCTGCCCCCACCGCCTCCCTTAGCGCCTCCCCAACAACCATCGTTTCCGGTCAGTCCTCAACGCTCACCTGGAGCAGTACGAATGCAACATCCTGTTCGGGAACTGGCTTTACTGCCTCCGGCACATCGGGGAGTACTTCGGTATCTCCAACCGCGACAACGACCTACACCGTCACCTGCAATGGTGCAGCTGCCAGCGCGACCGTCACGGTAACCGCCACCGCCCTCCCTGACCTCATTGCCACGTCGTTCATATACAACAGCACAACCCACCTCTTCACCATCGTAGTGAAGAATCAAGGCGCAGGCCCGACACCCAACGGCGTTGTCATCGGCAATGGTTTCTACGTCGACGGTAACTTTGTTACTTGGGGAGCCGTTCCCGGCCCGCTTGCGCCCGGCGCATCCGTCACCATCGATTCCTCGGGTGGGGGTGCCTACACCATAGCTTCAGGAACACATACTATCATGGTCAAGGTGGATGACTTTGGATGCTGCGGCCGTATCACGGAGTCCGACAAAACAAACAACACGCGGACGCAGTCGATCACACTTCCATGAGAGGTGGGTTTGGATGTCTTCTCCAAATGTTTCAAGATCGCGGTGAGTGGTTTTTCTGGCGTAAGCAGCACGGCGCTTCTAAGTTTTAACGCACAGATAACGCTTCTTCTTTATGGGGCGCGCGGTGACCTAGTGTTCCGCTTAAAAGTATTCCAGCGAGGCTTCAATATCTGGGCACAGCAAGTGCGTGATTTTTTCCCACACCCGCCGGTCGGACTTATTCGTAAGCCCCAGCTCCGTAAGCCACAATCACAGAAAAAGTGGATCGGTTGGAACCGACTATTTTCTGAAAGGCTGTTGGTCGTGATAAAACAAGCCGCCTAACTGATTTTACCATCTTCTGTCCTTAATCTGTTCCTGGACATAAGAAGTCCCTTCTTGGAATGGTGCGGACAGTCGCCGCTGTGGGACGTTAGAAGGTTGCAGTTGGAAGGGCTGAATCGCATTGCGCGAAACGTCGGAACAAGAATTTCTCGTACGAATTGTTTAGGAAGAACATTGAGGTCCGTCGTGAAAAGTCAGAAAGATGGATACGGATACAACGAGCGGCTATTTTCTGGGGGGCTTCGCAGCAAGCTGCATTTTGCCAGGTTTCAGTGGTTCTTATCCCAAGTCACAAAACGAAACTGTTCGACGGAATCTGTACTTGAGCTAGGTTGTTTTGATAGGAAACTAATCGATTTTCTCCTAAAAAAGCCGTCGCGTTATGTCGGCTTTGATGCAAATTGGGAGGGTCGATTGGACATAGCGAAGGTGAGATGGGCGGACCACCCCGAATTTCCGTTTTTATCAAGCCGCTTCGCCGGATGAGATGCGTTTAAATCGTAATGACGTCTTCAACATTGCTGTTACAATGGAAACGCTTGAGCACGTTCCGCCACAAATGGTTGATGCATACCTCCGAAAGATTGCTGAACATCTCGAAGGCTACTTCTTTGTTACGGTACCAAATGAAAAGGGTATCGTTTTCTTGGCGAAATGGCTTGCCAAGAAGATCTTGAGTAAGGACGCGGAGTCTTACAGCATTTCTGAGCTTGCAAACGCCACTCTGGGGCGAATGGATTTGGTTGCTCGTCGGGAACATAAAGGGTTTGATCATTGGTTAAAAACATTGAAAAATACTTCGACGTAATTGATATCCTAGGCTACCCGTTTGGATTTTTGCCCCATGCACTCTGCATTGGTATTGGAATTGTTGCAAAATCCAAGGGATACACGCCTTCGCCCAAGCAATAAAACCAAACTGGATCGCTCAATCGAGGCGGCCGGAGAGAAGCTGAATGTTGGCCATAATAAAACAAGCCGCCAAAGCAATTTTACCAACGCCTTTTCTGAACCGGTGCGTAAATACCGTCGGTCAGCTGCAGCTCCAAAGAGTGCCAACGAAGCGCTTTGATGCAGGAAATTTACGTTCGCTTGCATCGCCTGAATTTTCTCATATTTTCCATGACCCTGTGGTTATTGCTGCGTGGGAGGAAGACGATGCCGCCATTGCCGATCTCTTCGGCGGCGGGGATTATTCTGGCGGCCTTAATCCCGGCGATCGGCGCGCCCTTTACTTCCTGATTATGGCCTTAAAGCCACGCAATGTGCTGGAAGTCGGTACGCATATTGGCGCCTCAACAATATATATCGCAGCCGCGCTGAAACGGCTGAATCAAGGTGCAAAATTAACAACGGTCGATATTACAGACGTGAACCATCCAGAGCAGGGCGCATGGAAAAAGGTTGGTATGAGCAAGTCTCCCGCGAGTTTTGCTGCGGAGTTCGGCTTGCTAGATCGGATTCAATTCCATACAGGTCCTTCTCTGGAGTTTATGAGAGTGACTGATCAGCAGTTCGATTTTATTTTTCTTGACGGTGACCACGCCGCGAGGACGGTTTATGAGGAACTCTGTTTGGCCCTGCCCCTTCTTCGTAAAGGAAGTCTTATTCTGCTTCACGACTATTATCCAGACGCGAAGCCTCTTTATCCTCATAGCGCGACGATAGGGGGCCCGTTCCATGCGTTGAGGCGCATTCACAAAGAAAACCCCCTAATCGAGGTCTTGCCGCTAGGCGAGTTACCGTGGCCGACAAAACAAGGAATGAATGTGACAAGTTTGGCGTTGGTCGTAAAAAGCTGCACAACGGCGGTTTGATTGTCTGAGCAGTTGTTTTGGATCTGTTGGCTCTGGAAAAAGCGGTCTTATACCATTTCCAGATCAGAGTGACTTGGCGATATAGGGGAATGAGGTGATCGATTTTACGGTTTCGGGATTGCGTTCGATATAGAAGATCGCCTGCTTGAGCTTGGTGCGAACGGAGCGCGTAATTCTGAAGTCGCAAACGAAAGGACCCTCCTTCCACGCTTGACGTTGACGACCCAACCCGCCGCTCGTAGCAACGCCGTGATGCGGCGGTACCCGTAGCGGCCGTATTGGGCAGCAAGCGCGATGATGTCGGCGCTCAACGCCGCCTCATCATCCGGCGTCCTGGCAATCTTGCGCTGCGTCGAACGATGCTGGCCGAGAACCCGGCAGGCGAAGCGCTCAGAGACGCCAAACCGCTTAATCCAGTGTCCACTAAAGCGGGAGAAGGTCAAATTAGTCCTCCTCCGCAACCGTAATCGAGCAGTCGGGTGCCGGATACCAAGTGAGATGCGGCGTAGCTTGCGCAAAATTCATAGTTATTCATGTCTGTGGCCCGCTTGATCGGATCGCCGCGCCGTTCTCGATCGTCGCTCTAAGCAGAAATCCGGATTTTATTCGCAGCGCGAAGTAAAATTCTTGACGTTTGGGATTATAGACTTACGTCGTTTTTGAAAGTCTCCGCGAACGCCTGAGGATGCGCTTTCCACTTTAGCTAAATTCATGATTTGGAGCATGGATCGGGCAACTGCATCGCAATCGAATAATTTGTTGGCACGTTCCTCACTTTCACGCCCCATTCGTTGGGCCAGGCTACGGTCTTCTATGAAGCGGATAGCAGCGGCTGCGAGCGGCGCAACCTGTTTGACCGCAACGAGATAGCCATTCAGACCATCGATCACAGCTTCACGGCATCCAGGCGCGTCAGTGGTAATGACCGCGCGTCCCATGGCCATTGCCTCGAGAATGGTTCGCGGAATGCCTTCCCCGTAATACGACGGTAAAACCAATACGGTGCAATTGGCTATGACTGGACGGACGTCCTCCACCGGACCTAAGAACTCAATCACACCGTCTTGCACCCATCGACTAACTTCATCTGGCGTGATAGCGGCGGGATTGGGATCAAATGGGCCGGCCAAGATAAAGCGGGCGTTAGGATACAATCGCTTGACGATGCGCGCCGCGTCGACAAATTGGCAAACACCCTTATCTCGCAGAAGACGCGCAATCATCAAGAACGTGGTTGCACCACCAGGAATCGGTAACGCCGTAAAATGGCGGAGGTCGACGCCAGAACCTCGCACGCATGCAACACGGTCTCGGCCAATCATTTTCCGTGAAACAAAAAATTCGAGATCGTCGTTATTTTGAAAGATTACGCGATCGACTAGCTTAAACGCAAACCAATATGCCACCAGCGCGAGTGAACGCACTATTTTTCGTTTGAGGCCAGGTTCAGGGACGAACGCATATCCTAACCCAGTAATCATCGCATACCGGCGCGGTACACCGGCGATCCAGGCTGCGATTGATCCGTAGATTACCGGCTTAATCTGGTAAGTGAATACAACATCCGGCCGTTTCGTGCGAAACGCATCCAAAATCCCGACGAGCGACCGTACGTCGGCAATCGGATTTATGCCCGCGCGAGCTAATGAAAGTCTCTCAAGGGGTACACCCCATGCATTGAGTATTCGTGCTGTACTCGAATTG
>DATBPY010000150.1:0-16813 GCA_036561085.1 Methylophilaceae bacterium | reverse complement strand
CATTTGTTTGTCCAAAGGCATCACTGGCGGCTACTTGCCATTATCAGTCGTCCTTACCACCGATCAGATATATCAGGCTTTTTATCACGATCAAACCATCAAAGGCTTTCTACATTCCCACAGCTATACCGGAAATGCGCTGGCTTGCCGCGCCGCATTGGCGACATTGGATATTTTCGAGCAGGATCAAGTGCTCAAAGCCAACCGGCTTAAAGCCGCGCAATTGAATGAGTTGCTTACTCCTGTCATCACTCATCCCAAAGTACGCAACTTCCGTCACTTGGGCATGATATGGGCGTTTGAAGTAGAGACTGCTGATGCAGATTTTGCCCGTGGTTTTTACCAGGCGGCTTTGCTGGAAGGTTTACTGCTCAGGCCGATAGGCAATACGGTTTATCTGATGCCGCCCTACATCCTGGATGAAGAGCAGATGAGCCTATTGGCGCTAGGCTTATTCAAACTACTTCTTTAATAGGGTCGGATATCCGGCTCGGTAATCTTCATATTTCAGTTCGAAGCCGGTAAGACGCATCCTGAAATTACTGAGCCGCTTACCACCCTTGATGGGCGGCGCAGTGAGGCCGTTGGTATCCATTTTCAGTTCCTTGGCGATCCACAATAACACCACCCACTGCGGGGCAGGACGGCTGTCGGTGACGATGTAGCAAGGGTCTACAGGCTCTTTTTTAATTACCAGATCCAGCAGGAACGCGATGAATCGTGCGGCGTCATCCCGGTGGATACGGTTGGTCCATGGGTTCTGCCGCTTCCACAACTCGGGCTGGCGAGCGAGTTTGATCATCTGGGTGCGACCTTCGCCGTAAATACCCGAAAGGCGTAGCACAGTGCTGGGGCATGGCAGGTTGCTGAGTAAGTATTCGGCTTCCAGTAAGCGTTCACCACCGAAATCTGCAGCTTGTGCCGGAATGGCTTCGTTGAGTATGGTCTCTGCTTTCTGGCCGTAGACGCGCGTGCTGGAAACAAAGAATACATGCTTCAGACTCTGCGCCGGAGCAAGCGCTAGGAGCACGTTGTACAAGCCTTGTACGTAAATAGCGCGGTAGTTTTCATCGGTTTGTTCGCCGGCTGCGACGCAGTAGACCAGGAAATCCGGCTTCACCTCAGCCAGCCCCTGCAGCGATTCTGCCCGTGTGACATCGGCGATGACGGCTTGTACGCCGGAGGGTAAGGGCTTGTCGCTACGGCGCAAACCGGTGACTTCGGCACCGTAGGCTACCAACAGTTCTGCCAGTTTGCCACCCAAGTCGCCGCATCCGGCAATGAGAACATGAGGCATCGGGGTAAGGTTCTTAATTTGCTGTTATGTGAATGTGTGACCGAAACTATACAGAGCGCATGATGGCGGGGTCAATGACAAGGCTCAATGTAAAGACAGCGGCTTGTTGCGCTATGATGCCGTTATGCGCTATTGGATCATATGTTTGGCCTGCCTATTTATCGCCCCTGCATGGGCGGAGGGCTTGCCTGCACCGGTCATCAAAGCTTTGCGCGATGCCGGGATCCCGCAAGACGCAGTAGGAGTGATGGTACAAAAAGTGGATGGGGCTGAACCGTTGATCATGCATAACGCCAGCCGTGCCATGAACCCGGCTTCGACCATGAAGTTGCTGACTACTTCTGCCGCGCTTGAGTTGTTAGGCCCGTCGTATACATGGCATACCGATGCATTAAGTGCTGCCAACTTGCAAGATGGCGTGCTGGACGGCGACCTGATCATAAAAGGGTACGGCGATCCCGCCCTGACCCTGGATAGGTTCTGGGCGCTATTGCATGACTTACGTATCAGAGGGGTACGCGAGATTCGCGGGGATCTGATACTGGACAACAGTTTTTTTGAGGTGCCTTTGTCCGACCCAGGCGAATTCGACGGCCAATCCGACCGTGCCTACAATGCCTTGCCTGACGCATTATTGGTCAATTTCAAGGCCATATCATTCACCTTCAGGCCGAGTGCCGGTCGCGTAGAACTGATCGTCGACCCGGCACTCCCGCAACTGCACATCATCAATCAGATACAAGTCGTTTCAGCTGCATGCGGTGATTGGAATCAGAGCCTCACGCGCACTGTGCAACATGAGGGTCAAATCGTGACTGTCACGTTCGCCGGCCGCTATGCATCGTCTTGCGGTGAAAAATCCCTAGAGCTCAGTCTGTTTGACGGCAATAGTTATACCGCACAGCTATTCAGCCAGTATTGGCAGGAGATGGGCGGTAGCTTGAAAGGCACGGTAAAGGTAGGGAGCGTCCCTCCGCATGCACACTTGCTAGCGCAGGCTGTTTCTTTACCTATGGCGGATGTGATCCGCTTGGTGAACAAGAATAGTAACAATGTCATGGCCCGGCAGATTTTATTGACGTTGGGAGCGGAGCAAAGTGGTATGCCGGGCAACGTAGATAAGGGCGCCGCGGCCATTCATGCCTGGCTGACCGCCAATGGTGGCGATTTCAACGAGTTGGTGATAGAGAATGGCGCGGGACTGTCGCGCAATGAACGTATCAGTACCCAGCACCTGGGAGAATTGCTATTGCGCGCGTGGCGTCATGCCGTCATGTCGGAATTGATGTCATCTCTACCCATCGCCGGAGTGGATGGCACCATGGCGTTGCGTTTACGCAACACTTCGTCGGCAGGTCAGGCGCATATCAAGACCGGTTCGCTGGACGGCGTGAAGAGTATGGCCGGTTATGTGCTGGATGCACAAGGCAGGCGTTGGGTAGTGGTATTCATGGTGAATCACGTCAAGGCTGCAGCTTCGCGTGAGGCGATGGATGCTTTGCTGGAGTGGGTATACAGGCAGAAGTAGTGCAAAATTACTTGCCTCAGGCGACACGTTTTGCCATGCGGGCCAATGCTTGTTGCAGGGGTGAGTCCGGCAGGTTCTGGGCGAATTCCAGCAGTTTTTTTGCGGCATTTCGACTCAAGGGGAGTCTCTCTCTAATACGGGCGCGGGGTTGCGATTTCACTTGCACTTCGACCCGAATTGAAGTAACTTCTAAGCCGTGTTTTTGCATCTTTTTCAGCAGGTTGGGGATCAGCAATTTCAGCTTAGCGGCAACCGCACCACTGCTGGTGTAGAGGGTTAATTGACCATCGTGCACCAAGCCGGTGTGGCACTGTTGACCGAACGGGGGGGGAGCGATCGCCGCCCATATTTTTTGCGTCGCCGACAGTTTCTCTGCTTGTGCAGAAATGCCTTTAAGACTTGGCTCGCGGCCGAATATCGTATTTAAGCGTTGCATTAAGTCAGGTCGTATAGTCGTATCGTATAAAACAGGATTATTGAGCCAATATCAGAATATGAACGTTATTTTCGTCTCTAACAATATGGCCAAGGCCAGAACGCTCACGCTGTGGCAAGCGACAGCGTTGCTGTTTGCTTTAGTGACGTTGCCGGTGCTGGTGGTGCTTTCGTTCATTCTGCCACAAGGGCCTACGGCCCTCCAAGCGGTTAATCCCGCGCGTTTGCTGCCATCGCATTTTATGGCGCCGGAAAAAGATACCCAGGAACATATTAATGCCTTGGCTCTGCAGCTGGGGCAAATTCAAGCAAGAGTCATCCGCCTGGATGCATTGAGCGATCGCTTAGCCAAGCTGGCGGGCGTAAAAGAAAAAGACCTATCCGCCGATGCAGACCCAGGTCGCGGCGGACCTAGTGCCCGCGCCTACGACATGAGTGCCGATGAGATCGGGCAGCAGATGTCCATTATGCTGAAAGAGCTGGAACAGCGTTCCGACCGCTTGAATCTGCTGGAAACCCTATTGCTGCAACAAAGCCTGAAGCAGGATACTATGCCTAACAAAGCGCCGGTAGGGGCGGCTTATAATTCTTCAAGCTACGGCTGGCGCATCGATCCGTTTACCGGACAGATGGCATTCCATGAAGGCTTGGATTTTATGGCGGAAGCGGGCGCTCCCATCCATGCAGCAGCTTCTGGCATCGTCGTGGAAGCTGACAGGACGCCGGATTATGGTAACATCGTCAAGATTGATCATGGCTCCGGAGTTGAAACGCGTTATGCGCACGCCTCGAAACTGTTGGTCAAAGAGGGTGATCGTGTGACCAAAGGTCAGCTTATCGCCGAGGTGGGCAATACCGGCCGCTCTACCGGTGCGCATTTGCATTTTGAAGTGCGTCTGAACGGAGTTGCGCTAGATCCTCGCAATTACATAAAGGCTAATAACAGCTAGTTCTTCAATTTTTTGAGCTTCTGCCCTGGTAGAAGCGTAGTGTCTATGTTCTCCAATCTCGTAAAAAAAATCTTCGGCAGTCGCAATGAGCGGCTGATTAAACAGTATTCCCGTACCGTTATCCAGATCAACGCATTAGAGCCTGCGATACAGGCGCTCAGCGATGAACAGTTGCGTGCCAAGACGGATGAATTCAAACAACGACTGAAGTCGGGTAAAACACTGGACGACATCTTGCCGGAAGCTTTCGCCGTAGTGCGTGAAGCAGGTAAGCGCGCGCTGGAAATGCGCCACTTCGACGTACAAATGATAGGCGGCATGGTGCTGCATTACGGCAAGATATCGGAAATGCGTACCGGCGAAGGTAAAACGTTGGTTGCCACGTTACCTGCATATCTCAATGCCCTGAGCGGTAAAGGCGTGCATGTGGTGACGGTGAACGACTATCTGGCTAGCCGCGATGCCGCCTGGATGGGGCGTTTGTATAACTTCCTCGGTCTGAGTTACGGCGTGAACTTGTCGCAGATGGCGCATGATGACAAGCAGCAAGCCTATGCTGCCGATATCACCTACGGCACCAATAACGAATTCGGTTTCGATTACCTGCGCGATAACATGGTCTATACCAAGGAAGAGCGCGTACAGCGTGCTCTGAATTACGCCATCGTCGACGAAGTGGACTCTATCCTGATCGACGAAGCACGTACTCCACTGATCATCTCCGGCCAGGCCGACGACAGCACTGAACTTTATACCCGCATCAACAAACTGGTCCCCGGTTTGACCAAGCAGGAAAAAGAAGATGGTGAAGGCGATTTCTGGGTAGACGAAAAAGCACATCAAGTCATCCTTTCCGAAGCGGGGCATGAGCGTGCAGAAGAGTTGATGACTTCGGCGGGATTGTTGCCTGAGGGCAGCAGCCTGTATGACGCAGCCAATATCTCGTTGATCCACCACCTGTATGCTTCGTTAAGAGCGCATACCCTGTTCCATCGCGACCAGCATTACGTAGTCACAGATAATGAAGTGGTGATCGTGGACGAATTCACCGGGCGCATGATGTCCGGTCGCCGTTGGTCGGATGGCCTGCATCAAGCGGTGGAAGCCAAGGAAGGTGTAGAGATTCAGAAAGAGAACCAAACCCTGGCCTCGATCACTTTCCAGAATTATTTCCGCATGTACGAAAAACTGTCGGGCATGACGGGTACGGCGGATACCGAAGCCTACGAATTCAACCAGATCTACGGTCTGGAAACGGTTGTGATTCCGCCGCATCGTCCTACCATCCGCCAGGATCAGATGGACAAGGTCTACCGTACTTCCGCGGAAAGATATCAGGCAGTTCTGGAAGATATTCAGGATTGTCAGAAGCGCGGTCAACCGGTATTGGTAGGCACCACTTCCATTGAGAACTCAGAGCTGGTGTCTGCCTTGCTGGACAAGGTCAAGCTGCCGCATCAGGTGTTGAATGCCAAGCAGCACGAACGCGAAGCGCAGATCATCGTGCAGGCCGGTCGCCCGCAAATGATCACCATTGCCACTAACATGGCAGGTCGCGGTACGGACATCGTCCTGGGCGGCAATCCTGAACCGGAGATCGTTGCCGTGCGCCAGGATGAATCCTTGAGCGAAGCACAAAAAGACGAAAAGATCGCCGCAATCAAAGCCGATTGGCAAAAATTGCATGATGAAGTACTGGCCGCAGGCGGTTTGCACATCATAGGTACCGAGCGTCATGAATCGCGCCGCGTGGACAATCAATTACGCGGTCGTTCCGGTCGTCAGGGCGATGCCGGCTCCAGTCGTTTTTACCTCTCGCTGGAAGATTCGTTGATGCGTATCTTCGCTTCGGACCGTGTTTCCATGATCATGGAAAAACTTAAAATGCCAGCAGGCGAAGCGATCGAACACCCTTGGGTCACGCGCGCCATTGAGAACGCACAACGCAAGGTAGAAGGCCGTAATTTCGATATACGTAAACAACTGCTGGAATACGACGATGTCGCCAATGACCAACGTCGCGTGATCTATCAGCAACGAAATGAGTTACTGGAAGCGACCGATATCGCCGATACCATCAGCGCTATGCGCGCAGATGTGGTGGCGGAATTATTCGGCATGTATATTCCACCCGGCAGCATAGAAGAAGAATGGGATGTCCCCTCGCTGGAAATCAATCTGGATGCTGAAATAGGCTTGAAGTTACCAGTACAGAAATGGCTGGAAGCAGAGCCTGATCTGCATGAAGAGACTTTGTTGGAACGTGTGCTGGAGCAGGCCGAGGCAGCCTATCAAGCGAAAATAGACCAAGCGGGCGCTACCAATATGCGTCAGTTCGAGCGTTCCGTGATGTTGCAAAGCCTGGATAACCATTGGCGCGAGCATTTGGCAGCGCTGGATCATCTACGGCAGGGTATCCATCTGCGTTCTTATGCACAAAAGAACCCAAAGCAGGAATACAAACGCGAAGCATTCGAGTTGTTTGCCAATCTGCTTGGCACGGTAAAGAGTGAAGTTTCACGCATTACCATGATGGTGCAAATACGTTCGGCTGAAGATCTGGAAACCGTGGAAAAGCCTGCAGAACTGGAAAATGTGCGCTATCAGCACGCCGATTTTGAAGAAGCGCTAGCGGGCGGTGAGGAAGAAGCTGAGGTCGATGCCCAGCAATTGCCGTTTGAACGTGATGGGGTGAAGGTTGGCCGCAACGATCCTTGCCCATGCGGTTCAGGTAAGAAATACAAGCAATGCCATGGCAAGCTGAGTTAAAAAAGCATGGCGGCCATCGCATCTCCCTGCATCAATGTCTGCCAGATGAATGAAGCAACCCAGCTTTGTTTGGGTTGTTACCGCACGATAGAAGAAATAACCCGCTGGTGGGAGATGGAAGTTGAAGAGCAGCGCGCCTTGCTGTTGGTCTTGGAGCAGAGGCAGCTCGAACACCTGACGTTTTAGCGCTACCTGCGCGATGTCTGAACCGTTCCACATCCCCGAAACAGAAATCGAGATCACCGCCATTCGAGCCCAGGGTGCAGGCGGGCAGAACGTCAACAAAGTATCCAGCGCAGTACATTTACGTTTCGATATCCGCGCCTCTTCACTCACCGATGCACACAAGGCGCGTTTGCTTTTGCTGCGCGATCATCGCATCTCGCACCACGGTGTAGTTATCATCAAAGCCCAGCAACATCGAAGCCAGGAAATGAATCGGCAAGATGCGATCATCAGGTTGTATCAATTAGTGCAGAGCGTGGCCAGGGCGCCTGTCATGCGCCGCGCAACCAAACCTACGTTCGGTTCACAACAGCGGCGATTGCAAAGCAAGATACAGCGCGGGCAAGTCAAGGCCATGCGTCGCAAAACGTCGGAAGATTAAGCCGCCAATGGGCGGCCTTTAAGGCGTTCCAAAACCCGCAACGGCGATAGTTCGGGGTGGTATTGGCCGGAGATCGGCAAATGAAAAGTCTGTTCGAACATATATTGCCCCGACATGGCAGCGTGCAGCACTTGGTCTGAAAAACATATCCAGGTACTGCCGGGCGCAAAATGTACTTCTTGCTGTGGAACGGTTTTCTGAAAATCCATATCCGCTTTCATGCGGTCATGCAGTTGCAGCATGATATGGTCGTATTCGCTACGCGGCTGTTTGGTGATATTGAGTAAGTGCAACAGTTTTGCCGAGCCCGGAAGAGGGCGTGAAATATCCGGCAAAAAACGTTGTACAGCGGTTTCAAACGGTTCTCCTACCCGCCATACACGCGCAATGCCTGACGGATTAACATTGGTGAATACCCGTAAGATACGCTCGCCGTGATTGGGGCGAGACGGGAAGGCATCCACATGCAGGCGCGAATCGTCCTTCTTCCATGACAATGATGAATTTTCTACTTCGCTCGGGCGAAAACTGGTGCGCGCCTGATTCAGATGCCGGGTATAACCGGGGAACAGATTATTTATCAGCGCTGCGGATTGTGCTGCATAACGACCTATCATGCTGCCTATCGACGCCAGAACTTCGGGTGTAGCATTGGCGCCGCGTACTCCTGAGCCTTCAAGGCTGATGTTCTTACGTTTACCGCTCAACCATTGCGGCGAATAAAAAATCTGCTCGCTCTCCTGCATGGCAAAGCCCAGACGCGGCAGGTGCAATACCTTGCCTTGTTCCAGCGCCAGGATGGCTTGTTGGCTTAGGGTTGCGTCTATGCCGGGCTGCCAGTCCTGAATATCAATAGTCTGTATCGCTTGCATATGGTCGTTAGTGATGTTGAATGGAGAGTCTAGCAGAGACATAAGCGACTCGTCATGCGGCAATGCATGCAGTTTGATGGCAAAATAGCGACTGCCATGAAACTTCTTGCGTTAGATACTTCCACTGAATACCTGTCCCTTGCTCTCAGTCTCGATGGCGAGTTGCGAGTGCGCGAATTGCTCGCGGGCCAAAAACACTCCTCTCTTATTTTGCCTCTGCTACGCGAGTTACTGGATGAGGCGGGGGTGGAATTACAGGGTCTGGATGGCATTACGTTTGGTCACGGCCCCGGTTCTTTTACCGGTTTACGCATTGGTTGCGGTGTAGCGCAAGGGCTGGCATTCGGTGCCGATCTGCCTGTAGTTGGTGTGGGAACGCTATTAGCATTGGCAGAGCAAGCAAATCATCCTAAAGTCATTGCCTGTCTGGATGCGCGCATGGGTGAGGTCTATCACGCCGCATATGAACGCAAAGATGATGGCTGGAATGAAATTCATGCGCCGGGTTTGTATCATCCGACGGCAGTGCCCGCAGTTATGGGTAATGATTGGGTGGGAATAGGTAGCGGATGGGATAGCTATGAGGCGATTCTGCATGAGCAGTTTGCCGGCCAATTAAGCGCGGTCAAGTCGAATGCCTATCCCTTGGCGCGATATTTGCTGCCGTTGGCTATGCCTATCTTCAACAGCGGGCATGCATTGTCGGCGGAGC
The DNA here is from genome assembly GCA_036561085.1 of Methylophilaceae bacterium. Classification (GTDB taxonomy): domain Bacteria; phylum Pseudomonadota; class Gammaproteobacteria; order Burkholderiales; family Methylophilaceae; genus CAILHX01. The sequence continues at coordinate 7,643 of DATBPY010000150.1, read as the reverse complement.
ACATCGTCCCCCTGTATGTGCGTAACAAGGTGGCACTAACCATAAGCGAGCGAACATGAGTGCGGTATTAAAAGATCCGATGCCTGTATTGCGTGAAATGAAAAAAGCCGATCTGGATGCAGTGATGGCGATAGAGCCTACGATCTATACTCATCCATGGACGCGCGGTAACTTCACCGATTCACTGAAGGCCGGCTACTATTGTTTCGTTTTTGAAGTCGATGCCGAGATCGTCGGTTATGCCGTCATGATGATGGTGCTGGATGAAGCGCATCTCCTCAATGTCAGCATCGCGAAGTCTCAGCAACGTCGCGGGCTGGGTCGTAAGTTGCTGGAGGAGTTGATCGGGGTTTCCCAGCGTCACAGGGCGCAGACCATGTTCCTTGAAGTGCGGCCATCCAACAAGGCCGCGATAGGCTTATACGAGAGCATGGGATTCAACGAATTCTCTGTACGCAAGGATTACTACCCTGCCGTGAATGGACGTGAAGATGCAGTACTGATGGGGTTAGCGTTATGACGCTGACGCGGGAAGATCGTTTGCATGAACTGGAATTGCTTCCTGCTTGGAAATCGCGGCAGGGCGTTCCTGAAACAGCGCAACCTCTGCAATCGCCGCAACCAATTGAACCAGTTCAATCAATCTCATCAATAGTGGTCGAAGCAGACAGCGATACTGTGATTCCCGTGCATCCCGTGGCTAGCCTGGATTGGCAAGCTTTGCAGCAGGTAGTTTCCGGCTGCCAAGCCTGCCCATTAGCCAAGACCCGTACGCAGACGGTATTCGGCGTGGGCGATGCCAATGCCGATTGGTTGTTTGTGGGCGAGGCCCCGGGGGCGGAAGAGGATAAACGCGGCGAGCCGTTCGTCGGCGCTGCGGGACAATTGCTGGATAACATGCTGGCCGCTATTCAGTTAACGCGTGGCGACAATGTATATATCGCCAACGTCCTCAAATGCAGGCCGCCGGGAAACCGTGATCCGCAAGGTGAAGAAGTAGAGAAGTGCGACCCTTATCTCAAACGCCAAGTGGAGCTGATACAGCCTAAGCTGATCGTCGCATTGGGCAAGTTTGCCGCGCAATCGATATTGGGTAGCGAAGATACTATAGGCGCCATGCGCGGCAAGCTTCACAACTACAATGGAGTGCCGGTGATCGTGACCTATCATCCTGCCTATCTGCTGCGCAGTCTGACTGAAAAAGCCAAGGCTTGGGAAGATCTATGTTTTGCCCGTGCCACGATGCGCACTTTATTGCCTTAATATTGTCTCAATGCTGTTGTATTCTGGGACCCTGCCCCCACCTTAATAACACCGTTTTCTTAACAGGAGTTTTTCATGCGTAAACTTGTAACAGCGTTGGTTCTTATGGCGACATTGGTGTTGACCGGCTGCGGCTATAACACCTTCCAGTCACAGGACGAACAGGTCAAGTCCAGTTGGTCTGAAGTGATCAACCAATATCAGCGCCGTGCAGATCTGGTGCCTAACCTGGTGAACACCGTCAAAGGTTATGCCTCGCATGAAAAAGAAGTGCTGGAAGCAGTGACCGTCGCGCGTTCCAAGGTGGGCAGCATACAGGCCACGCCTGAACTGGTGAACGACGAGCAGGCATTTGCCAAATTCACCGCGGCGCAAAGTCAGTTGACCTCCGCGTTGTCGCGCCTGATGGTAGTGTCCGAGAATTATCCGCAACTTAAGGCCGACGGCGCTTTCCGCGATTTGCAGGCGCAACTGGAAGGTACCGAGAACCGTATCACCGTGGCGCGTAACCGCTATATCCAGGCGGTGCAGGAGTACAACGTTACGGTGCGTTCCTTCCCCAGCAACATGACCGCGAAGATGTTCGGGTATAAGCCCAAACCGAATTTCTCTGTGGAAAACGAAAAGGCAATCTCGACTGCGCCTACAGTCGATTTCAAGTAACTCAATTTAGGTAAGTAAAGATGATCCGCTGGATCACTGTATTGACACTCTGCATGATGCCGTTCCTGGCATCGGCAGAGGACGTCGCCATTCCGCCCCTGCAACATCGCGTCACCGACCTTACCGGTACTTTATCGACTGAGCAGCAAGCTGACCTGGAATCGCGGCTGGCAGCAGTCGAAGCGCAAAAAGGCAGCCAGATCGCGATCTTGATCGTTCCTACTACTCAGCCTGAAGATATCGCGCAATACTCCATCCGTGTCGTCGAAGCATGGAAGTTGGGGCGCAAGGGCGTTGATGACGGCGTGTTGGTATTGCTCGCCAAGAATGACCGGAAATCACGTATCGAAGTCGGCTATGGCCTGGAAGGCGCGTTACCTGATGCTATCGCCAAACGTATCGTGTCCGACGTGATGCGTCCGTATTTCCAGCAGGGTGATTTCTATGGCGGGCTGGTCGCAGGTACTGACAAGATCACCGAAGTGATAAACGGCGAAGCATTGCCGGCTGCAGCGCAGCATAGGCCGACCCAGAATTTGGGCGGACATTCTTTCTTTGTGGTATTGATCATCGCTATCGTAGTGGGCGGTGTATTGCGTAGCGTGTTGGGTAAATTCGTGGGTGGGCTGGCAAGCGGCGGGTTGGCAGCATTCATCATGTATTTTCTCGGCGCAGGCTTCCTGATCGCTCTGGTGCTAGGCATCATCGCGTTCTTCATGACGCTGGTCGGCGGCCAGGGTTTGCCTCTGGGTTATGGTGGAGGCGGATTTGGCAGTGGATCGGGTGGTGGTTTTTCCGGCGGCGGAGGCGGAGGGTTCGGTGGCGGCGGAGCCTCAGGCGATTGGTAATGGATATGTTGAGAATATGTAAGCATTTACTGACCGGACGGTGGCAAGTGCTACGGCACTTCCCGAAATCCTCGATGATGAATATCGAGACTGCCATCCAAAGCTCTGAAACCAGTCACACAGGAGAGCTACGTTTCGCTGTGGAAGCCGGATTGGATATTCATGAGTTATGGCACGGTATCACACCGCGCCAGCGTGCTATTGAAGTCTTTTCGCAGCTCCGCATCTGGGATACCGAACATAATTGCGGCGTGCTGATCTATCTGCTATTGGCAGATCGCCGCGTCGAGATCGTGGCGGACCGGGGCATACATGCCAAGGTGGGCGACGAACAATGGCAAAGCATTTGTCGTGAAATGGAAAAACACTTGCGCGCCGGTGATTTTGAACAAGGGGTGATGCAAGGCATCACAGCCATTAGTAGTTTGTTGCAACAGCATTTTCCTGAGCAGGGTGCTCATGCCAATGAGCTTTCGAATAGCCCGGTAGTGCTGTAACGATAAAGCATTGCCGTTGCTGACGTAACAGCAACAATCCTATAAAATTCGGCACCTTACTGAATTTTGTAGAAAGCTTGTCCATGCGTGTCTCCCAGTTTTTCCTGTCTACCCTGAAAGAAGCGCCTAACGAAGCGGAGTTGATCTCGCATCAACTGATGTTGCGCGCCGGACTGATCAAGCGTCTCGGTTCCGGTCTATATAGCTGGATGCCGCTGGGGTTGCGGGTGTTGCGCAAGGTCGAGGCCATCGTGCGGGAGGAGATGAACAAGGCGGGAGCGCTGGAATTGCTGATGCCTGCGGTAACGCCCGCCGAACTATGGCAGGAAACTGGTCGTTGGGATGTGTTCGGCCCACAGATGCTGAAGATCAAGGACAGGCATGAGCGCGATTTCTGTTTCGGCCCTACCCACGAAGAAGTGATCACTGACATTGCGCGTAAGGAGATCAAGAGCTACAAACAATTGCCGCTTAATTTCTACCAGATACAGACCAAATTCCGCGATGAGATCCGCCCACGTTTTGGTGTGATGCGTGCTCGCGAATTCGTGATGAAAGATGCCTATTCCTTTCATACCAGCCAGGAGTCTTTGGAGCAAACCTATGCGCTCATGTACCAGACCTATTCCAATATCTTCACCCGCCTGGGATTGAAGTTCCGCGCAGTAGCGGCGGATACTGGAGCGATAGGCGGTACCGGTTCGCATGAGTTTCACGTGTTGGCAGATTCAGGTGAAGATGCGCTCGCGTTTTGCCCGGATTCCGATTTTGCGGCGAATGTGGAAAAAGCGGAAGCGCTGCCTCCTGCCACACCACGACAGGCACCTTCGGAGACCATGCATGATGTCGATACGCCCAAGCAGACCACCTGTGAAGACGTGGCGGCATTGCTTGGCATTCCGCTGCAACGCACGGTCAAACTGATCGCGGTGATGGCGAACGGTAAATTGCATGTGCTGCTGATTCGCGGCGACCATACCTTGAACGAGGTGAAGACGGCCAAGATCGCAGAGGTGGCAGATTTTCGTTTTGCTACTGAAGAAGAGATACGTGCAGCGTTCAATTGCCCTCCTGGTTTCCTGGGCCCCGTCGGGCTGGATCGTAGCAAGATCAGAGTCATCGCCGATCGCACCGTGGCGGCAATGAGCGATTTCGTGTGTGGAGCCAACAAACCGAAGTTCCATACCGCAGGCGTGAATTGGGGGCGTGATTTGCCTGAGCCTGATTTAGTAGCCGACATTCGTAATGTCATCGCGGGCGATCCTAGCCCTGATGGCAAGGGGACTTTGGATATCTGTCGCGGCATCGAGGTCGGACATATCTTCCAACTAGGCAGAAAATATTCTGAAGCGATGCAAGCCACTTATCTGGACGAGAACGGACAACATCAGGTGATGACCATGGGCTGTTATGGCATCGGTGTGTCGCGCATCGTGGGCGCTGCGATCGAGCAGGGCTTTGACAGCAAAGGTATTGTTTTCCCGATGAGCATCGCGCCATTCCAAGTAGCGGTGGTGGCGATCGGATTCGAGCGTAGCGAGGAAGTCAGGCAAGCTGCCACCACTCTGTATGAGCAATTGCAATCCGCTGGGGTGGATGTGTTGCTGGACGACAGAGGCGAGCGTCCCGGAGTGATGTTCGCCGATATGGAACTGATCGGAATCCCTCATCGCATCACGGTAGGCGATCGCGGACTGAAAGAAGGCGTGGTGGAATATCAGGCGCGTGCCGGTGGCGACGCGCAAACTGTTCCGCTGGCTGAAGCCATATCTTTCATCAAGACCGCATGCGCTGGCTGATATCACTAGCATTACTCTGGCCGCTGTTGAGCCAGGCCGGAGCGCAGGTAGAGGAACCGCTGTCTGCAAGCGTAAGAGCAGGTTTGCAAAAAGCGGTGTCGGATAGCGCACCTCCCAAGTTGATGTTCGATACCGAAGCGGAGGGTCAGCGTTGGCTGGCGGAGATGTCGCTGAGGCTAAGAAAGCAGATCCCGGATGCGGATTTCCGTAGAAATTTTCTGATCGCAGTGCAGTATGAAGCCAAACGCGCGGGTCTCGATCCGCAGTTGGTGCTGGGACTGATACAGGTGGAAAGCGGCTTCAAGAAGTATGCCGTTTCTTCAGCGGGGGCCAGAGGTTTTATGCAGGTGATGCCATTCTGGGTGAAAAGCATAGGCACGCCTGACCAGGACCTATTCCATTTGCGAGTCAACCTCCGCTATGGCTGCACCATCCTGAGGCATTATCTGGATATAGAGCAAGGAAATCTGTTCCGCGCACTAAGTCGGTACAACGGTAGCCTTGGTCAGGCCCAATATCCCAATAAGGTGGTTGCCGCATGGCGTCATCGTTGGGCGTATTAAGTAGCTAAATAGCTATTCCTGTCTGATAGTTATCCCATAAAGTTAATCTTTAACACCAGTTTTTAATTTTTTGTTGCTCATGCACCAAAATCGGTCTAGTATCCCCGTTGGCGAGCTTCAAAGTTTCACCAAATGGGCATAGACCCATCTCTCGCTAGCGTTTCAAAACAGCCGTACCCTTTTAACTCTTGAGGAGGAATGTATGTCTAAATTACTTGCATTGTCTGTGAGCATTGCTGTGCTTGGTGGCGTATGGGCGTTTTTGGCATTAGGGCCATTGACGGGTAAAGTTTTGGTCTGGGCAGGCTTCATTGCGTGGGGATGTTATTTTCATACCGGTGGCGACACTGCGGCATTGAAGAAAACAATTGCTGGAATGATCTATGGTGCGATATTGGCAGGTATAGCGCTTAAACTGGTTGGGATGAACCCGCTAGGTTTGGCCGGTGCTGCAGGTCCGGCAGTCTATATCGCCGTGACCGTATTCTTCCTCGTCATCGTGGCTGGTCAAAGTTTGCTGTCGGTAGTGCCTGCCAACGTATATGGTTATGCGGCCACAGCCGGGTACGCATTATCAGCGAATAATATGAATGTGACGGCGATGGATCTGACTAATCCGGTATTGCTGGTTTCGCTATCAGCGATATTGGGAGCAGTATTCGGTATGCTGTCAGGCAAACTGGCGGGAGCGCTGGGCGGCTGATTCTGAATTTGCAATGAATTAACGGCGGCTATATTGCCGCCGTTTTTTTATGTGCGCGACCTAAGAGTCTTATTGGCTGACCGATTGATCGGAAACTTTGAAGCCGTAGTAAGTACCGAATTCGCCTTCATTCTGGTTATATACAAAGAACAAGCCGTTGGCATATCCTAAGCCGCTATAGTGATTTTGCGCATGCAGTTTCAACTGCGAAGGGAGCTTGCTACGACCGGTAAAATTGCCTTTAAGATTGAATAGCAATACGGCTTTGTGATCTATATCAAGTACTGCTAATTCCTCATTAGGGATCCCGGTATAAGCAACGTAGTTATCGGCAATATCATCAAACTCCACTCCCGCAGTCTTCAGATCCAGAAGGATCTCGCTTGCCGGTTCGCGTTTATCCAACAATACAAAAAACACTTTGTTGCTACGAGACTGTTTGGCATAGTAGCCCTTGGTCGTGTTATCAAAGCTTGGTATCACGCCGGCATCGCCGAACGCAGGGTTAAAAGAAAATTTTTCCGCATGTTGTTGGGTAAGATTACCCGTGTTATCAAGCTCCAGTGTGTAGATTCCCACATCCGGGGTGAATCCACCGCCACTGGAGACGTTGTAGGTTACTGTTTCCAGAGAGTTGTCATTGGGGTTGAAATAGATGGAGCGGTTATCCAAGCCCCCCTGAATGGAATTGATGTATTCACCCTTAGCACTGAAAGTATGGATCTCCGATCGGGATCGGGCGATCGAATAACCATCCATCACTGCTCCCAGCCCGCCATCGGCGATGTAGTAACGCTTATAATTCGGAACATAGGCGACGGTAAAAGGATGGGATGTCGGTTGTTTTACTAGCGCTATCTTGATGACGGGTATTGCTTCGTCCAGTACAGCGGCATGAGCGCTGATCGCGCAAAGCAAAAGGCTTATCAGTAACAGTTTGGATTTCATCGCGGGGGTTGCTTTCGTTTATTAAGTCGGCCATTTTAAGAATTTAAGGCGCTGTGTAAAGACATTTCATGCGTAACAATGTTCCTCATCTGCTGGCTTATATTTCCGGTCATGGTTTTGGCCATCTTTCTCAGGTGGCGCCGGTACTTAATGCCCTGTTATTGAAATTGCCGGATTTACGACTGACGGTCTGCAGCAAAGTCCCGTTACAACAGCTACGTTCGCGTATCCAAGGCGCGTTTACGCATATCGATGAAGCGGCGGATTTCGGCATGGTCATGGCATCGGCTTTGGATGTGCTGCCAGTGGAAAGTTTGGCGGCTTATCGGGAATTTCATGCGGATTGGCCGCTACGGGTG
>DATBPY010000149.1:0-9028 GCA_036561085.1 Methylophilaceae bacterium | reverse complement strand
GCAGGTTTGACCGCAGGCTCCATCCCTATGATGGGCAACTCATATTGCTCCCGCAATACTTCAATCGCGGCCGCAGTAGCGGTGTTACATGCCACCACCAGTGCTTTTGCACCTTGTGCAACAAGAAAATCTGCCAAGGCGGTGGCGCGTTCACAAATGAACTCCTGCGATTTATTACCGTAAGGGGCATGGGTGGAATCCGCCACATACAATAAATCTTCATGCGGCAGCAGTGTGCGGATATGGCGCAGCACGGACAAGCCGCCGACACCGGAATCGAACACGCCTATAGGGGCATTGCTCATGCGCTTAATGACTAATAAAAAGCCGTTAGTCTACTACACCCGTATCTATATATCCCCATAGGCCGCAAGCCACGAATCGCATACAATCGGGCATCTTCATTCATGTGCAAGGAATCAGTTTCATGGGTAATCGCCTCAGCAAAATCTACACGCGTACCGGCGACGATGGCAGTACCGGACTGGGCGACGGCTCACGTACTGCAAAAAACAGTCCCCGGGTAGAAGCCATGGGAGATGTGGACGAATTGAATTCCATCATCGGCGTATTGCTGATCGAAACTATGCCGGAAGACATACATAAAATACTCATAGACATCCAGCACGACCTGTTCGATCTGGGCGGCGAATTATGCATTCCAGGTTATGTACTGTTGAAAAGCGACCGTACCGACTGGCTGGAACATAAGCTCGATGAATTGAATGAGCATCTGTCGCCGCTCAAGGAATTCATTCTGCCCGGCGGCACCCGAGCAGCCGCATTGACGCATCAGGCGCGCACCGTATGCCGGCGTGCTGAACGTCGCATAGTCACCATGAAGGAAAGCGAGAGCGTCGCTCCCGCAGTAGCGCAATACATCAACCGCCTGTCGGATTTTCTGTTTGTGCTGGCACGCACTTTCAATCGTTTGCAAGGCGAACCGGACGTGTTATGGAATCGCCAACCGGCACCCTAATATAGACTCTAAAGAGTAAGCGTTACAGCGGAAAGAATATAGCCGTAGCCAAGCTATGCGTGACCCGGGTGATAAAGCGCTGGGATTTTTCTTCCAAAGTCACTGCGTATAGATCCAGGCGGCCGATGATCTTGCCGAACTCACGCTCAAAGCTCAGATTGCGGTCGGTATCGTTGATCTCGTTGGTCAGCAAATAAAGATTGCCCGACGCATCGCGTGCCGTTGATAGCTTCCACGCAGCAATCTCGACATTGCGCGCAGCGTTGTACACATTCTGTGGTTCTATGCTGTCGGTCATGTAGAAATCCACCTTGCCTCCGTGTGCTTTAACCAGCATGGTCTGCAAGCCCACGATGAAGGGTAGCACCCTGTCGCCTTTATATTTCGGATCGAATGCAAGCTGAATGGCTTCCGTGCCTTGTTTGCGGTTAATTTCCTTGAATTGCCAGCCATGAGGCCCGTTGAACACCCAGGTCACCATTTCGTCCACACTGCTGGAAGTGCTTTTTTTCAACTCGTGCGGATTACGCTTATAGAGCTTGATCATCAGCAAGCGCAGACTGTCGCTATTTGCCTGCATCTCCACATCCGCCATGCGGTCGAGATCGGCCTTGCCTAGTTGATTAAGGGTATTGCGGCTTTCAAGATGCGGAACTTGCTTGCTATCACTGGTTGCTGGCGTATCTGTGGCACAGGCAACGAGCGATGCGAACCCCAGGACAAGCAGCAATCGGAAAATCATTTTGATGTTCTCATACACAATAATTAAGCAACATATACGATAATGATAACGTTTAATCAATCGCAACTACACTGTAACTACTGATGGTCAGAATTATATAAATGTCCAAAATCTATCTCTCCCTAGCCAACTTCATTGTAGGTCAGCCAGTACGCTGGAATATTTATAACGAAGACGAACAAATCGTGATGAAAGCGGGCGAGTCCATCACCAGCGAAGAGCATTGGAAAACCCTGTCGACACAAAAACTGCATTACAAGGAAAGCGATGCGGTTGAAGCAGGTAAGTCAGCGCAAGGGTTGTTATCGGTAGTGCGCATGATCAATAAGGCTAACAAAATGCTGCGGGAAACCCTGCCTACCCTCAAAAGAGACTCCGATGAGGAAATGGAAGGCACTGAAGATACGACAGCAGAAAAGACTGAAAAAAAGGGCGCAGAGAAAAAAGTAGAGCATGCGGAATTGGACGCGGAGTCCACCATCTCGATGATCACGCAAATCATCTATGGCGCCCTGGAATTGAATCCCGACATCGCCGTCGCCACCATCTTTCTCAATCAAGGTGCCATGCATTATGCTTTTCACCACCCGGTCAATTGCGCCATCATTGCCGGACTCATGACCCGAGCCATGAACCAGCCGATTGAAGATATTTTAGCCACCATGTCTGCCGCCCTTACTGCCAATGTCGGCATGCTGGAGCTACAGATCAGAGTCAGTAATAAAACCACCCCGCTATCGCCGGAAGAAAGAGAAGCCGTGCTGCGCCACCCTCAAAAAAGTGTAGATATTTTAAAAGAAGCGGGCGTCAAAAATGAAGCCTGGCTCAGCTACGTTCTATGTCACCATGAAAATGAGGATGGCAGCGGTTATCCCGCAAAGAAAAAAAGCAGCGAGATCCCGCTGAATGCAAATATTATCGGATTCGCCGATCGTTATTGCGCGCGCGTCACATCTCGCGGAGAGCACCGTCCGGCATTGCCCGCAGATACTGTCAGTGACCTGCTTCTGGAAAAACAAAAAGAATTCAAACCGCAACTTGCACCGCATTTCGTCAAACTTGTCGGCATACACCCTCCCGGCACCGCCGTACTACTCAAAAGTGGAGAGATCGCCATTGTGCTGAAGCAGGGGAGCGCTCCCGGCAGTACGGTCGCGCGTGTCGCCGTCAATAGTTCTGAAATGCCGGTGCACAAGATCATCGTCAGGGAAACCCAAGACCCTCAATACGCCATCGTCAAGCAAGTGCACAAAGACACGGCAGGCGCTAACTTGCATATGTCCAGATTCTGGGGAAATGTAGCTGCCGCATAAACCGTTAATACGGTACATATTCATTCCATGAAACCGGAAATCCTGCTCGAGTTGCTGGCTGAGGTAGAAAAAGAAGACCCCATTGATTTCTCCGGGTTGCCTTTTGTTGCCGACGACCTCAGGCAACTGGCATGTCTTGATGTATCCGAACTCATTGGCAATCTGACGCATGAAACCACCTCACAGCGCGAGCTAGTCATCGCTACCGCCATGGTCAGACTGGTACTTGAGAATCTGGTATTGAATGCCAGGATCAGCCTGTTGGATCGGCAAGAATAGATGGAGTTGATTATCCGCGATTAAAAATCAATCGGTATATGTCAGGGCTTCACGTTCCAATCTTGCATCCAACTCTTTCATTTCGCGTCGTTGCGCACGCTGATGGGCTTCTTCCAGCCATTGCGGCAGTAAGACAATAAGCTTGACTAGCCATTGCGGACGACAAAACCCATCAGGCCGGGCAAAGCCCTTAAGCCATGTGGGATATAGGCGGGTAAGCAATGGTTTGTCGAATGAGATCAAAGTTTGGGCGCTGCCGGGATTCCCCTGGCGCGCGCAGCGTCCGAGCAACTGGCGATCTATGCGGCGTGATGTATTGTGTTGGCAACTTATGAGATGCAAACCACCCAGTTGTTCAGCGCCTGCACCTAGCGGAATATCCGTGCCGCGTCCCGCCATATTAGTAGAAACCGTGATCTGCTCCAGTTCGCCGGCGCGCGCGACGATGGCTGCTTCGTGTTGATCTTGCCTGGCATTCAGCACCACATGCGCCAGACCGGCTGCATGCAGCCTTTGCGACAAGACTTCGGAATCCGCGACTGAATCCGTGCCTATCAGTACCGGCCTTCGCTGTTGATGACAGGTTCTGGCTCTTTCCACCACAGCCCCCCATTGCGATTCGCGGTCGTGATAAATGTGAGTGGGCAGTACGATCCGCTTGCTGGGCTGGCGTAAGGGAACTTTGGTCAACATCAGCCCGAACACTGCATACAATTCGGCTCGTGATTCACTGAGCGTGCCGCTCATGCCGCTTAATTTGAGATAGCGCGGAAAAAAACGCTGATAGGTGATCTGCGCGGCAGTGAGCATCTCGCCGCTGGGTTTGCACCCTTCCTTGATCTCTATCAGTTGGTGCAACCCACGTGACCAAACCCGACCCGGCGAAATGCGCCCGGTGATCTCGTCTATGATATATACCGCATCGTCGCGCACCAGATAATGTTTATCCCGTCGATACAGATATTGTGCCGCCAATGCCTGGCAGATGGCCTCTTCGCGATGCATCCGGTTATGCCACAATGCACCCAACGACTTGGCACCCTGCTCCAGCTTTTGCCGACCGGCATCAGTCAACGCCACAGTCATGGCGTGACGATCGAGGATATAGTCCGTGGTGAGCGCCATGGTGGCTGCCAGAGCCCGTGCCTTGTGGTAATAATCAAGCTGTTTGGTATCTACAATACTTTCCGACAGGATCAACGGCACCCTGGCCTCGTCGATCAGAATGCTGTCGGCCTCGTCGATCACAGCCATGCAGAGGCCGCGCAATACGGGCTGGTAGGTTGGCCCGCTAAGCTGCGATATACGGCTATGCAGATTGGAACGTTTGCGGCCGCCGATGGCGATATCACGGAGGTAATCGAACACCAGTTCTTTGGCCGTGCAATACGTAATGTCGCAGGCATAAGCCAGTCGACGTTTATTCTCGTCCATGTCTTGCGTGACAGTGCCTACACTCAAGCCCAGAAATGCATAAAGCGCCTGCGATTTTTCAGCATCGCGCACGACCAGATAATCGTTGGAAGTGATCAGATGCACCGGTGTTCCGGATAGCGCTATCGCGGCTACGCCTATGGCAGCAGCCAGTGTTTTGCCTTCGCCGGTCGCCATCTCCGCCAGTTTGCCGTCGAGGATAATACAGGCAGCTAACAATTGAGTATCGTATGGGACGACACCCAACACTCGTTGACAGGACTGTTTCACCAATGCCAGCGCTTCGATCTTGAGCGGATGGGTGAATCCCTGCATGGAGAGTTTGGCGCGCAGATCGAATACAAGTTCTCGTAACGCAGTATCGGAATGAGCCGCTAGCTGTGAATCCAGTGCGTTGATCTCTTTAATGAGCGGTTCGTATAACTTGGGACTGCTACTCCCGAAAAGAGCATAAGGGGTAAGCAGCGTGTGTTTCAGCTTTTGGGTAAAACTTTCTTCTTCGGTCTGTCTTTCGGGATAGCTCCCCAACAGAATGCCGGGGACAGGGTTCTTGACGCTGCTCACAGCGATGTCAGGTCGACGCGTTGAAGTAACGCAAAAAGACTTGTCTCAGCTTGCGATAAACCTGTTGCACAACAGGTTCATTACCGTGATCGAAACGAACGATGGCGCGCGTACCTACACGTTCTAACACAATAGAAGGCAACTTGAGATCAATCAGCACGAATGGTTCAGTGGCGGTGAGACCATCTTTATCCGCCGGATCGGTGGGATATCTTCCACCGTTTCTATCCGCAAGTGCAGGACTCGGCAGGCTATGCGTGACACTGTTGTTGTCGGATATCAATTGTGCAGAGATCGCCTCATCGGGACGATCAGCGATGCGCACCTGCACATTGCGTAAATGATCATGTAGCAACTCCGCATCCGGCTCGGGAACAGCGACACGAACGTTGACCGCATCCTGATTCAATACAAAGCCCAGCAATGCACCTTTTTTCACAAACGTACCCGGCATGTCGTATTGATGCGGCATCACCAGATAACCACCGGCTTTACTCCGTACCAGCAGGCCTGCAAGACGTTCGTTCAGTCTGGCTATTTCTGCATTCAAGCTGTCTATTTTTTCACCAATGCTCATGGCACGGCTAGGGTCTTGAAATAGTTGGTTGAATTGCTCGGTGCGCAGCCCTTCTACTTGCTTCTGTTTTTTATCGCGCTCTGCAGTCAATTCCGGATCATCCAGCACCACCAGTACCTGCCCCGGCTCTACCGGATCGCCATGATAGACGCGAATCTCCTTGATGAATCCTTCAGACTCGGCACGTACCAACGCCTCGTCCGGAATCCAGACCACGCCTTGCGCGGTGGTACTGAAGGGTACGGGAATCAAAGTCAGCAACACGACCAGTCCACCCAGTGACGAGGCTATTGCCACTTTTGCCCGGAAACGCGCAGCCCCCAAAGGGGCGGATGCCAGGATATTCTTGATCATGGAATACATCGGCTTGACGATCATGCCGCCCAGCATGACCAATCCGCCAACGATACCGACAATGAACGATTGCGCCCCCAGCCACAGAACCACATAACTGACGATAAACAATGTATAAAAGATAGAAAGTGGCGCATAGGCTACCAGCCATTTACGCTCGCCTAACGCGTAATGCATAGGGATAACGGATTTTTTCCCCAGCACCAGCCTTTTCGCCTTGTTAGTCCAATAAGCTCTGCTGCGTGTCGCAAGATTCGGCAGATCGAATACATCGCACAAAATATAATATGCATCAAAGCGCAGTAACGGATTGCCGTTGAACAGCAAAGTTGAAACACTGCATACGAACATGATCACGAAAGCAAGGTCCTGCACGAATCCCGGTTGCGAGCTATACCATACCAATAAAGCGATCGCCGCCAACAGCAACTCCACCATCAAGCCTGTCGCTCCTACCACGACGCGCTGTATCGGCCGACGGAACGCGCTTGCAGCCGAGGCATCGACGTAAGGCGCCGGGGTCAGCAAAAACAGGGTGATGCCGGTCTCGGTAACTTGCCCGCCCCAGTGACGGACCGCCATGGCATGCCCCAACTCATGCAGCGCTTTGATGAAGGGAAAACTGATCCACGCCAGAAACAGATAACGCGGCGTGCTCATATGGCTGGCGAAATGCGCATGCAGCTCTTCCCAATTGGTCGACGCGGAAAGCAGCGCGCTAATAAAGATGATCAACCACAACAAGAACACCCAAGGATTGAATATCAGTGATTGCAACCAGCCCAATCGGTCAAGAAAACCGCTGGGATCCCATAACGACATCTTCATTGCGAACGGATTGACGGTGCTACGCTGTTCGGCTTTCTTTTTTTGTTTTTTACGCCGGAACATGGCACGGATATTGGGCTGCGCTTCATAGCGCATCAGGTCGCGCTGATCCAGTTCCGTCAGCAGACGGATGATCTCATCCTGAGTCGGCGCATTATCTTCCAGCGTTTCCAGCAGGCTATCCCACACCACTTGCACACTGTGTTGCCCATCGCAGCGTCCGACGAATTGGTATGCAACATGATTGATGCGGTAATGGCTGCCGGTGGTGGTATTGGTCAGCAGATACCACATCTGGTCGCGGTATTGCTGCTGCTGTACCGTGACATGCGACCTCAGTTGCGGACGCTGTTGCGAGTAGCGGTGCCAAAGTGGGCTAAAGAGAGATTCACGCATAATGAGCTAAAACTAGAAAATCCCCCATGACCAGAATGCCATGCGTATGGTGTCCAAGATGCGGTGCGTCCATATCCAAGCCAGAGAGCGCTGACCGGCATTGATCTTGGCGACGCCTTCCAGTCCCGGCCGCAGATCGCTCGAAGATTTACGTAACAGCGTGGCTTCGACATCGAAGAAATTACGTCCATCTTTGGTCGTGGCGACCGGAGTGATGCGCTCTACTTTGAACGCCAGACTCTTATCCGGCATCGAAACCAAAGCTACCCTTCCCGTTTGCAAAGGGCGAATGGCAGCGACTTCACGCTCATCCACCTCTATCATCAAACGGAAAGCATCCACCGGCGCGATGGTGAGCAGGACATCCCCACGCTGTACCGGCGCACCTAATGATTGCCGCAGATCACCTTTGATGATGATGCCGTCAAACGGTGCCAGGATATGCGAACGTGCGATCTTCTGTTCGGTGAGTTCCAATTCAGTGCGAGCTTCTTCAGCTTTGGACTGGTTGATCACCAGTTCCGAACGGTCAGCCTCCGCCAGTGATGCGCCATACGCGTTATCGTGTTGTGCAAGCTCGCTTTCCCATTTTCGCTTTTCCAGCTTTAATTCCTGATCCGCCAAGTCAGCCAATAACTGCCCCGCTTTCACTTTGTCGCCGGGGCGCACATACGCTTGTTGCAGAAAACCGTTCTCGGGGGCCACCATGGAACGCTGTATTGAGCCTTCCAGATGTGCAGGCGCGCTTACGTTGTATTGCACCGGCACGAACAATAACGCCAATATAATAGCAGCGCCGACATATAACCCTATCCTGAAAGCCGGGTTGTTCTGGAAGGCTTTTTTCTGGCGTCCGGCCCAGCCCCTCCTTATTCTTAAATGCCAGGGATGCTCCTCGCTCCATTTCAGCAGCAATACCGGACCGATAAGAGAAGCGATATGCTCGCAGTCGTCGAGTTCTTCCTGTTCTATCTTATTATCCGCGCTACGTTCAAAAGTCAGTGCGCCGTAGATTTCTTCATTTCTGGTAAGAGGGATAGTGCATACGTGATTACCCGTATTCCTGGCCAGCGCCTTATGTGCCAAGGTGATTCTGGGGACGCCTACCGTGATTTCCGGTGAGGAGATCACCGCAGCTTGCTCGATCGCTTCTTCCATGGCTGCGACGATGGCGCGATTGGCTTCGTATTTAGCTTGAACATCTGCGCTATGCGAAACAGCCTTGACTGTGACCAGATCATGTTCGATCAGGCCGATCGCCACACGGTCAAAGCCCAGCTTTAACGCCAGTTCAGTAGCAAAGGCAGTGGCCGCTTCATCAAAGCGTTCATGCGATAGCAAAGTGGCCTGAAATTCCAGAAGTGATTCGGCATCGACTTTCAATTTTTTAGTGTCATCCCTTATTATTACTGCTATGGCGCGGTTTAATTGCTATGCTATTTTGTAATAGAGTTTGAAGCAACACCAAGATTTTGCAGTATGCTCCTACAGTTATCAGAATAATTGGATTTTTATGCAGTCAGGATTTATCCATAGAACCCTGTTGTTGCTGGCATTACTGA
>DATBPY010000148.1:0-39917 GCA_036561085.1 Methylophilaceae bacterium | reverse complement strand
CGTACGCATGGCATCAATAAGCGTCATATCAGCCCTGCTGCGCTGAAAACGACCGAAGGTTTACAAAAAGCAGGTTTTGAAGCCTTCATCGTCGGCGGTGCGGTACGCGACCTGATGCTGGGCAAAGTACCCAAGGATTTCGATATCGCCACCGATGCCACGCCGGAAGAAGTGCGTCAGGTATTCCGCCGTTCGCGCATCATAGGCCGTCGCTTCCGTATCGTGCATGTATTGTTCGGCAATGAAACCATAGAGGTCACCACTTTCCGCGGTCACCACTTGGCTGAAGACGATAACGCCCAAGTAGCGGAGACCGGACGTATATTGCGCGACAATGTTTTCGGCTCGCAGCAGGAAGATGCGATGCGGCGCGACTTCAGTGTCAATGCCTTATATTACGACCCTAAAACCGAAGAGGTGTGGGACTACCACGATGGTGTAGCGGATATCAAAAAAGGCGTGCTGCGCGTCATAGGCGATGTGGAGACACGCTACAAGGAAGATCCGGTACGCATGTTGCGTGCGGTACGTCTTTCCGCCAAATTGGGTTTGAAGATCGACCGCGCTTCCGAAGCACCTATCGCGCGCATGGCAGACTTGTTGCAGGATGTGCCACCTTCGCGCCTGTTTGAAGAGATGCTCAAGCTTTTCCTGTCCGGTCATGCGATGGAAAGCGCCACCGCATTGCGTCAGCATGGGCTTCATCATGGTGTATTACCATTGCTGGATGTGGTGTTCGAGCAGCCCATGGGGGAACGTTTCGTTACGTTGGCACTGAAGAATACCGACCAGCGCGTACAACAGGATAAACCGGTCTCCCCGGCTTTTTTGTTCGCTACTTTGTTATGGCATGAAGTACTGGCCACATGGCAAAAATATCAGGCACAAGGCGAAAGAGCTTTCCCGGCTTTACAGCAGGCCATGTATGACGTATCGGACATCCAGGCGGAAAAACTGTCCATTCCCAAACGCTTCTCGATCACCATGCGCGAGATCTGGGGCATGCAGCCACGATTCGAGCAACGCGCCGGGCAACGGCCTTTCCGGCTGATCGAGCATGAGCGCTATCGAGCAGGCTACGATTTTTTATTGCTGCGTTGCGAATCCGGCGAGCTGGATATGAGTCTTGCTGAATGGTGGGATGAATTTGCAAATGGCGATACCGCCAGCCGCACGCAAATGCTACAACCGGATACCGCACCCAAAAAACGTAGACGTAAACGAAAAACCAGCAGCGCAACGCCACAGGAAGCATGACCCATCGGGCTTTTATCGCTATCGGCAGCAATCTGCAAGAGCCAGTGCGTCAGGTCAATATGGCCTTCAAGCTATTAGCCGACTTACCTGAAACGGAAGTGACTAAACATTCTTCGCTTTATCGTACTGCCCCCGTTGGTTATGATAATCAGCCCGACTTCATCAATGCCGTCGCCGAAGTAAGTACTGACCTTACGCCGCAGGCATTGCTCCATGCCATGCTGACAGCAGAAACCGCTCAAGGCCGCGAACGCCCTTTCCCCAATGCTCCACGCGTGCTTGATCTTGACCTTTTGTTGTACGATGACCGGGTGATGAACACGACTGAATTAACGCTGCCCCATCCCAGAATGCATGAACGCGGATTCGTGTTATATCCGCTGGTCGAGATCGCGCCGGAGATAGAGATTCCCGCTAAGGGAAGCGCACGGACCTTACTCGCAGCCTGGGTTGATAAAAATGCCGATGAGCGTATAGAAAAACTACAATGATGAACGTCGCTGAAAAATACCCCTACATCGTCATTGAAGGCCCCATCGGTAGCGGCAAGACCACTCTTGCCAAGCGCATGGCGGAACGTCTGTCTGCACAATTACTGCTGGAAAATGCCGCGGAAAACCCTTTTCTGGAACGTTTTTATCAAAATCCGGAACGTCATGCGTTGCCTACACAATTGTTTTTCCTGTTCCAGCGTACCGAGCAATTGCGCAAACTCAGCCAGCCCGATTTATTCGGCGGCAGCACAATAGCCGATTTCTTCCTGGAAAAAGACCCTTTATTCGCCAGACTCACTTTGAACGACGAAGAATTCGCCTTGTACCGCAATATCTATCAGCATGTGCAACTGCAGATCCCGCCACCGGATTTGGTGATCTATCTGCAAACATCGACTGATATTTTGCTGGAGCGTGTAGAAAAACGCGGCATAGATTATGAAAAAGGTATCAGCCGCGATTATCTGGAAAAACTGGCTGCAAGCTACAGTGACTTTTTTCATCAATATCAGTCAGCGCCTCTGCTCATTGTGAACAACGAGCATCTGGATGTTGCCACCAGCGATGAAGCTTTGGAGCTATTGATGGATCGTATGATGAAAATGCGGGGACCCAGGGAGTATTTCAACCCGAACCTTGAATGAATGCCCTTTCAACTTTGCAAGCCATGAAACAGCGCGGCAAGAAGATCGCCATGCTGACTTGTTACGACGCCAGCTTCGCCGCCATGATGGAAACCGCCGGGGTGGATGTACTGCTGGTAGGCGATATGCTAGGGGTGGTAATACAGGGTGCAAGCGGCACGCAGAAGGTCACCATGCACGACATGTTATATCACACCCGTTGTGTAGCCGTGGGTTCGAAATCGTCACCTATCATTGCAGATATGCCTTATGCCAGCGATACCTCGCCCGAACTGGCACTCACCAATGCCAAACAGTTGATTGCGGCAGGAGCGCATATGGTCAAGCTGGAAGGTGGAAAACCCGAGATCGTACGTCACTTGGTCGCGAACAACATCCCAGTATGCGGACATTTGGGCTTTACTCCACAATCCATCAGCTCGTCGGGCGCTTATCCGGTACAAGGCAAGGATGCCGCAGGGGCTCAACAGATACTGGAGGATGCTTTAGCCATGCAGCAAGCGGGCATGACCCTACTGGTATTGTCCATGCTGCCAGCTAACGTAGCGGCCGACATTACCCGAAATTTAAATATCCCTACCATCGGCATAGGTGCCGGCAAGGATTGTGACGGACAAGTACTGGTACTGTATGACATGCTGGGGATCTCTCCCGGCAAAATCACAAAGTATTCTCGTAATTTCCTGGAAGACAACGATAGTATAAAGAATGCTCTCATCGCTTATGTTGCCGCGGTGAATGCAGGTTCGTTCCCGGATACAGAACATAGTTTTTGATGGGCATGGTTTTTAATTGAATATAGTTGCCCATATCGCAGAACTGCAAGTCCGGTTGTCTTCCGAGACCAGCATTGCTTTCGTGCCTACCATGGGCAACCTGCATGACGGACATTTGGCACTGGTAGCGCTGGCGAAACAGCATGCATCGTGCGTAGTGGTAAGCATTTTCGTCAACCCGCTGCAGTTTGCTGCTAATGAAGACCTCGCCAGTTATCCGCGCACATTGGAACAGGATTACCAGAAACTGGCTGCGGGCGGGGCGGATGTAGTTTTTACTCCTAGCGACGCCGAGCTTTACCCACAACCTCAAACCATTATGGTGAAACTCCCAAGCATCGCCCAAGAATTATGCGGTGCAGTACGGCCTACTCATTTTGAGGGAGTCGCTACTGTAGTACTGAAATTATTCAATATCGTGCAACCACACGTAGCTGTGTTCGGTAGCAAGGATTTTCAGCAACTGTTTATCATTCGGCAGCTTATCAAGCAATTCGCACTCCCGATCAACCTTATCTCCGGCGACACCGTACGTGAACCCGATGGGCTGGCAATGAGTTCACGCAACGGCTACTTGAAACCGGCGGAAAGAATGGAAGCCCCGCGTCTGCAACGTGCCCTGCAACAAATGGTACAAGCAGTGCAACAAGGCCAACGCGATTTTGTCGCGATCGAGTCGCAAACCGTGCAGTACCTGACTCAACTGGGATGGATCGTAGACTATATTTCCATCAGAAATGCCGCGACGCTAGGCATAGCAACTAAAGACGATAAAAAACTAGTGGCGCTGGGTGCTGCAAGGCTAGGGAAAACCCGTCTCATAGACAATATCGAGTTTGAGATATAATTCACTTTTTATTGTCCGGCAAAAACCATGCAAAGAACCATGCTCAAATCCAAGTTACACCGCGTGCGCGTGACGCACTCGGAGCTGGACTATGAAGGTTCGTGCGCCATTGACGAAACGCTGCTGGAAGCAGCCGACATACGCGAGTTCCAGCAAATTGAGATCTATAACGTGAGCAACGGCGAACGCTTCACCACCTATGCTATCCGTGCCCAGCGTAATTCCGGCGTGATCTCAGTGAATGGTGCGGCGGCACGCAAGGCACAAGCGGGCGATATTCTGATCATTGCCACTTATGCGGTTTACAACGAGATCGAACTGGAAAAATACCAACCGGAGCTGGTTTATGTAGATGCCATGAACCGTATCAAAGATAAGCGCCGCGATATTCCGGTCCAGGCAGCAGGATAAAGGTTTGGGAATTTACCCCAATAAAAAAGGCAGCTTAAGCTGCCTTTTTTATTGGGGTCTCTCAGATCAAAGCTTGAACTTCGATACCAGTGAATTCAGATGCTGTGCCTTGCCGCGTACATTTTCTGCCATTTCGTGGAAAGCGCTGGCCTCTTCTGCTGTTTTTTGCGACAGGTCGCCGATGTAGGACACCGCTTTGTTGATGCCTCCGGCTGAAACTTCTTGATCTGCTGCCAAAGTAGCGATGGTATCCGACATGCCGACGATCTTTTCAACATAGTTGACGATACCATGCAGTGCATCATCCGCCACTTTGGCATTGGCAGCCGCCGATATGGCTTCTTCCTGCTTTTCCTGCACTGTTTGAGAAACGGCTTGCGCTTTGTCTTGCAGACTGGTGATGATCTTGCCGATCTCCTCCGTGGATTTACCGGTACGTTGCGACAAGTTACGTACTTCATCGGCCACCACCGCGAATCCGCGTCCGGCTTCACCGGCACGCGCTGCCTCGATCGCCGCATTCAGCGCCAACAGATTGGTCTGCTCCGAGATTTCGCGGATCACTTGCATCACTGAACTGATCTTGCCGATCTCTTCTTGTAGAGAGGATATCGATTCGGCGATACCGCGCACATCGGTGGAGATATGTTCCAAAGAACTGATGGTCTTGCCTACCACCTGACTGCCATTCACCGCGGCATTATTTGCCTCGCGCGCTGCTGCCACCACTTGTTTGGCTTGCGAAGAGACGTCTTTGGTATGGTCTGCCAGATGCACGATGCTATCCACGATCTGGTTGGTATGCGTGCCTTGGCTGGTGATCGCGGACTCGGCGCGCATCACGATCTGGCTCATTTCCGCGGAAGCCGCGTCCAAGTCCATTGCGGTGCTGCGCACGCTTTGAATGAGACTCGCTGTACCGGCACGTGCGCGATCGTACTCGGTCGCCAAAATAGAGAAGTCATCCTTACCTGCAAGATGGAATTTTTGCGACATATCGCCTGCCGCCATGGTTTGCAATGCTTTGGCGATCGCTTCTGAACGGCGATGCGCATTGACTGCGAACCATTGCGCAATGATCACATTCAGTGCCACCAGGATAATAGTTTCAACGACTGCAGGATGGAACAAGCGGATAATGAACACCGCGACAGCAACGATGGAAACAATAGTGAATTGCTTACGTAGCGTCAGATTCTGCGCTAGCGATTCAAGCGGTTGACTCATGATTCAGGTATCCTTTTTTGCTCTGATTTATAGAAACTGAAATGAATTTTTGATTATGCGCGATTATACAACTCGTTCAGGTAATTTTTGCAAGCTCTAAATAGCCTGAGGCCGCTACAGATAAAGCCGTCGAATAAGGTACAGCACCGAGAAATGGAGCTTTCAGCAGGTGTAATAAGGTCTTTTCATTGTCTGCGGCTACCGGCATATCCGAAGTAAGGTAATTAGCCACCCAGCCTGCCAGATGTAAACCTTTACGTTCTATAGCCTGCGCACTCAGCAGAGCATGGTTGAGGCAACCCAGACGCATACCCACCACCAGAATCACGGGAATATCGAGCACTAGCGCCAAATCGCCCATATCCTGCCTGCTATTCAGGTTCAAGGGCACGGCAATACCGCCCGCGCCTTCGACGATGACCACATCCGCCTGTTGTTGCAATACTTTAAATGCTTCGACGATAGGCGCGAACGAGATTTCCACACCCGCCTGTTCCGCAGCAATATGCGGTGCAATGGCTGGCGGGAATCGATATGGATTGATATGTGCCATCTCCGCCCGTATGTTGCTGGCGGCTTGTAGCTTCTGTACGTCCTCATACAGGCCGTTGTCGTCACAACCGGCAGCGACGGGTTTCATGCCTACCACGTGGCGACCCTTGGCAGCGAAAGCATGCAATAAAGCGCACGCCACATGAGTTTTACCGATGCCGGTATCGGTGCCTGTAATGAAGTACGCTTTACTCATTTTCTTGGGGTGAAAGTCACGGGGTGCAGCCCATCCGGCAAATTGGGTTTAGGCTTCCATGCATGGCCGTAGACCACTTCAAATGTAGCAGGCAGTTTGCCATCCGGTTGCCGGAAAGCTTCGTAATTTTCCTGCAGTCTGCTCAGGAAAGCTCGGCCTTCCAACCCGCGCCCGCGACCCGCAGTGGCATTATTGGCGCCTATCGCTTTAAGGTCACGCATCACATCCAACACATTGTCATAAGTAAGAGTGAACCTCTCTACATCCATCACCGGCGCAGAAAATCCGGCGCGCACCAAGGCATCACCGATGTCGTGCATATCGATAAATCGGCTTACATGAGTATGGCTGTTATTTGTGGCCTCGCGTAATTCCATCAAAGTATCCGGCCCAAAAGTGCTGAACATGAGCAAACCTTCCGGTTGCAGTATCCGCTGCATCTCGCTGAAAGCCGCATCCAGATCATTACACCATTGCAATGCCAGGTTCGACCATATCAGATCCAGCTTTCCCGTTTGTATCGGTAATGCTTCGATATCTCCGCAGATGAAGCGGTGACGTTTGCCCAAATTGCGTGGTATCCAGGATAGTTTTTGTTGTGCGGTTTGCAGCATGGGCAGGGAAAAATCCAATGCCAATACTTGGCTGTTGCGGTAATGGGCAGCCAAACGTCTGCCTCCCTGACCCGTCCCGCAACCTGCATCCAATATGTATTGCGGCTTGAGGGCGACGACATCCAAGCGTTCCAGCATGCGTTCCAGCACTTCACGCTGCAACACCGCGGCCGCATCATAGGAAGCAGCGGCACGGCTAAATGCGCGCCGGACCCGTTTTTTATCCAGGTTATATTCGTCTATTTCGTTCATTGCAGATACTTGATCAAAGTGTCGGCGAACCACTCGGGATGCGATAAGAACGGCGCATGTGATGCATTTTTCTGCACTTCCAACCCAGTGTTCATTTGCGCTGCCAGCCAGCTACTCGCCGCCGCAGGAACTACCCGGTCGCGCGCGCCATGCATGATGAGCGTGGGTACTTTGATGTCGGCAACGTCATGTCGTAGATCGTTATTTTGCAGCAACGCCAAGCCGGCCTCTAAAGCCTGTAAAGAAGGTGCCGGCCGTTGAAAGAAATGTTGCTTCAGTTCACGCATCGTTTCGCGGGCGTTATCGCCACCTTGTGCTTGCAACGTAAGGAAACGTGTCATGGCGGGTTGATAATCGCGTTGAATACTATCAGCGAACCGATCGAACACTTCCTGTTGAATACCATGACCCCAATCTGATGAATTAACAAATTTTGGTGTAGTGCTCACCAATACCAACCGCTCTAATTGTTCGGGTTGTTGCAATGCCCATTGCATGGCTATTTGCCCACTCATCGACCAACCGCATAACAGGATTTTCTCCGGCACGCTTTGCGTCATTTGTTCGACTAAATGTTGCATGGTGTAAGGCTTCGACATAGCATCTGCGCTATAGCCGAACCCCGGCATATCGATCAGATGCAGGCGAAAATTCCGCGCCAGCAAAGATTTCACCGGATCCCAAACCCCGCCATGCATTCCCCAGCCATGTAATAAAACCAAATCACGGCCTGAACCCACCGTTTCGACATGGATAGACATCTTTAGCAAATCTCTCGCAACGCATCCACCAGCATGCCGACATCCTCCAGCGTATGTGCCGCAGACAGGGAAATCCTCAAGCGTGCGGTACCTGTAGGCACGGTGGGCGGACGGATCGCCGGAACCAATATTCCTCGTTGCAATAGTGCTTCGCTGGCATTCATCGCATCATCATTGCTACCGATGATGAGCGGTTGAATAGGCGTGGAAGATGCTTCCAGTTTCCAATTGCAGTCAGACAAGCCGCTACGCAGACTGGATATCAGCGCAAGTAAACGCTCACGTCTCCACTCCTCTTGCGCAATGATTTCTAAGCTGGCGAGCAAGCCTGCGGACAATAAAGGCGGAATGGCTGTCGTATAAATATAGGTGCGGGCGTTTTGGATCAAATATTCGATCAAAGCACTTTCCCCTGCCACAAACGCGCCTGCTACACCAGCGGCTTTTCCCAGCGTCGCCATGTAAATGATACGCGGGCTCTGTACATTAAAATGCTGCAATACGCCACGCCCTTCGGCACCCAGAACACCGAAACCGTGGGCATCATCCAACATCAGCCAGGCATCATACTTTTCGCATAAGGACAGCATTTCCGGCACCGGAGCAATATCGCCGTCCATGCTAAATACCGCGTCGGCCAATACTAATTTTCTCCGCGCTTGGGATGCAGCAAGCAGCTTTTCCAGCGCACGCATGTCTTGATGCTGATAGCGCTTGAACTCCGCTCTGGACAACACCACGGCATCATTCAGCGATGCATGGTTCAGCTTGTCCGCAAATACGGCATCATCACGCCCCATCAACGCCGTTACTACGCCCATGTTTGCCATATAGCCGGTGGAGAACAGTAAGGCCTGCGGCAGGCGTACAAAATCCGCCAAGGCCTGTTCCAGTTGATGATGAAGTTGATGATGTCCGGTGATGAGATGGGAGGCACCGCTACCTGCACCGCTGGTATCAGCAGCATGCTTCACAGCATCAATAACGGCTGGATGGGCAGCCAGGCCTAGGTAATCGTTACTACAAAACGACAGCACATCGCGCCCGTCCACTTTGATATGCGTGCCTTGCATGCTTTCCAGCAAACGGCGACGGCGCAAAGAACCGGCGACTTTGCGCTGATCTAGCTCCTGTTGCAAAGGGGCATATAAAGACAACGAAATTAGCCGCGACCGAACGGAGGGTCAAACCCCTTCCGGACGTATGCCCAGTTTGTCGAATAATTCCTGGTCGGCATCAGTGTCCGGATTACCTGTGGTCAGCAATTTCTCGCCGTAGAAGATCGAATTAGCCCCTGCGATGAAGCATAGGGCCTGCATGGTATCGCTCATCTGGCTGCGTCCGGCGGACAATCTCACATGAGAGGCCGGCATGGTGATGCGTGCAGCCGCCACGGTACGGATGAACTCAAAGTCATCCAGCGGTTCAGTACCGCATAATGGTGTGCCTTCGACTTGCGTCAACAGATTGATGGGCACAGATTCAGGCGGTGTTGCCATGTTTGCCAGCTGAGCGATCAAACCGGCGCGCTGGTTTCTTGACTCTCCCATACCTACGATACCGCCGCAGCATACGTTCATCCCCGCCTCGCGTACCTGTTCCAATGTATCCAGCCGGTCCTGATAAGTACGGGTGCTAATCACCTCACCATAGAACTCCGGCGCGGTATCAAGATTGTGGTTGTAATAATCCAGGCCGGCCTCTTTTAATTGCTCCGCCTGGCCTTCCTTGAGCATGCCCAATGTGGCACAGGTTTCCAAACCCATTGCTTTCACTTCGGCGATCATTTTCATCACCGGCTCCAGATCTTTTTGCTTAGGGCCGCGCCAGGCAGCACCCATGCAAAAACGGCTGGCGCCTTTTTCTTTGGCATTGCGAGCAGCGGCGATCACATCATCCAAGGCCATCAGGTCTTCGTTCTCGACGCCGGTGTGGTAGCGCGCAGCTTGCGGGCAATAACCACAATCCTCAGGGCAACCGCCGGTTTTGATGGATAGCAAGGTACTTACTTGAACTTCGTTGGGATCGAAATGCTGACGATGTATAGTCTGGGCACGATGTATCAAATCGGAAAACGGCATATCGAAGAGAGCGACGATATCAGCCACACTCCACTTTTGTGCGGTTTGATAGTTTGTTTTCTGGTCTATAGGAAGATCGGAAACGTTGTTCATGGCATTAATTCTCTATAATGAATCACGGGCTCTATTGTATTAGTCAATTAAAACACATGCAATTTTTTGACAACTGCTTAAAAATCATTCAAACACTGCTACCGCAACGTTGCCTGCTATGCGATGAAGGTAGCGGTAATAAACCCTTATGCAATGCTTGCCTGCATGACCTGCCAGCTCTCTCCAAAGCGAGTTGCCCAGTGTGCGCATTACCCACCTTCAACGCTGAAATTTGCGGCAGCTGTTTGCAGCACCCGCCTGCTTTCGATGCCACCATCGCCGCTTTCAATTTTGTATTTCCTATGGATGCGTTGCTTAGAGCGCTGAAATATAGAGGCGAGCTCAGCGTAGCTGAAATCGCTGCCAATGGCCTCATGAGCTCGCTCGAACACCACGACTTGCCCGATTTATTGATTCCCATGCCCCTACATCCGCAACGATTACAGGAACGCGGCTTCAATCAAGCCATGGAAATAAGTCGCCGTATTGTTCGCCATACATCATGTCAACTATCGACGAACAGCGTAATTCGTTTGCGTCATGGAGAACCTCAGGCCAGCCTGCCGTTAAACAAGCGGGCAAAGAACGTGAAAGGCGTATTTGCAGTAAACGATACTGCAAACATCAACCTACGTGGCAAGCGCATCGCTGTGGTAGACGACATCATGACCAGCGGTGCCAGCCTCAATGAACTGGCAAAAACCCTAAAGAAAGCTGGCGCTACGAGGGTAGAATGCTGGGTCGTCGCGCGCACCTTACCTCATGTTTAATTTAATTCTTTTCCAACCCGAGATTCCACCGAACACCGGCAATATCATCCGCCTGTGCGCTAATACAGGCGTGGCTCTGCACTTGGTGAAGCCGTTGGGGTTCCCGCTGGAGGATAAAAAACTGCGGCGCGCTGGGTTGGATTATCACGAATATGCCGAGATGAAAGTGCACGAGAACTGGGAGGATTGTCTGGCTACACTCGCAGGCAGCAGGATTTTCGCGGTCAGTACGCGCGGCTCGACACAGTATGATCGTATTGAATACGCTGCAGGCGATAGCTTTGTATTAGGCCCGGAAACTCGTGGGTTGCCTCAAGACATACTGGAAAGTTTTGCGCCGGAGAGAAGATTGCGCTTGCCCATGCAGGCCAATAGTAGAAGCTTGAATCTTTCTAATACGGCAGCGGTGTTGGTATACGAAGCCTGGAGACAGCTAGGCTTCAGCGGAGGAGCTTAATTCTCCGGCTTTTGCTCGCGCCCCAGCAGGTTTTCCACAGCGGTTCTGGGCGACAGGCCTTCGGAGATGACCCGGTTGACCTGGTTGGTGATGGGCATTTCCACGCCCATGGTAGCGGCACGGCGTCCCACCTCGCGTGCTGTACTTACGCCTTCGGCTACGTGACCCAGTGCTGCTAGTATCTGTTCCAGAGTTTCGCCTTTCGCAAGATGCAGACCGACTTTGTAGTTACGCGACAAATTACCGGTTGCAGTCAGAATCAAGTCACCGGCGCCTGCCAAGCCCATCAGCGTCTCAGCTTTACCGCCCAGCGCTACGCCGAAACGGGTGATCTCGGCCAGGCCGCGCGTCAATAAAGCGGCACGCGCATTCAGGCCGAAACCCATCCCATCGGAGATGCCGGAAGCGATGGCGATGACGTTTTTCAGCGCGCCGCCGACGGCGACACCGATGACATCGGTGGTGTGATAGACACGCAGATTGCCGCCATGCAAGGCGGTCGCGAAATCATGCGCCAGATTTTCATCGCTGGATGCCACGGTGATTGCCGTAGGCGAGCCTTGCGCTACTTCCTCGGCGAAACTGGGGCCTGACAATATGCCCCACGGTGCATCGGCGGCCAGTTCTTCTTGCGCTACTTCGTACAATAACTTGGCGCTGGATGCTTCCAACCCCTTACATGCCCAAACCACAGGTTTGTTGCCGCCGACCAAACGGATGTTACGTAACGTTTCGCGTAAACCATTCGTAGGAACAGCTGCCAGAATGATATCTGCATCGCGGATCGCTGTATTGAAGTCCGATTCGATCTGCAAGGAATCCGCAAAGGGGAAATCGCCCAAATAGCGTCGGTTCATCCGCGTTTGGCGCATCTCCTGCAAATGATCCTGATTGCGCGTCCACAACAATACTTGATGCTCACGCGCGATCTGGATAGCGAGAGCCGTACCCCATGCACCGGCCCCGAGAACGGCTACTTTCATTTTAATTAAGTTGCGAAGGCGCCTGCGGTGCAGCCTCTTGTTGCTGTTTCTGCTGCATGAAGATCGCTTCGAAATTGATCGGGTTAAGCACTACCGGCGGGAAACCTGCACGAGTCACCATATCCGACACCGCTTCGCGAGCGTAAGGGAAAAGAATATTGGCACAAGTCACGCTCATGAGTCCGTCAATCGCCTCTTGCGGCACGTTGCGTACTTGAAAGATACCGGCTTGCGCCACTTCCACCAGAAATGCCACTTTATCTTCAATTTTGGCAGTTACAGTAATGGTCAACACGACATCATAAATGCCGTCATCCACCATGCTCGCCTTGTTTTGCAACTCTATGCTCACTTGCGGAGCGTCTTTTTGCAAAAAGACTTGCGGTGCATTGGGAATCTCCAGCGACAAATCCTTTACGTAGATTTTTTCAATATTGAATACGGATTGCGCGGTTTCCTGAGGATTTGCCTGCTGATTTTCTTCGGCCATGATGATTTCCTGTGTGATGGATCAATATCTATTAGTGAGAAATTCGTTAGATAAAAACAAGCGGCATTTTAGCCGCTTGTAGTTAGTTTGAATATGACAATTAAACGGCCAATAGCTCGTTAAGCTCTCCGGCTTTGTCCAATGCGTACAATTCCTGGAATCCGCCGACATAATGTTCGCCGATATAAATCTGAGGTACTGTGCGCTTACCCGTGCGCTGCATCATTTCCACCCGTTTTTCAGGTTCGAGATCGACGCGAACCTTGTTGATCTCGGTCACGCCTTTGCTGCGCAGCAACCTCTCTGCATTGATGCAATAAGGGCAAACGGCTGTGGAATACATAGTGATTTCTGACATGAAATTGTTTAAAGTCCCGCAAAAATTTGGCTGAGTGTTCTAATATAGTAATAGATTCGTTTAATTCAATAGCAGATTGTAAGCCATACCATGTCAACCACACCCGTATTATTGATCATTCTCGATGGCTTCGGCCACGGAGACGACACCCCGGACAATGCCATTGCACGGGCCCGCAAGCCTAACTTCGACAAAATCCTCAGCAGCCATCCGCATACCCTGATCAATGCCTCTGAGCATTACGTGGGTTTACCGGACGGGCAAATGGGTAATTCCGAAGTCGGCCATCTGAATATGGGTGCCGGACGCATGGTGGTACAGGAGTTCGATCGCATCAACAACTCCATCCTGGATGGCAGCTTCTACCGTAACCCCGTACTGCAAGATGCTGTCGCCAAAGCCAAAGATCATGCTCTGCATATTTTTGGGCTAGTGTCGGATGGGGGCATTCACAGTCATGAAAATCATTTGCAGGCCTTATTGAAACTGGCCGCCGATGCCGGCCTGAAAAAAGTCTATCTGCATGCATTCTTAGATGGCCGCGACACGCCGCCGCGAAGCGCTGAGCGCTATCTGAAGCGCATGGAAGATGTCATGGCCGAGCTTGGAACAGGCCGCATCGCATCTATCGTCGGCCGCTATTACGCGATGGATAGGGATAAGCGCTGGGAGCGCGTAGAGACCGCTTACAAGTTGATTGTGGAAGGTCAAGGCGAATTCACTGCAAGCAGTGCGCAAGCCGGGCTGCAAGCAGCTTACGCCAGGGACGAGAACGATGAATTCGTTAAAGCCACGTGCATCATTCCAGTTGGGGAGCAAGCAGTCACCGTTCAAGACGGGGATGTGGTCGTGTTCATGAACTTCCGCTCGGATCGCACGCGTGAACTGACCACTACGTTATTGGATGCCAAGTTTGACGGCTTTGTCAGATCGCGCGTTCCCAAACTTGGGGGTTATTACACGCTGACTCAATACAGCTATGACTATCCGCAAGCAAAGGTAGTATTCGCGCCAGAGGAGATCCACAATAGTTTCGGTGAGTATATTTCCGGACAGGGATTGAAGCAGTTGCGTATCGCGGAGACGGAAAAGTATCCGCACGTCACCTTCTTCTTCAATGGCGGCAAGGAAACCGTTTACCCCGGCGAAGACCGTATTCTGGTGCCTTCGCCCAAAGTCGCCACTTACGATCTGCAACCGGCAATGAGCGCACCGGAAGTCACCGACAAACTAGTGGAAGCCATTGCCACTCGTAAGTACGACGCCATCATCTGTAACTTCGCCAATGCCGACATGGTGGGGCACACCGGCGATCTGGATGCTGCGATCGAAGCCATTGAAACTCTGGATACCTGTGTTGGCCGCGTGGTCACTGCAATGCAGCAGAAAGGCGGAGAGATCATCATCACGGCAGATCATGGCAATGCGGAAGCCATGGATGACCCCATCCACCATCAACCGCACACTCAACATACAACCAATCTCGTGCCGTTTATCTATATCGGACGCCCGGCACGTATAGCCGAAAGCGGCGCGCTTAAGGATATCGCACCTACTCTGCTACGGTTAATGGATGTTCCGCAGCCTACGGAAATGACGGGGAAATCGCTTGTTGAGTTTATTTAAGACCGGTTTCTGCCTGTCATTACTCGTTTGGGGACTAACTCTTCAAGCCGCACCTGCTAAAAATGCACCGCCTAAAGATGCACCGTCTAAGGAGTCTCTCAAGGACTTACAAGAACGTATCGAAAGCCTGAAGCAGGAATTGGATCACAACGAAGGTGCCCATGACGAAGCTGCCGATGCGTTGAAGCAAAGCGAGCAGGCGATCAGCGAAGCCAATCTCAAACTGCTTGAACTGCGTCAGCAACAAAAAGCCAATGTATCCACACTTAATGACCTTAACCAGAAGCAATCGGTATTGCAAAACACCATAGCCGAGCAACAACGGCTTTTGGGAGAGCAGCTCTACCGTCAACGCCTAGCTGGGGAGCAAGGCTATTTGCGTATTTTGCTGGAACAGAAAGATCCAAATACGGTAGAACGCAATCTGCAATACTTTCGCTATATCGCCAGCGCACGCAGCAAGATGATCGCGGCGTTACGCAAAAATCTGGGGCATGTGGCCGAACTGAACGATAAGACCGAAGCAACGCTCAAGGAAGTTGCCCAACTTAAATCGCAGCAAGAAAGTGCAAAGCAGGATCTGCAAAAAGAAAAAGCCGAACATAAGAACGTGATGCAGCAACTCGCCGCGAAGATCCAGTCGCAGCGCGGTGAGATTTCCAAATTACAGCGCGACGAAAAACGTCTCTCAGACCTGCTGGAGCGACTGGCCAGGATCGTTCCCAAAACGCCGAAAAAATCAAAGAAGAAATCCGACAACAACGTTTCAACGCCATCGGCCGAACCGGAATCCACACAGCATAACGATGCCATCCCCGACGAAACGCAGGACAGCGGTGTTTTCGCCGCATTGCGCGGTAAGCTAAGACTGCCAACAAAAGGGGATGTCACCAATAAATTCGGTGCGGCCCGGGCAGAGACCGGCATCTCCTGGAAAGGTCTATTCATCAAGGCATCCGAAGGCAATGAGGTTCATTCCATCGCCAGCGGGCGCGTGGTGTTCGCCGACTGGTTGCGCGGATTCGGTAATTTATTGATCGTGGACCACGGCGACGGTTATATGAGTCTATATGGCAACAATCAGGCACTCCTGAAGCGCGTAGGCGATGAGGTTAAACCTGGCGATACCGTTGCCTCTGTCGGTAATAGCGGCGGCAATCCAGAATCTGGGGTGTATTTTGAACTACGTCACAAAAGCGTACCGCTGGACCCGTTAGCATGGTGCGTCGTTAAGTAATCTTTCTTTTGTACCAGTACCCGGAGTCGCTTGCGAGGACTATGCGAATTGCGTAATCTGGCAGCTCATTATTTACGCAATGAAAGCGGAGAACAGCAACATGCATCAGCAATTCGACATCCTCGTCATCGGTAGCGGACCTGGCGGTAAGAGAGCCGCGATCCAAGCCGCGAAACTGGGTAAAAGCGTGGCGATCATTGAAGGTCTCCGCGTCATCGGCGGCGTTACCGTGCATACCGGCACGATTCCCAGTAAAACTCTGCGCGAAGCTGTGCTGTACCTGACGGGATGGACCCAACGCGGACTCTACGGGCATAGCTATCGCCTGAAGCAACATCTCACCATAGACGATCTGATGCAGCGTCTGGAAATCACCATTCGCAATGAGGTCACAGTGATCGAGCATCAATTAGCTCGCAATGGTGTGACCACTATCCATGGTTGGGGCTCGTTCGTTGATGCGAACACTATTGAAGTAGCGACTCCTGAAGGCGACTTCGTTAAATATACGTCCGAACGTATTGTTATCGCTGTCGGCACCGCGCCATTACGTCCGAAAATCATTCCTTTCGACGACGAAACCATTATTGATAGCGATGGCATCCTGAAACTGAAAAAGATCCCACGCAGCCTTACCATTGTGGGTGCAGGTGTGATCGGCGTGGAATACGCTTCGATATTCAGCGCCATGGATGTGCACGTGAATATCATAGACGGACGTCCCAATATGCTGGAATTCCTCGATAAGGAAATTGTGGATGAACTCGCCTATGGTTTACGCCATCGAGCTGTAACGTTACGCTTGGGGGAAACCGTCGCAGAAGTCAAAAAAACCGCTGACGGCGATGTCGAAGTCAAGCTGGAAAGCGGAAAAATCATCAAGTCCAACCTAGTGATGTATGCGGCTGGACGGGTCGGTTGCACGGAAAGGTTGAAATTGGAGAATGCCGGTCTATCCGCTGATAATCGTGGGCGCATCAAAGTGGATGCGAACTACGCTACGGAAGTGCCGCACATCTATGCTGTAGGCGACGTTATCGGATTCCCTAGCCTAGCATCCACTTCGATGGAACAAGGCCGGGTAGCTGCATGCCATGCGTTTGGCAAATCTGTGGCTGCAGTGCCCAACCACTTTCCTTTCGGCATTTACAGTATCCCGGAAATCAGTATGGTCGGCGCTACCGAACAAGAACTCACCGCCGCTAATATCCCTTATGAAGTCGGTATTGCACGTTTTAGAGAAACAGCGCGCGGACAGATATTGCGTCTGGACGATGGCTTGTTAAAGCTATTGTTCGGCCTGAAAGATCGTAAGCTGCTCGGCGTGCATATCATAGGCGAGGCAGGGACGGAGTTGATACACATCGGCCAGGCAGTGTTGGTGATGGGCGGTACGCTGGAATATTTTGTGAACACCGTCTTCAACTATCCAACGCTGGCAGAAACCTACAAGATCGCGGCATTGGATGCATACAACAAGATGCCGATAGAACAATAACCTTCCCCGTATCAAATTAGCCCCCAAAAAAATACCCGCTATAAAGCGGGCGAGGGGGGAGGCGAAAACGATGCGTGCTGATTTACTTCATGAAATGCTCTGCATAACGCGGGTTCATACGTGAGATCGGCAACATCACCAGAAAATCCGCTGTATTAAAATCAGCATCCCAATGCGGGTCTCCGCAAATATAAGCACCTAAGCGCAAATAGCCTTTCAGCAGGGGTGGGCAGGCCGTCATCACATCTTGTTGAAGCGCTTCCAAAGGTAATGGGCAGTGCGGGAACACGCGATATTCCAACGGAGCCAGATATTTCTCCTTGATACTACGGTACAGACTCGCTGCCTGATGTCCGCCATCTGCCATGCCCATGCTGGCGCAACCGATCAGATACTCATACTTGTGTGTCAACATGTACTTGGCTAAACCTGCCCATAAAAGGCTGATGGTCGAGCCGCAGCGATAATCCGGATGTACGCAGGAACGACCGACTTCCACCATGGACG
The DNA here is from genome assembly GCA_036561085.1 of Methylophilaceae bacterium. Lineage (GTDB taxonomy): Bacteria > Pseudomonadota > Gammaproteobacteria > Burkholderiales > Methylophilaceae > CAILHX01. The sequence goes on along the minus strand of DATBPY010000148.1, from coordinate 21,786 downwards.
GCGATAAATGCATCAAGCGTGACAGGTCGAACTCTCCAGCAGAGTAGTAACCACCTGCCTCATTCGCCATGTAGGGATCCATGATGCGATAAGTACCAACCACTTCGCCGCTATCTGAATCGCGCACCAGTAAGTGTTCGCAAAATGCGTCGAAACCGTCTTTATCTAGGCCGTCGTGACCGTCAAGCTGTGCGCCCATTTCTTCAGCAAATACCTTGTAACGCAATTTTTGCGCTTCGGCGACTTCGCCAGGAGATCTGGCAAAACTGAAATAAAGCGATGGTTTTTCATGCTGTAAGGCAACCTGGGAAATTTGTTGCAACATACTTGTGCCCTTTCTCTAACAATATGTTTGCAATTTAGCTGGGGCAAGTTACAGAAAAGTTAAAAACGCATGAAGCTTTAGCGACAAAAAAAAGCCCGCTACAAGAGCGGGCTTTTTAGGTTGCACGGTGAAAACTGTGCTTTGGAGATACTTAGGATGACCGGTTATTAAAACTTGTAGGTCAGGTCCATTTGATACAGATTGTAGTCGTCGATGTTGATATTAAGGTCGTTACCGGCGGTCGTGGTGGCGGACAGACTCTTGTTCTTACGGCTACCATGACCTGCGGCGATGTTAAAGAAGACGTTATCTTCGACATTGTATTGCGCTTTGAAGACAACACCTTGCATATTCAAGCGCGAATCCATGAAATCGGAATCCACGGTATTCGGGTCAAGTGAGTAGATGCCGACATCTTGCCACCAGATCCTGGCTTGCCAGTCGCCTGCAGCAGCTTCTTTTCCTTGAGCATACTTCAAACCTGCGCCCAACATCCATGCAATATCATCCGTTCCGGCGTTACAGACGGCAGTCCTGGTTGCAGCGTTATAGCTTGCAACAACACCAGCAGTACATGCTGCATTTTTACGATCATCACCATCAAGGTTCTTGACGAAATCACCGAAACCCGAAACAGTATAGGTATTGGATGCTTTGTAGTTCAGCTCAAACGGAATTTCAAGAGGCATCAAATCATTGATCGCCCCCAGGTTCGCACCTACAGTAGTACCCGTAGTTATTGCCCCATTACCTATCCCCGGCGAAAATACTCTGTTTGTCGAAACCGCACCTCCTGATACTGCATTCTTATCGTGCGTATACGTGTAAAGCGTTAAAGCAGCTTTAGCAGATAACTGATCGCTCAGCTTGACCTTAGCACCGGCCTGCCACGCGAATAAGAAGGCATCAGGCGTATCTGTAGTAGTGCCAGGACCGGCAAAGTTTGTCGCATCGCCGTTATACAGAGACTGTCCAAAGTTACCAAACAGCTCTGTATTACCTACAGTATATGAGAGCTGTTCCGTCAAACCTTCCATGTTCAAGTCTTTGTCCCACACCATTTCAGTCGTGTAGAGCGGGTTTGACACGCGACCGGCTTCAACGGTAAGCCAATCAACCCCATGCCAACCAATCAAGGCACGTTTCACAAACAATGCTTGTTTGTTATCCGCACCGGCAGCTGCGTTAGTACCACCGAAAGTGGCATTGTCCGAACGACCATTGGCACCCATAGCCAATGCAAGGTCACTGTAGAAGAAGTTGGCGGCTTCAGTCTTGATACCCAGAGTGATCTTGTAGCGACCACGATCACGATTTTCAGAATTTTGGACAATAGCATCGTCTTCACCATCGCGGTGTTCGTAGCGGACACGGATATCGCCGTAGATGGTAGCGTTATCGATAAAGCTACCGATCTTGATCTTGCCCTTGTTCCAGCTAGCTTTGTCACTAGCATTTTTTGCTTGTTCCGTATCGCGGGTCGAATTGAAATCGTTGTATTCCTGATCATTCAAGATGCCCTTGTCGTGCAGCTTTCTCAACAGATCGTCGGTCGAGTCGGCCTTGGCGACAGTGGTCATGCCCAGCAGAAACAAGCTGGTCACAGCTACCGCGATTAAGCGTGGCTTGGTAGTGAATTGCATTTTGTTACCCCCTAAGTATAAAGAATGGACTAGCGAACTGTTTCGCATGCGTGGCATTCTGGGGGGGTAATATGACAACTAGATGACAGCAGAATATGTTTTGGCGAGGTGTTGCAAGAATGCAACACCTCGCCAAAATTTTTAGGACTTGTACAACCGATTACTGCGCCTGAAGCGCAGTAACAATACTATTCAGGGCGCATCTGCGGAAACAGGATCACGTCGCGAATACTGGGGGAATCCGTCAACAACATCACCAATCGGTCTATGCCGATACCGCAACCACCTGCTGGCGGCATGCCGTACTCCAATGCGCGAATATAATCGGCATCGTAATGCATGGCTTCCTGGTCGCCCGCATCTTTGGCTTCTACTTGTTTGCGGAAACGCTCAGCCTGGTCTTCCGGATCGTTCAACTCGGAAAAACCGTTGGCGATCTCCCGTCCGGTGATGAATAACTCAAAACGCTCGGTAATGCCGGGATGCGCATCCGAGGCACGCGCAAGCGGCGACACTTCGACCGGGTAGTCAATGATGTAAGTCGGCTCCCATAATTGAGATTCGGCGGTTTCTTCGAATAATGCCAGTTGCAATGCACCTAAACCTGCGTGAGCCAGCGGCTCGACACCGAATTTTTTTAGTTCGGTCTTGATGAAAGTCACATCTTCAAGCTGCGCGGCATTGTAATGCCGCGCATATTTTTGAATGGCACCAGTGATAGTAAGGCGTTGGAACGGCTTGGCCAGATCGACTTCGCGCCCCTGATAAACCACTGTCGCGGTACCCTGCGCGGCAATAGCCGCAGTACGTATGCACTGCTCGGTAAAATCCATCAGCCACTGATAATCGGTATAGGCAGCATAGAACTCCATCATGGTGAATTCTGGGTTATGCCGTACGCTCAAGCCTTCATTACGGAAGTTACGGTTGATCTCGAACACGCGCTCGAAACCACCGACCACCAGGCGCTTCAGGAAGAGTTCCGGCGCGATGCGCAAGAACATCTGCATATCCAGCGCGTTGTGATGCGTCATAAAAGGTTTGGCAGCAGCGCCTCCCGGGATGGCATGCAACATGGGTGTTTCCACTTCCAGAAAAGCATTCTGTAACATAAACGCTCTGATCGCCGCGACCATTTTGCTGCGCGCGATAAAGGTATTACGCGTTTCCTCGCTCATCATCAGATCTACATAACGCTGGCGATACTTGGTTTCCTGGTCGCTCAAACCGTGAAACTTCTCCGGCATCGGACGCAAAGATTTGGATAGCAGGCGCAACTTGTCCACTTTCACCGATAACTCACCGGTTTTAGTTTTGAACAGCACACCTTCGGCACCCAGAATGTCGCCCATATCCCATTTTTTGAAAGCGTCGTAGAGTTCTTCGCCTATGGCTTCTTTGGAAATGAATAACTGGATGCGGCCGCTCACGTCCTGCAAGGTAGCAAAACTGGCTTTGCCCATCACACGCTTTAACATCATGCGGCCTGCAACGGCGACCTGGATATGTTGCACTTCCAGTTCTTCGCCGCTTTTTTCGGCATGGGCGGCATGCAGATCGCCCGCCAGATGCGTGCGATTGAAGTCATTGGGAAAAGCCACGCCCTGTTCACGTATTGCTTTTAGCTTTTCGCGACGCTCGGCGATGACATGATTCTCGTCTTGTACTGTTGTTTGTTCCGGTTGCTCGTTCAATTTAAACCCCTTGTTTCAAACTCTCGCTGATGAACGGGTCAAGATCGCCGTCCAGCACCGCTTGTGTATTACCGATCTCGACACTGGTGCGCAGATCTTTGATGCGCGACTGGTCCAGTACATAACTGCGAATCTGGTGTCCCCACCCGATATCCGTTTTGGCATCTTCCAAGGCTTGTTTTTCTTCGTTGCGTTTGCGTAACTCTAACGCATATAACTGCGCTTTCAACATTGCCATGGCTTCAGCGCGGTTGCGGTGCTGTGAACGGTCGTTCTGGCATTGCACCACGGTATTGGTGGGAAGATGGGTGATACGCACCGCAGAATCGGTTTTATTGATGTGCTGGCCCCCTGCACCGGAAGCGCGATAGGTATCTATGCGCAGGTCGGCAGGGTTGATATCTACCTCTATGGAATCATCTACCTCGGGAAAAACCTGCACACTGGCAAATGAGGTATGGCGTTTGGCATTAGAATCGAACGGCGATTTACGCACCAGGCGGTGCACGCCGCTTTCGGTACGCAAAGTACCGTAGGCATAATCTCCCGAAACTTTTATGGATGCGCCTTTGATGCCGGCAATATCGCCCTCGGTTTCTTCCAGTACTTCTACTGCAAAACCTTTGCGTTCGCAGTAGCGTAAATACATACGGAATAACATACCCGCCCAGTCCTGCGCTTCGGTACCGCCGCTACCCGATTGGAATTCCATAAAACAATTGTTGGGATCCATGGCATTGGAAAACATGCGGCGGAATTCCAGATGTGCCACTTCTTTCTCTATAAGCTCCGCATCGGACTTGATGGCCAACAAGGTGTCGTCGTCATTCTCTTCACGCGCCATTTCGAACAACTCTTGCGCATCTTTCAGGCCATTGGCGACGTTTTGCAAAGTAAGCACTACGGCTTCCAGCGATTTTTTCTCGCGTCCCAGATTCTGGGCTTTTTCCGCATCATTCCAGATCGCAGGATCTTCTGCGAGTTGATTGACTTCAATCAGGCGTTCTTGTTTGCCGTCGAAGTCAAAGATACCTCCGTAAATCGGCACTACGCGTCTGCATATCTTGCAGATGATGGGCGATGGCATTCAGGTGTTCGGCTTCCATGACTATTCCGGTCAGATTCAAAAAAAGCGATTATACCAGTCTGTGCCTGCCTGTTCTAAGGCTAAGGGAACCCTTGAATATAATCTCTCACTTAACCCTTCTGAGAAATTTTCACAAAAATGTCATAATTGAGGAATAGCATGCATGACATCTAAAACCAGTAGGAGTTATTCTAAATGCGAAATATCGTACGTGTGCTCTCCGGTGTCGTTGCAATGACCGGTCTAGCTTTTGCAATGAATGCCAATGCCGTTGAAATCACCGGTGCAGGCGCAACCTTCCCTTACCCTATCTATGCCAAATGGGCTGAAGCTTATAACGCCAAAACCGGCGTAAAGCTGAACTACCAATCCATAGGTTCCGGTGGCGGGATCAAGCAAATTGAAAGCAAGACTGTTGATTTCGGTGCTTCCGACAAGCCGCTTATGGCGGATGAGTTAGAGAAAAACGGCCTGATGCAATTTCCAGCCGTTGTGGGCGGGATAGTTCCAGTGGTTAATATCGAAGGCGTAACCTCCGGCAAACTGCGTCTGAATGGTGAAGTGCTGGCTAACATCTTCCTGAAGAAGATCACCAAATGGGACGATCCTGCAATCAAGGCACTGAACCCCACTACTGCACTACCTGCGATCAGCATCACTGTGGTACATCGTTCCGACGGCTCCGGTACCACCTTCAACTTCGCTAACTACCTGTCCAAGGTGAGCGAAGAATGGAAAACCAAGGTAGGTGCCGACACTTCCATTTCCTGGCCGGCAGGTATAGGCGGCAAAGGTAACGAAGGTGTTGCTTCTTACGTACAACGCGTTAAGGGTTCCATTGGCTATGTAGAATTTGCCTACGCCAAACAAAACGGCATGACTTATGTTTTGATGCAGAACAAAGACGGCGAGTTCGTTAAACCTGGTTTGGCATCTTTCCAAGCTGCAGCTAAGTACGCAGATTGGGCTAAAGCACCTGGCTTTTACGAAATCCTCACTAACGAACCGGGTAAAGAGTCCTGGCCGATTGCAGCTGCAACCTTTATCCTGATGCACAAGGTTCAAGACAATCCTGCTTCCGGTAAAGAAGTGCTCAAGTTCTTCAACTTCGGCTTTAGCGAAGGCGACAAGATGGCTGAGAATCTGGACTACGTTCCATTGCCTGACAGTGCTGTTAAGCAGATTCATGACCACTGGAGCGCAAACTTAAAAGGTAAGGACGGCTCTGCTGTTGCACCTTAAAGCATAGTAATTTAGCACTATCTAGCTATAAAATGACGGGGGCGAAACTGCCCCCGCATTTATAATACGTTATCTCAATCTGTGCATAAAATAACCTCGGCATGACCTACATAAAATGACCACAGTACAACCGACCATGAATCAGAAAAGTACGAACTGGGGTGCTTTTTGGGATAAAGTATTCCGCAATACCACACGTTTTTTTGCTTTTCTCGTTTTCTTTTTGCTTTTCGGCATTCTGCTGACGCTGCTGATCGGCAGTGTTCCAGCCCTTAAAGCCTTCGGCTTCGGCTTTATTACTAGCGACACTTGGAATCCTGTCACTGTTCAGTTCGGCGCTCTAGTGCCTATCTATGGAACACTGGTTACCTCCGCTATTGCGATGGTCATAGGTGTCCCTGTGAGCTTCGGGGTTGCCTTATTCATTACCGAACTCTGTCCGAAGTGGCTAAAAAGACCTTTGGGTATCGCTGTGGAACTGCTGGCCGGTATCCCCAGCATTATTTACGGTATGTGGGGCCTGTTCGTATTCGCTCCCTGGTTCGCCGATAATATTCAACCATGGGTCAACGATCATCTGGGAGCGCTACCTTTTATCGGCCCCATATTCCAAGGCCCTGCCATGGGCATAGGCATGCTGACTGCCGGCTTGATCCTGGCAGTGATGGTCATTCCGTTCATTGCCTCGGTGATGCGCGACGTGTTCGAAATCGTACCGCCTCTGCTAAAAGAATCTGCCTATGGATTAGGCTCGACCACTTGGGAGGTAGTGTGGAAAGTAGTGCTGCCTTATACCAAGATCGGTGTGGTCGGCGGCATCATGCTAGGTCTTGGCCGCGCTTTGGGCGAAACCATGGCGGTCACCTTTGTCATCGGTAATGCGCACGACCTTTCAGCTTCATTGCTAATGCCGGGTAACACCATTTCATCCGCACTCGCCAATGAATTCACCGAAGCTGTAGGCGATGTCTACAGCTCGTCACTGATTACTCTAGGGCTGCTGCTATTCGTCATTACCTTTATCGTTCTGGCATTGGCAAAACTGCTGTTGATCAAACTGGCAGCACAAGAAGGTAAACAATCATGAACATCGACAAAAGTCTTTACCTGAAACGTCGCGTCATCAACGGCGTCAATCTGACTCTTTCCCTGCTAACGGTAGGCATCGCATTGTTTTTTCTTGCGTGGATATTGTTCACCTTGTTCAGCCACGGTTTTGCCGGAGTCACGGTTAAGACTTTCACCATGAATACGCCGCCGCCAGGCAGTGCAGGTGGGTTGCTCAATGCGATTTACGGCAGCCTGATGATGGTATTAGTAGCGACGCTTATCGGTACGCCGACAGGCATACTTGCCGGTACTTACCTTGCCGAATTCGGCCGCACAGGTTGGCTAGCCCCTGCCACCCGCTTTATCAACGATATCTTGCTATCCGCACCTTCTATCGTCATCGGTCTGTTTGTTTATTCGGTCATGGTGCATCGCATGGGACATTTTTCAGGTTGGGCAGGTGCTGTCGCTCTGGCTCTGATTGTGCTGCCGGTAGTCGTGCGTACTACTGAGAACATGCTGCAACTGGTTCCCAGTAGCCTGCGTGAAGCCGCTGCTGCTCTCGGATCGCCTCAGTGGAAAGTGGTGGTGATGGTTTCTTACCGCGCCGCCCGTGCCGGCATTCTGACCGGTGTGCTGCTGGCTGTGGCGCGTATCTTCGGGGAAACTGCTCCGTTGTTGTTCACCGCGCTGAATAACCAGTTCATGAGCACCAATATGAATGGACCGATATCCAGTTTGGCCGTCATCATCTTCCAGTTCGCGATGAGCCCTTATGTAGATTGGCACGACCTGGCGTGGGCTGGAGCGTTACTTATTACTTTATTCGTGCTTGGACTGAACGTCCTGGCAAGATCCATATTCAAGAGCAATACCGGTAATTAATACCGGAACTTAAACTCTTATAACTGTAATTCAGGGAATTATGATGGAAAACAATACCCAAATCTCGATTCAGAATTTGAACTTTTACTACGGTAAATTTCACGCGCTCAAGAATATCAATCTGCAGATCCCCGGCAAGCAGGTCACCGCTTTCATCGGCCCATCCGGGTGCGGTAAATCCACTTTGCTCAGAACCTTTAACCGCATGTATGAGCTTTACCCAAACATGCGTATAGAAGGCGAGATCATGCTGGATGGACGCAATGTGCTGGATAAGAAAGAAGATCTCAATCTGCTGCGTGCCAGAGTTGGCATGGTGTTCCAGAAACCGACACCGTTCCCGATGTCTATCTACGACAATGTGGCGTTCGGTATCAAATTGTATGAAAACCTGTCCAAATCCGAGATGAACGACCGCGTGGAGTGGGCATTGAATAAAGCGGCTATCTGGAACGAAGTGAAAGACAAGCTGGATCAAAGCGGTACCAGTCTTTCCGGCGGTCAACAGCAACGCCTTTGCATCGCGCGCGGCATCGCCGTTAAGCCTGAAGTGTTGTTGCTGGACGAGCCATGTTCGGCGCTGGACCCAATTTCCACAGCACGCGTGGAAGAACTGATCCACGAGCTCAAGACTGAATACACCATCGTCATCGTTACCCACAACATGCAACAGGCAGCGCGCGTTTCCGATTACACAGCCTATATGTACCTGGGTGAATTGATTGAGTTCGGCAATACCGACACCATGTTCACCAAGCCTAGCCGTCGCGAAACGGAAGATTACATCACCGGCAAGTTCGGCTAAAGCAGGCCCGGCAGAGGTGAAACTGGAATCATTCAGCTTCATCTTTGCGTCACATTCATACGGCATGATTGTCTTCCCGCGACAATCAGGCTTTATGAATGAATCTCGCCTCGCCCATTATTGATTTTCTTCCGGTTCAAGCCGACGAAGAGATTTCGTTGTGCTCTGAGTTAACTGAAATTCTGCATGCGCAGAATCTCAGCGCATTGTTTCAGCCCATCATAGATATCAATAGGGCTTCTATTATCGGCTACGAGGGCTTGATTCGGGGTCCTTCCGGTAGTGTTTTGCATTCTCCGGCCACGCTATTCAAAACCGCGCGTATATGCGAACGATCTACTGAGATCGAGTATCTCAGCCGGCGTGTGATCCTGGGCGCATTCGCCAAACTTTTCGGCAACGGCAAGATTTTCCTCAACATCAGCCCTGACATTCTGTTGCAGCAAGGTTTTAAAACCGGGGAAACGCTTAAGTACATAGAAGAGATCGGCTTATCTCCGCAACAAGTCATTATCGAAATCACTGAAAACATCCCTACGGTGGATTACAGCCAGTTGCGTGAAGCCGTGGTTCACTATCGCAATATGGGATTTGAAATCGCTATCGATGATCTTGGGGAAGGTTTTTCCGGCTTGAGGTTGTGGTCAGAGTTGCGTCCAGACTACGTCAAAATAGACCAGCATTTTATCCAGGGCATCAATCTCGACCCCATCAAGCGTCAATTCGTAAGCTCGATTCAGGAGATTGCGCGTAAATCCGGCGCCAAGATCATTGCCGAAGGCATAGAGACTGAAGCCGAACTGTTGATCGTGCAAGAGATCGGTATTGCATTCGGTCAGGGGTACCACATCGCCAGACCGAATGCAGAGCTAGTACTGACCATACCGTCAGAAGTACACAAAGCCCTCACTAAAAGCCAGGCTGAAGAACAAACCCAGACGCACAGTTCTGTTATCACGGTGGAAAGACTATTACGTCATGTTGCGCCGGTAAAGCCGGATTGCCTCAATGACGAAGTCTACGAGCGCTTCGAGAAATCTGCAGATTTGAATTCCATTCCGGTTGTGAACAATGAGCTCCCAGTGGGACTGATAGGCCGATTTAATATGATAGATCGCTTTGCGCGCCCATTCCGACGAGAATTGTATGGCAAGAAAACCTGCGACCTATTGATGGATGTGTCGCCGCTCATGATCGAAAAATCGGTCGATCTGCATGAGTTGAGCGACTTGATTTTGCAAAGTGAGCCTCACCATCTTGCCATTGGTTTCATCATCACCGATGGCGGCAAATATGTCGGCATGGGCAGCGGCCACGATCTACTGAGGCTGATCACTACCATGCAGATCGACGCTGCACGCTACGCCAACCCGCTCACGCTGCTTCCGGGCAATGTCCCCATCAATGAACACATAGACGGCTTGCTGGATGCCTCTTTACCGTTCGTGGCATGCTATTTCGACCTCGATCATTTCAAGCCGTATAACGATGTCTATGGCTACCAGAAAGGCGACGAAGTGATACAGATCACCGGCCGCCTGCTTAAAGAGATATGCGATCCGAAACTGGATTTCCTGGGACATGTAGGCGGTGATGATTTCATCATCCTGTTCCAAAGCGACGACTGGGAACAGCGTTGCGACAACCTGCTCAAAACTTTCGGCGAAACCGCTCCTGCCTTATACAGTGGCAACGATAGGAAAAAAGGCGGTATAAAATCCGAAGACCGGCAGGGAAAGAAAGTATTCCATAGCATCCTCAGCATTTCAATCGGTGCCGTGATGGTCGAGAAAAATCAATTTGATTCTTACCACCAAGTCTCATCTGCGGCGGCCGTGGCTAAAAAACTTGCCAAAAAGGTTGAAGGCAATAGTCTGTTTGTCGAAAGGCGTCAGATATAGGCTTAAGTCCGATTAGCCTTTATAGCTGCCAATCATACTTTGATAGAACGCCGTCATGCGTTCAGTCTGAGAAGATGAAGACCAGCCATGCGCATAGTTGCGGCCTATATCCCCCAGTTTTTGACAAGCCGCTTTATCCCGCAACAAACCGGTGATCTTGGCTGAAAAATCTCCGATCTCTTCACGCGCGATCAGCACACCCTCCCCATCCTTCAGTACATCCTTGGTGCCCATTTCGGCGATGGAAACGACTGGGACGCCTTGCGCCATGGCTTCGAGCAATACTAAACCCTGTGTCTCAGTTCGCGATGAGAATACAAAGATATCGGCAGACCGATAACAATTATTCAGTTCAGTATTACGATCCAGGTAGCCTAGGAATTTGACGTTATTTCCCAGCCCCATTTTTTCGGCGGATTGCTCAAGCCCGGCGCGCGCAGGACCTTCGCCGGCGATCAGCAATAATATATCCGGTATCTGCTGGCGTACGCTTTGCAAGACTTCCAACAGAAACCCTATATTTTTCTCAAACGCCACGCGGCCCACGAACAACATCATCGGCCGATCTTGCGCGATACCGTAACGCTCACGGAATCCGGGGCCATCCCCTGGAGCAAAGCTGGAAGGCTCCAGGCCGGTTGGAATGATCTCGGCGGGAGAGGTCACACCGTACTCACGCAACACATCCAACATTGGTTGTGAAGGGATCACCATGCCGTCCAGGCTATTCCCCTGACTGCGAGAAAATCTTCGCGCGCCCATGCGCATCAAGCCTTTGGGCAGAAACGGCACATAGTGATGCAGATACTCTTCAAAAAAAGTGTGATAGGTTTCTACACAAGGAATACGCAGCAGCCGCGATAGCTTCAGCCCCAGATAATGTGCGACGAATGGCGTTTGTACGTGGATGATGTCGTACATCTCGCTACGGAACTGCGGCAGGTGTTGCATGGCATGGCTATACTTCATCAAACGGTCTTCCGGATCCATCGGTAAGAATCGCGACGAAATACGCAGAATATCGCTCTCATCACCGCTGGGCGCGTAATAATCCGGTGCCACTAGATGTACGCTATGGCCTAGAGCGCGCAGCTCTCGCCGGAAAGTCTGAATTGAAGTTGAAACACCGTTGATTCTTGGGAAATAGACATCCGACAAAAAGAGTATCTTCACTCACTACCTCACACTGTTGTTGTGGAAACCTGCGGTTCAGGCATCCTAAACGCGATGTGTGACAGTTCAATGAAATGTCATAAATGACAAGTATTGTAGATTCAGGCTATCGATAGCATCAACCCAGCAAAATCAGACTCCATACCATAGCCATGTTCACCAAGCCTATGAGTACTGCAGCACTACCGATGTCCTTGGCACGTTTGGCCAAGCGATGATGATCCAGAGAGATTCGATCTACCGTAGCTTCAATAGCAGAATTAAGGAGTTCAACGATGATCAGCAACAGCACGCTGCCTATCATCAACACGCGTTGTACCGCACCGTGTTGCAGATAGAACGCCAACGGTATCAAAACAACGGCGAGCAATACCTCCTGACGAAAGGCATCTTCATTCTTATATGCAGTTCTCAAGCCTGCGCATGAATAGTTAAACGCATTAATGAGCCGCGTTAACCCGGTTTTGCCTTTGTACGGACTTTCCATCACATTCATTCTCCAAAATAATTGCAGCGATTATAACAAACCAATGTATACGAATAATGTCATTATAAAATCATAATGTTGTAACCATTTCTTAATGTTATTACGGCATATTTCCTGCCATGTATAAGCAATACTTCAAATTTTTCTGGCTTGCTCCGCTGATCTTTCACAGCCTGAATGCCCATGCCTGGGGTTTGGTCACCCATGTGTACTTTGCACAGCAATGGCTCATCTGGGGTATGCCGCTACTTGATCCACGCCTGCGCCAGGCAGTACAAAAATTTCCCGAGCTGGTCATGGCAGGCGCTTGCTTACCGGACCTCGCACTGGTTTCTCCAAGTTTTCGTCACACCCATCAGTGGGAAACATGCCGGGAAATGTTGTTATCCGCATCCAGCGAAGAAGAGATCGCGATGAGCATCGGTTACGCCAGTCATTTATTTGTAGATGTCGTCGCTCATAATCACTTTGTGCCTGCGCACGAGGCCATGTGGTTCGAGAAAACGCTAGTCACACATATCGCCAGCGAGTGGGCCGTGGATGCACATGTATCCAGCCGGATTCAAAACTACAAACAAACCACTCCATATCAACTGTTGCGACGGCACCGTAGCGTACTGATCCCTTTCCTGGCCCAGCGCTTCCGCTGTGGCGAGAAACGTTCGACTATCGCGCTCGACCGTCTTGCCAACGCCGATCGTTTTCTACGTACCATACGTCTGCCGCCAGCTATTTATTACGGTCTCAAACGGCTCGATAACAAGGTGTTTCACAATTTTGAGTACTACGTTTCACTTACGCAATCCATGCTGCCGCAAATGGATAGCTTACTGAACGGTTCCAGACCACTATGGGAAGCCGACCCATCGCTCGACAAAGCCAGCTTGAGCGAATGGCGCCAGCATTGCCTGTTACATCTGAAACAACGTCACCCCACACCTATTGCGCATTACTCACCTGCGCCTATCTACTCTCAAAACATCATGGACAACTTGGCGATGATGCCGCCGAGCAAGGCTCCAACCAGTACATCTGTAGGGTAATGCAAACCCAGCACCACTCGCGACATCGCGACCAGCAAGGTGAACGGTAATAGTACCCAGGCCAAAGCAGGATAGTAGGAAATTGCGACTAGTGAAAACACTACCGCATGCAAAGTATGGCCAGATGGAAAACTGAAGCGATCCAATGGCATCATGCCCAGCTTAATGGATTGAATCACTTCATAAGGGCGAGGGCGCGATGCCCGGCCTTTGATGCTTTTGTATGTCAGGGTAGCCGCCAATCCAGCGATCACCATGTGCAATACCGGCACGATCCCAGAGGCGAGTTGTGTTGCCAATATACCGGCCATCAGGGTATACCAGAACACACCGTCTCCTAGCCGGCTCACCATGCGGAATGGTAATCGTACCCAGCTATGACGGCTAGTGCGGTTGAAGGTTACGCACAGGTATTCGTCGATCTCATTGAACCGGTGCAGATACATGTTTATGCGGTGAGACATAGCGCTTCTCCTTTCACAGCAGCTTGCAACAGGGATTCGAATTTCATGCAAACCTCATCCCAAGGTTGATCTTCTATTGCCTTGCGTGCAGATGCTCCAACCGATCTGATAGCACGTAGGTTTCCGGTCAAAGACTTTGCTTGATGTTGAAATTGCTGCAGATCACCGAATTCGGCCAGCAAACCGCTTTTGCCGTCGTTGATATAGGTTTCGGCAGCGGCGTAGCGGTAGGCCACCACGGCAAGTCCGCTAGACATGGCTTCCAAGACTACATTGCCGAAAGTCTCAGTCATGCTGGGGAACAGGAACATATCGGCGGAAGCGTAATGTTCAGCCAGATCAATCCCTAATTTAGAACCGGTAAAAATATGGTTGGGATGGCGCTTGCTGATGGCTTTCAATTGCGGACCGTCACCTACCCATACCATTTTGGCATTGGGATGAGTCTGAGCGATTTGATCGAATGTATCTGCGGCGGCTTGTAGATTTTTCTCCGCCGCCATTCTGCCGACGTGGATCACCACCAGATCATCCGGCGTGACCCCCCATTGCTTACGCAAAGCTTCGCTACGGTGACGCGGATTGAACAAGTCAGCATCGATGCCACGTCCAACGGTGTACACATTGCGATAGCCTTCCTGGCGTAACGTTTGGGAAAGCGCCTCGTTGGGAGTCATGGTGCAGCTGGCCTGATTATGAAAGTCGCGCAGATAACGCTCGACCGGACGGCGGATGCTGCCTAGGCGATAATGGCGGCAGTAACGATGAAAATTGGTATGAAAGCTACTGGTGATAGGTATCTGAAGCTTCTTTGCCACTTTGATAGCGGCCCAACCTAAAGGCCCTTCGGTCGCGATATGCACCACGTCCGGACGTTGTTTGGACCAAAGTCGTAACAGGGTATTGCGAACCGGTAAACCAAAACGCAATCCCGCGTATCCCGGGATAGGCAAACCCGGCACCAGAACATGTTCATGCAGGTCGTCGGCAACAACTTGTTGACGGGGTCTGACCAAGCTCACTTTCCAGCCGCGATTGCTCAAACCGTGCGCCAAACGTGACAACGTCATCGCGACGCCATTGATCTCAGGCGGCCAGGTTTCGGTCACCAATGCAATGCTGGGGGCTGTTTTTAGAGGCTGAGCGGGAAAATCGTCCATGCCGCGAAGCATGGCGCTTTAATGTTGCAGAATTGTTTAGCTTATGTGTATTTCTGGTGAAGAATGCATTTTACATCATATAGATAGAGTTCTTTTAGCCGCTGTTTGCTAATCAACAGGAAGAACTCACAACTTCGGCGATCTGGGCTGCCAGCATCTCGACCTGTTGTCGCTGCTGGCCTTCCACCATCACCCTGATCTTAGGCTCCGTGCCGGAAGCTCGCAGCAGCACACGCCCCGCTCCGTTCAGCTCCTGCTCCGCCTTTTTCACTGCAGATTGAATAGTGGCATTGCCGTCTAAATCGATCTTGTCTTTGATCTTCACATTCACCAGTACCTGAGGATACAGGGTCAGTTGTGTGGAAAGTGTCTGCAAACTGCTCTTGCTTTCGCGCATCGCTGCCAGCACTTGTAGTGCAGCGATAATACCGTCGCCGGTGGTATGTTTATCCAAGCACAGGATATGGCCTGAATTCTCTCCTCCCAGTAACCATCCATTTTCATGCATGGTCTCCAGCACATAACGATCGCCGACCTGCGCACGCACGAAGGGGATGTTCAGTTTGGCAACAGTATGTTCGAAAGCCAGGTTGGTCATCAAGGTTCCTACGACTCCGCCCTGCAATTGGCTGGCTTTTTGACGGTGCGCCACAATGATGAAGAGCAACTCGTCACCATCCAATAATTTGCCGGTACTATCTACCATGATGAGTCTATCGCCATCGCCATCGAGTGCGATGCCCAGATCGGCACCGTGCTCACGCACGGCTTTCTGCATGGCTTGCGGATGCGTGGAACCGCATTCATGGTTGATATTGAGGCCGTCCGGTTGCACTCCCAGGCTCACCACTTCAGCGCCTAATTCATGCAGCACATGCGGCGCAATATGATAGGCGGCCCCATGGGCGCAATCCACCACGATCTTCAGGCCGCGCAGGTCAAGGTCGTTGGGAAACGTGCTTTTGCAGAATTCGATATACCGCCCTACTGCATCGTTGATACGACGTGCCTTGCCCAGTTTGATGGAAGGCTGTACCGGCATGGGTTGGTCGAGCGCCTCCTCGATCCTGCATTCAATGTCGTCGGCTAACTTGGTACCGGAACTGGAAAAGAATTTGATACCGTTATCTTCAAACGGATTATGCGAGGCGGAGATCACGATACCTGCCTGCGCCCTTAAAGCACGGGTCAGATAAGCGATCGCCGGAGTGGGCATGGGGCCGGTAAGCAATACGTCTACACCAGCTGCTGATAGGCCCGCTTGCAAAGCTGATTCCAGCATATAGCCTGAAATGCGTGTGTCCTTGCCAATGACGACGGCAGGATGCGCGTCGGCAGCCAGATGATCATCGATGGTGGTCAGCACACGCCCAGCGGCATACCCCAGTCGCATCATGAAATCCGGAGTAATGGGCGTTTCGCCAACGCGTCCTCGAATGCCATCGGTGCCAAAATATTTTCTGCTCATGCACTGTCTTCCATGGTCGTTTTCACTGTCATTTCCATCGCTTGCAAGATCTTGAGAGCATCTGATGTGGCCTTAACATCGTGTACGCGAATAATAGCAGCACCTTTCATCGCTGCGATCATCGCTGCCGAGATACTGGCCGATAGCCGATTTTCTATCCCGTCCCCTGCGATCTGCCCTAGTACCGACTTTCGCGAAAGACCCACCAGAACCGGATAACCCAGTCCACACAGTGCCGGTAACTCTTTCAACAAAGCGATATTGTGACAGCTTCTTTTACCAAAGCCGAATCCTGGATCTATACAAATGCGATTCTCCGCAACACCGGCATCCAACAATGTCCGCGCACGCCCTTGCAGAAACGTCGCCACTTCCGATACCACATCGTCATAATGGGGATCATTCTGCATGTTCTGCGGCGTACCTTGAGCATGCATCAAACACACGCCGACATCATTGCTGGCGATCACTTCGATCGCGCCCGGCTCTTGCAGCGCACGTACATCATTGACGATGCTGGCGCCCGCAGCAATAGCTGCCCGCATCACTTGCGGCTTGTAAGTATCTATGGAAATGGGGATGGCGATTTGTCGACTCAATGCTTCAATCACCGGTAACACTCTTACCAGCTCTTGTTCCAACGATACCGGGGTTGCTCCCGGCCGGGTGGATTCACCCCCTATATCGAGAATATCAGCACCTTCTGCTACCAGCGCCAAACCGTGAGCGATGGCCGCCTGTGCATTGTTATAACGTCCGCCGTCAGAAAAAGAATCCGGTGTAACGTTAATGATGCCCATGACCAATGGGCGAGAGAGTTCAAGTTGGAATTTGCCGCAGGAGAACATAAAAGACTAAGGGGTGAAGAAGAGAAGCTCCTATCTTCACCCCCTGTTTCGAATCAGGTTCCCTGCGCGTGCTTGCTGGAAATGCTCACGGTAACACCTGAAGCGTCGTTATCCGACGGAGGCGTAGTAGGCTTCACCGGAGCCGGCTTTGGAGGCCGCGGTGCTTTACCTTCCATGATGTCATTGATCTGTTCTGCATCTATGGTTTCCCATTCCAACAACGCTTTGGTCATGGCTTCGACCTTGTCGCGGTTATCTTCCAGCAGTTTGCGGGCTAGCCCGTACTGCTCGTCAATGATGCGGCGAATCTCGGCATCCACTTTTTGCATCGTTGCTTCCGACACATTCTTGCTGGTGGTGACCGACCGACCGAGGAACACTTCACCCTCGTTTTCGCCGTACACCATAGGCCCTAATGCATCCGACATACCATAGCGCGTGACCATGTCCCGTGCCAGTTGTGTGGCGCGTTCAAAATCGTTGGATGCCCCGGTGGTCATCTGATTCATGAATAACTCTTCGGCAATACGGCCGCCAAACATGATCGCGATGCGATTCAGCAAAAAGATCTTGTCATGTGCGTAACGGTCTTCTTCCGGCAATTGCATGGTCACGCCTAATGCACGACCACGCGGAATGATGGTGACCTTATGCACAGGATCAGCCTTGGGCAACAATTTGGCGACTACGGCATGACCGGACTCATGGTATGCAGTGTTTTGTTTTTCATCTTCGCTCATCACCATGCTGCGGCGTTCAGCGCCCATCATGATCTTGTCTTTGGCTTTCTCGAAATCATGCATATCCACCACACGCTTGTTAAAGCGTGCAGCGAACAGAGCCGCTTCGTTGACCAGATTGGCCAAGTCGGCACCTGAGAATCCGGGAGTACCGCGTGCGATGATATCGGCCTTTACATCGGCATCGATAGGCACTTTGCGCATGTGCACCAGCAGAATCTGCTCACGACCGCGTATATCAGGCAGCGGCACTACTACTTGGCGGTCGAAACGACCGGGACGCAATAACGCCGGATCAAGTACGTCAGGCCTGTTAGTGGCTGCGATCACGATCACACCCACGCTGGCTTCAAAACCATCCATCTCTACCAGCATCTGGTTGAGTGTCTGTTCGCGTTCGTCGTTACCGCCGCCCAGACCTGCACCGCGTTGGCGACCTACTGCATCGATTTCGTCAATGAAGATGATACAAGGGGAATTCTTCTTGGCTTGTTCGAACATGTCGCGCACACGTGCGGCACCCACGCCGACAAACATTTCGACGAAGTCGGAACCGGAGATACTGAAGAATGGGACTTTAGCTTCGCCCGCGATAGCACGCGCCAGCAGGGTTTTACCGGTACCTGGATTACCCACCATCAACACGCCCCGTGGGATGCGTCCACCCAGTTTCTGGAATTTGGTAGGATCTCGCAGAAATTCGACCAATTCAGACACTTCTTCCTTAGCCTCATCGCAACCGGCTACGTCGGCAAAAGTCACCTGGTTATTGTCTTCATCCAACAGGCGCGCCTTGCTTTTGCCGAAGGAGAACGCACCGCCCTTCCCGCCGCCCTGCATCTGGCGCATGAAGAATACCCATACCCCGATGAGCAACAACATAGGGAACCAGGACACGAAAACATTCATCAGCATGGACGGCTCTTCTGGCGGCTTGGCATCCACAGTGACATTGTTCTTGAGTAGATCGGAAATCAACCACATATCCTGAGGCGCAAAAGTGGTCAGGTTCTTGCCGTCGGTACCTTTACCATGCAGCACGTGGCCTTGAATGGTGACGCTGGCGATATTGCCTTGTTTAACCTCTGTGAGGAAAGCAGAATAAGTCACCTCTTTGGCATCGGTGTTATGCGGCAAGCCAAACTGGTTGAACACGGAAATCAGTACCAGTGCTACCAGCACCCAGATAAAGATATTTCTTAATATGTTGTTCACATTATGCTTTCAAAAAATGAAATGTACGATCTATTCTAAACCGAATACAGTTTGTTTGCTGCCATGCACTCGCAACTACATTTGCGTATTACGTCCCAACCCTAGCAAATAGACTTCACTGCTACGATCACGTGATGCTTTAGGCTTGCGTGTCATCACCTTATCAAAATAACGACGGGTCGCAGCGACTGTTTCATCGAATCCGCTACCGATAAAAGTTTTGACCAACAAACGCCCATTCGGTTGCAGCCACTGCACGGCAAAATCTAATGCCAATTCAGTAAGATGTATCGCTCGCGCCTGATCCACCAACTCAACCCCACTCATATTGGGGGCCATATCTGAAATTACAAGGTCTATCTTCATGCCATTAAGAGAATTTTCCAATTGTTTCAGTACGGCACTCTCGGTGAAATCGCCCTGAATGAATTCGACACCGTGCATGGCTTGCATTTCCAGCATATCGAGCGCGATCACCCGCCCATTGCCTTGCAGGCGCTCCACAACGACTTGCGACCAACTACCCGGGGCAGCACCCAGATCCACTACCGTAGTACCCGGTTTGATCAGCTTGTCTTTATCATCCAGCTCCATCAGCTTATAGGCAGCACGCGAGCGGTACCCTTGCTTGTTGGCTAGCTTAACGAACTCGTCGTTGAGATGCTCGCGCATCCATGCTTTGCTGGTTCTTGTTCTTTTCATTTTGAATTTCGACCGTTTGTTATAATGTATCTTTATAGAAAGAAGCACATGTTAAAACTTAATTCCAAACAAATCAGTTTTTTACGCGCTGCCGGTCACGCGCTCAATCCGGTAGTGATGATAGGCAATAAAGGTTTGTCAGAAGAAGTATTGAAAGAACTTGATGTGAGCTTGAAAGCGCATGAACTGATCAAGATCAAGGTACAAAGCGACGAGCGCGCCACACGTACTCAGATCCTGGAGCAGATATGCGAACAGCTTCACGCAACGGCAGTGCAGCATATCGGAAAACAACTGGTGATCTATCGCCGTGCGGAAAAACCGCAGATCACACTGCCTTAGCTTTCAGTACCAAAGCACCGCCGAGTATACATTCCACCAGATAAGCGATACTGGCAATGCCGTGCCAGTGTTTGAAACGGTCCGCAAATACACTTTGCATCACATCCACGGCACCTGCCTGAGATTTAAGATGCGCCAGTATGGGTTGTATGCCGAATTGCCCGGCCAGTATCAAGGCCAGCATGGCTACGAGGATCCAGAAATAGGCCTGCTTGAGGGCTTCTACGCCGAAGCTGGAGACGCGATGTATCATCAGGATGAACGCAGAGACGATGCCGAAATAGGATAGCAAAGTGAACATTTGACCCGCCAGCGTTCCGGCGATTGCATGATCCAGATTCCTGAACAGTACTTGCACAGCCAGAAAACCTATTGCCCACAAAGCGCCTACCCAGGCGGTCGTCAGTATTAGAGCAAACTGGTCAAACAAGCGCTGCATCATAGCTCCTAGTTATAAACTCTAGATATACCGTACATCCGCGATCTCATAAGAACGAATACCGCCCGGCGCATTCACTTCAACCACATCGCCCACCGATTTTCCGATCAGTGCGCGCGCAATAGGAGCACTCACCGATATCTTACCTTGCTTGATGTCGGCTTCGTCTTCGCCCACGATCTGATATGTCACGGTATCGCCGCTATCCGCATCTTCCAGATCTATAGTGGCGCCGAATACGCAACGTCCATCTGCATCCAATGTAGAAGGATCGATGATCTGGGCACTGGAAAGCTTGGCCTCCAACTCCGCGAGCCGCCCTTCGATAAAGCTCTGACGCTCTTTGGCAGCATCATATTCCGCGTTTTCCGACAGGTCGCCGTGCGACCTGGCTTCGGCGATCGCCGCAATGACTTTCGGGCGTTCCACACTACGCAGATTTTGCAATTCGGCACGCATCAGTTCCACTCCACGCACCGTCACCGGTATTTTATTCACTGCCATTTCGTTCCCCAGAAATAATGCTGTTAAGCCAGCTTTTTGTGCAGCTTTTGCAAGCTCTCTACAGTCAAGTCCTGAATATGTCGCATGCCTGCGCAGGCCGCTTTGGCACCTGCCAAAGTGGTGTAATAAGTGACTTTCTGCTGCAAGGCGCTACGCCTTATCGCATAAGAATCCTGCACTGCACGTTTGCTTTCCACCACAATAACGATAAAACTGATATCACCGTTTTTAATCATATCCACGATATGCGGACGGCCTTCCGTCACTTTATTCACCGGAGTCACGCTGATGCCGGCATCCGATAATGCTTCCGCAGTGCCGGTAGTGGCTACCAACTGGAAGCCCAGATCCACCAGCGATTGCGCGATCTCAATGACTTTCTCACGACCTTCGCGCCGCACGCTGATAAACGCTTTGCCGCCTGTAGGTAATTTGGTGCCCGCGCCTAGTTGTGACTTCACGAAAGCTTCCGCGAATGTCGCGCCCACACCCATGACTTCACCTGTCGATTTCATCTCCGGACCCAGTATGGTATCCACGCCCGGGAATTTGATGAATGGGAACACCGC
>DATBPY010000147.1:0-2455 GCA_036561085.1 Methylophilaceae bacterium | reverse complement strand
GTAACGGCATCATAGGTGCGCTGACCGAAGATCTGATCGATACCGGCAAAGAATCGAAAAAAGATATAGGCGCATTACGCCATACGCCTTCCGGCGCATTCGGTTCCTGCCGCTACAAGCTCAAGCCGGTAGACAAAGACCTAACTGAATATGAACGGCTGGTCGAGGTATTCAAAGCACATAACATCGGCTATTTCTTTTACAACGGCGGCGGCGACTCTGCCGACACTTGCCTCAAGGTATCGCAGATCGCGCAAACCATGGGATATCCGTTACAGGCCATCCATGTGCCGAAGACCGTAGATAACGACCTGCCGATCACCGATTGCTGCCCCGGTTTCGGTTCGGTGGCTAAGTACATTGCGGTATCTGCGCGCGAAGCCAGTTTCGATGTGGCCTCCATGTGCAAAACTTCTACCAAGGTATTCGTGATGGAAGTGATGGGGCGTCATGCGGGTTGGATCGCAGCAGCGGGCGGCATGGCATCATCCGCCGATTGCGAACTGCCTATCGTGATACTGTTTCCCGAGATCGAATTCAATCAGGAAAAGTTTCTGACCAAAGTGGACAACATGGTGAAGAAGCACGGTTATTGCTCGGTGATCGTGTCGGAAGGCGTAAAGAATGCCGACGGCAAGTTCCTGGCAGAATCCGGTCTCAAAGATGCCTTCGGTCATGCCCAATTAGGGGGCGCGGCACCGGTGGTGGCGAACATGATCAAAGATGCGCTGGGTTACAAATATCATTGGGCGGTAGCGGATTATTTGCAACGCGCTGCGCGGCACATCGCTTCCAAGACCGATGTGGAGCAGGCTTACGCCCTGGGGAAGGCTGCTGTGGAATTGGCAGTCGAAGGGCGCAACGCAGTGATGCCGACCATCGTACGCAAATCGGATAGTCCATACAAATGGCGGCTGGGCGTAGCCAAGCTCAAGGATGTCGCCAATGTGGAAAAGAAAATGCCCAGAAGCTTCATCAGTCGCGACGGCTTCGGCATCACCCCGCAATGCCGCACTTATCTACAGCCGTTGATCGCTGGAGAGGATTATCCTCCGTACAAAGACGGTCTGCCTGCTTATGTCAGACTGAAGAACGAGCCTGTGGCGAAAAAACTCAAAGGCGAATTTAAGATCTAGCGTTTTTCGACAGGAATTACATCCCTGCGGTTTTCCCCGGTATAGAGCTGACGCGGACGTCCTATGCGTGCTTCGGGGTGGGCGATCATCTCGCTCCATTGCGCGATCCAGCCTGCGGTACGCGCCATGGCGAAAATGGCGGTGAACATGGAGTCGGGGATGCCCATCGCGCGCATCACGATGCCTGAATAAAAGTCGACGTTAGGATAGAGCTTCTTGCTCACGAAGTATTCATCTTCCAGCGCGATCTGTTCCAGCTTGAGTGCCAGTTTGAAGATGGGGTCGTCATGCAATCCCAATTCGTCCAGTACCTGATGGCAGGTTTGGCGCATGATGGCGGCACGCGGGTCCATGTTGCGATATACGCGATGGCCGAAACCCATCAGGCGGAAAGAATCCGATTTGTCCTTGGCTCTCTTGATATAGGAGTCGATACGGCTGACATCGCCTATCTCTTCCAGCATCTTGAGCGTGGCCTCATTGGCACCGCCGTGCGCAGGGCCCCATAGCGAAGCGATACCTGCCGACACGCAGGCGAACGGATTGGCACCGCTGGAGCCGACCAGCCTTACTGTCGTGGTGGATGCGTTCTGCTCGTGGTCTGCATGCAGGATCAGTATCTTCTCGAAAGCATCCGCCAGTATCGGATTCGGTTCCGTAGTCTCGCAAGGCGTGGCGAACATCATGTGCAGGAAATTCTGCGCAAAGTTAAAACGGTTCTGCGGATAGATGAACGGTTGCCCCAGGCTGTACTTGTAGCTCCAGGCGGCGATGGTCGGTACTTTGGCCAGCAGGCGATAGGAGGATATCTCTCGGTGCTGGGGGTCATGCACATCCAGCGCGTCGTGATAGAACGCCGACATGGAGCCGACTACGCCGACCATGACCGCCATCGGGTGGGCATCGCGCCGGAAGCCGCGAAACACATTGGTGAGCTGATCGTGCAGCATGGTATGGCTGCGTACAGTATCGGTGAAAGTCTGTTTCTGCTTGGCGTCAGGTAGCTCGCCGTTCAACAGCAGGTATGAGACTTCCATGAAGTCGCATTTTTCGGCCAGTTGTTCTATCGGATAACCGCGGTAATACAGCAGCCCTTTTTCACCATCGATAAAAGTGATATTGGAACTGCAGCTAGCCGTGGACAGGAAGCCGGGGTCGTAAGTGAAAAATCCATGTTTTCCCAGGGCGCGTATATCAATGACGTCTTCCCCCAGCGTGCCGGATAGCACGGGCAGCTCTATGGGTTTGGTGCCGTTGTCAAAGGTAATAGTGGCTTTGGTCGGTTTCATAGTATTTTTGTCTTGATTAAATCAGTCCGG
>DATBPY010000146.1:0-10743 GCA_036561085.1 Methylophilaceae bacterium | reverse complement strand
AGTTTGAATTTAGGAGTTGTTTATGAAAAGTGGCACTCAGTACGCCATCGAAGTGGTTCCCGAAATCCCGCGCAAGATCGCGCGTCTGTCCGAATTAGCCGATAACCTCTGGTATAGCTGGGATCGAGCGACCCGCAGTATCTTTTACCGCCTGCACCCGAAATTATGGGAACTGAGCGGGCACAATCCTAAAGTATTCTTGCGTCGTCTGGACGAAGACAAGCTACAGGAAGCCTCGGAAAACCAAGCATTCCTGGCCAACTATAACCGCATTCTGGCTTCGTTCGACAGCTACCTCAACGACCCGCCCAAGACCGAAGAACACGAAAAATTCAAAAGTAACGACCTTATTGCCTATTTTTGCGCCGAATTCGGCTTGCATGAAAGCTTCCCTATCTATTCCGGCGGCTTGGGCATCTTGGCAGGAGATCATTGCAAAGCTGCCAGCGATTTGAATCTGCCGTTCGTTGCGGTAGGGTTTTTATATCGCCAAGGTTATTTCACGCAATTGATCGATGGCGATGGGCATCAACTGGTGAACTACCATGCTGCCGATTTCGACGACCTTCCGGTATCGCCCGCTTTGCGTAAAGATGGCAGCGAAGCGCATGTCTGGGTGGAAATGCCGGGGCGCAGTATCGAGGTCAAGGTATGGCAGGCCAAGATCGGTCATATCACCTTGTATCTGCTTGATAGCGATCTGGAGAGTAATTCCGATGCTGATCGCAACATCACCTATCAGTTATACGGCGGCGATAAACATATGCGCATCCAGCAGGAGATCGTGCTGGGCATAGGGGGTGCCAGGGCACTGGCAGAGATGGGCTTGCAACCGACTGTGTGGCATATTAATGAAGGCCACGCGGCATTCCTGATCCTGGAACGTATACGCAGCCTGGTGGGCGGCGGCCTGGATTTTGCCAGCGCGCTGGAAGTGGTGGCGGTCAATACCGTATTCACCACGCATACGCCGGTACCGGCAGGGCACGATCATTTCGCACATGGCATGATCATGGAATACTTCGGCCAGTTCTGGACGCAACTGGGCATCAGCGCCGAGCAATTCTTCGATCTGGGGCGCGATCCCGATCAACACCAGGAATTCAATATGACTTCGCTGGCAGTGCGCGGCTCGCGTTATCAGAATGCCGTGTCGTGTATACATGGCGATGTATCTTCAGATATCTGCCAAAAACTGTGGCCGCAGATCAAGCCGACCGACAACCCCATGGATTACGTCACTAATGGTGTGCATGTGCCGACTTTCCTGGCTCAGGAATGGCTGAGTCTGTTCGACTGGCATTTCGGCGGTGAATGGCGTAACCATTTCCGCGATCCGGATTTCTGGAAAAAGATCGACGATATTCCCGATCAGCGTTTCTGGAGCACTCGTCAAACCTTGAAGTCACGCATGTTAAATGATCTTACGACTAGGCTATCTACGCAACATCTCCGTAACCATGGCGGCGGCGCCCACTTGGACAGGCTGCTGAAGTATTGCAACGCAGACGATCCTGGTGTGCTCACCGTAGGTTTTGCGCGACGCTTTGCCACTTATAAGCGCGCCAATCTGCTATTCAACAATCTGGACTGGCTGCGAGAGATCGTCAGCGATAAAGAGCGCCCGGTGATTTTCGTGTTCGCAGGCAAGGCACATCCTGCCGACAAGCCCGGCCATGAATTGATACGCCGTGTGCATGAAGTCGCCAACCTGCCTGAATTCGAAGGCAAGGTATTGCTGGTGGAAGGCTACGATCTGGCGTTGTCGCGCAATCTGGTGGCTGGCGTGGACGTATGGTTGAACACCCCTGTATATCCTATGGAAGCCTCAGGTACTTCCGGCATGAAAGCCGGTATCAACGGCTCGTTGAATCTTTCAGTCACCGACGGCTGGTGGGGCGAAGGCTACGACGGCACAAACGGTTGGGCGATCAAGCCTGCGCCCGACCATTTCGATGAAGGCAAGAAAGCCTACGAAGATAGCCGCACCTTGTATGAGTTGCTGCAAGACCAAGTAGTGCCTATGTATTACGACAAAGGTAAATCCGGCTACTCCGCAGAGTGGGTGAAGATGTCCAAGCGTTCCATGGCTACCATCATTCCGCGCTTCAATGCATCGCGGCAGGTCGGGGAGTACGTGAACAAGTTCTACCTGCCAGCCAGCAAGCAGGCCAAACTGTTCGTGCAAAAGGATCACGACGTGGCGCGCGATCTGGCCCAATGGAAAGCGCGAGTTAGCAAGCAATGGTCGCTGGTATCTTTGCATCGCGTGGATACACCGCCCAAAAGCATTAAATTCGGTCAAGGCATGCATATTGAGGTAGCGGTCGAGCTAAACGGTTTACAGCCCGAGGACGTGGCTGTGGAGATGCTGATGACCCGTGCGCTGAAAAAGGATCAAGAACATTCCAGCATGCCGTTCAAATTCACATGTCAAGGCAGGCAGGGCGATCAGCATATTTTTGTGCTGGATGTAGAACCGGAGCTTTGTGGGAAACTGGGTTATCAGGTGCGGGCTTATCCACACCATGAGATGCTGACGCATCCGCATGAAACGGGCTTAATGGCTTGGCTGTAGAGTAAAAAAAGAAGGCGCATAAAGCGCCTTGAGGGGAGGAGAAACAAGCCTTGGAGAAAGCTTGGTATTACTTAAGCAATATGAATGCCAACTTTCTCTTCCCTTCATGGTTTTGATTTATGATTTGATTTACCGTTGATTTATAGCTTGATCAATTTCCGATAAATGGACATGTATTCTTTGGCGCTGCGAGTCCAGCTCAGGTCTTGCTTCATGCCGTTCTGTTGCAGTTGTTGCCACGCCTCTTGGTTTTTGAAAAGCGTCATTGCCCGGTGCGCGCACGCTAAAAAATCGTCCTCAGTCGCCGTGTCGAATATAAATCCCGTAGAAATGCCCTTTTTTAGTGCAGAGACTCCCTTAATAGTGCTGATGTCGGTATCGGACACTGAATCTACCAATCCGCCGGTACGGCGTACCACCGGCGGTGTGCCATAGACCAAACCGTACATCTGATTCAAGCCGCATGGTTCAAAGCGTGACGGCATGAGGAAGATATCGGCGCCCGCCATGATCTGATGCGAAAGCGGTTCGTTATAGCCCACGATCATGCTGACGCGCCCCGGATGGGCTGCTGCCAACTGGGTAAAGCCGTGCTCCATGTGATGGTCGCCGCTACCGAGGATCACCAGTTGCGCGCCATTCTCTAGCAGAGGGCCGGCAGCATTAAGCAGGATATCCAGCCCTTTCTGATGTGCCATGCGGCTTACCACCGCTAACAAAGGTGCCTCGACATCGATGTCCAAGCCTAGCTGTTTCTGCAATGCCTGTTTATTTGCTGATTTGCCTGCGAGATGGGCGCGGTCGTAGTTCTGCGGCAGATGAATATCGAGTGCTGGGTTCCATTCCTGGCTATCGATGCCGTTGAGGATGCCATGCAGCTTTGCACTTTGTGCTCTTAACAGACCATCCATGCCGTAACCGTATTCAGGAGTTTGAATCTCGCGCGCATAGTTGGGGCTGACCGTAATAAGACTGTCTGCATAGACGATCCCCGCTTTCAGGAACGACAGATAACCGTAGAATTCCACGCCCGCCGGTTGATAGCTGCGCGGGGGCAAGCCCAGTTGCCCGACCCACGTATCTGGAAAGTTTCCCTGATAGGCCAGATTGTGGATGCCGAGCACCGTTTTGGCACGGTCCGTGCTAAAGAAATTCAGGATGGCAGGGGTTAAACCACTCTGCCAATCGTTGCAATGAACGACATCGGGTTTCCATTCGAGCGGACTGAAGCCTGAACCCAGTACCGCCGCGACGTGAGACAGCACACCGAAACGCAAAGGATTGTCGATCCAGTCCTGGCCCATGGCATCCAGGTACGGGCCGCCATCGCGTTCGTACAGAGCGGGATGTTTGATGACGTAGACGGGCGTATCGGTATCCGGCATTTCGCCTTGCAGCAGGTGCACGGTTCCCACTTGGGGTATGAAGTGGAGCGCGGTAAGCGGCGCGAGATTTTGTACTTTGCTTAATACTTGCGGATACCCGGGTATCAGGATTCGTACATCGGCTTTGAGCTTGCGTAGAGCGGTAGGAAGTGAGCCGGAGACATCTGCCAAACCACCGGTTTTGATAAGTGGATAAGCTTCGGAAGTGGTAAACAATACTTTCACAGAGAATTGCCTGGTTGTTCTGTATAATATGGGGTTTTGATAATACCTGCTGCCAACTAGGCGGCGCAAGGCAAACCTAATCTTAGGAGATTAATGATGAAAATGGGCATGGTGGGACTGGGGAAAATGGGCGGTAATATGGCACGCCGATTACAAAAAGGCGGCATTGACGTCGTCGGTTTCAATCGGGAACCGGAAGTGACGCAAAGTCTGGCCGATAATGCCGGTATCACTGCTGCATTCTCTTTGGCTGAAGTCGTGGAAAAACTCGACGCACCACGCATCGTATGGCTGATGTTGCCTGCAGGCGCACCGACTGAAGACACGCTGGTGAAGCTGAAGGGCATGCTGTCCAAGGGCGATGTAGTGATCGAAGGCGGTAATTCCTACTATAAAGACTCCCAACGCCGCGCTGCATTCATGAAAGAGGCAGGTATTGATTATGTTGATTCCGGTACTTCCGGCGGTATCTGGGGTTTGAAGAACGGTTATGCATTGATGGTCGGCGGCGAAAAAGCAGCGATCGATCGCGTGGAACATATCATCAAGGTGCTGGCACCTTCTGCAGATAGCGGCTGGTTGCATTGCGGCCCTGTGGGTTCCGGGCACTTTACCAAGATGGTACACAACGGTATCGAATACGGCATGATGCAGGCTTATGCCGAAGGTTTTGCGCTACTCAAAGGCAAAACGGATTTCAATCTGAACATCGCGGATATCGCCGAAATGTGGCGTCACGGCAGCGTGGTACGTAGCTGGCTGCTGGATCTGACCGCCGAGTTCCTGGTCAAGGACCAGAACCTGGAAACCATACAACCTTACGTGACCGACTCCGGTGAAGGCCGCTGGACGGTACTGGAATCTGTGGAGCAGGGCGTACCTACGCCTGCCATGACGCTGGCATTGATGTCACGTTTTGCCAGCCAGGGCGAAGGCGACTTCGGCAACAAGATGCTGGCGATGATGCGTAAAGGCTTTGGCGGCCATGATGTGAAGGCTGAGGGCTAATATCCATGGCGAACAGCATATTAGGCGCTGCACCGCACACATTTGTGATCTTCGGCGCCACCGGCAACCTTGCCACTATCAAATTACTACCTTCGCTGTATAACTTGGAAGCCGCCGGTCGCATTCCCGAGGGTATGGCGATCCTGGCGCTGGGGCGTCAATCGCATACTCCGGAAAGTTGGCTGGAACATCTGAGCAAGGTGTTGACGGATAAATTCGGCGACAAGATAGACAAGAAGATCGCGCAACGTTTTGCGCAACGCTTCACCTATATGTCCGGCGATCTACGTCAGCCGGAGCTATATCAGGAGTTGCGCACCGAGCTGACTAAGCCTGGTAAGGCTGCAGACGCTCCTATCGTATTCTATCTTTCCATCATTCCGGGCGATTTCAATACCGTCATCAATTACCTTGATGACCATGGGTTCTCCGAGCCGCGCGGTCTGCACCGCATCGTAGTTGAAAAACCGTTCGGTACGGATCTGGAAACTGCGCAACAGCTCAACCGTTCGTTGCACAAGCATTTCGACGAACAACAGATCTACCGCATCGACCACTACCTGGGTAAGGAAACCGTGCAGAACCTGCTGGTATTCCGTTTTGCCAATACCATGATAGAACCGTTGTGGAATCGTAATTTCATCAACCACGTACAGATCACCGTCGCTGAAGACCTGGGTATCGGTACCCGTGCCGATTATTACGATAAATCGGGCGCCATGCGCGATATGTTGCAGAACCACCTGATGCAATTGCTCACCGTCGTTGCCATGGAACCGCCGCCTTCGCTGGAAGCGGATGCCGTGCGCGATGAAAAGGTGAAAGTGCTGAAGTCGATGCGCCAGATCCCGAAGAACGGGGTGGGTGCTTATGCTTTCCGCGCACAATATGCGGCAGGCACGATCAAAGGTCAGGCTGTACCCGGCTATCAGGATGAACCCGGCGTGGAAAAGAACACCGCCACCGAGACTTTCGTTGCTGCCAAGTTCTATATCGATAATTGGCGTTGGCGCGGCGTACCCTTCTATTTGCGTACCGGTAAACGTTTGGCTAAGACCCAATCCACCATTGCTATCCGTATGCGTCATCCACCCCAACATCTGTTCGAAGATACGCCGGTGGATACGCTCGATCCAAACTGGATATTGCTGTCGTTGCAACCCAGCGAGTCCATGCATATGGAATTGCAGATCAAGGCGCCAGGTTTGGGTATGAGCACCCGCACCGCTTCCCTTAACGCACCATATCGCAATAACGGCGAAGTGCCGATGGAAGCTTATGAAGCACTGATCCTGGATGTTATTCAAGGCGACAAGACGCTGTTCATCCGCTTCGACGAAGTCGAGTGGGCATGGCGCGTGGTGGATCCTATCCTCAAGCAATGGCAGCAAGATCGCGATTTCATCCATACTTACCCCGCGGGTAGTTGGGGTCCGGATGAAACCAGCAGGTTGTTCGACTGCGAAGATCAGGCTTGGCGTAACGAGCTGTAAGTCTGCTTAAGGAACTCCGGTGGGGTTTAATGCATTCTTCGCGGTAGGTATAGGTGCAGCAATAGGCGCGTGGATGCGCTGGGGATTGAGTATCTGGCTCAATCCCGTGCTGCCCTCGCTACCTTTGGGCACATTAAGCGCTAATCTGATCGGCGGTTATCTGATCGGTATCGCCGCCGGTTTTTTTGCCAATGCGCCTAATCTTGCTCCGGAACTGAGATTACTCATCATCACCGGTTTTCTGGGCGGATTAACCACCTTTTCCTCATTCTCGGTTGAAGCCGTGGGCTTGATAGCACGTCAACAATACGGCTGGGCAATGTCTCATATTCTGGGACATCTATTGGGCTCACTGGCCATGACGGCGCTGGGGATATGGACGATAAGCCTCATACGAGGCTGAGGTAAGAAGCCTTTGCAACAAAGGTTCTACAATAGACGCTTACAACAGAAAAAACCTTAAAGTAAAACTACGCTGATATTCAGCGCTTTCACTTTTCCTCTCACTGTATCCGCTTTGGCCTTGGTATCGAAAGGGCCTATCAATATTCTGGTTTCGCTGCGCGAAGTCAGCCCAAGCTCACTGAGTTTGGCCTGCAGTTGTTTCGCGCTTTCCATGTCGGTAAACAAGCCTGCCTGCAATAGAGTACCTTTGGAGCCGTTGACTTCGTCGAGAGTGATATTGAGGCCAGCCGAGTCTACTTTGTCCCGAGCTGCTTCTACGCCATCAGTCTTGCTGAAGGGGCCGATTAGAACTTTGCTTTCGATATGAGTGTCGACGTGATGCTCAGCCAGTTTTTCCAATTGATGCTTGGCGTTCTCCATGTCGGAGAATACGCCTGCTTGAAGTAGAAATTTACCGTTGGCGGATGCTTCTATTTTTTCGTCGGCTTTTACCTGTGGTGCGACAGGCGCTTTGGTTACTTGTACAAGCTTGGGGTGTGCAAGAGCTTCCATAGGCTTGTCGGGCTCTGCCGGTGCCGTAGCTGGAGTGGCGGGTGGATTGGCGGCCACATAAGCCGGGTCGGCGGTGAACGAGGTGTATACAGGGTCTGCGGGTGCCTGCGGTGGTTTGGCTTCAGGTTCGCTATCTACTTTTGCTGTAGGCGGCGGTGCGACTGCTGCTGGTTTATTGGCAACGACGACGGGAGCGGCTGGTGCTGGAGCTTTCTTCACCGGTTTCAGGGTGGCGATATCCAGCTTCGGTGGCGCGCTCCTACTCATGCTGACAAGGCCGCCGATAGCCACGATGAGCAATACGACGGCAAGTACCAGCCGCATTTTGGCGCGCCGCATGGTGGGGCTTTGGTCTTCGATGGTGACTAGAGACATGAGGGTTCCTTGATAACAGCGACATCTTAACCAATTTCAGGGCTGCCAGCTAATGTATAACAGTGTGCACAAACTGTTTGATACAAAATGGGAATTTGCGTATAATCCGCGCTCTTTATAACCTTGCTTCACCGCACTCGCATTGCGGGAGGCTTAATCCACAAGGAGAAAATATGCGACATTACGAGATCGTTTTTATCGTTCACCCTGACCAGAGTGAACAAGTTCCAGCCATGATAGACCGTTACCGCACCCAGATCACTGCTGCGGGCGGCGCTATCCACAGGCTTGAAGATTGGGGTAGACGCCAACTGGCTTACCCGATCGAGAAAATCCACAAAGCACATTACATCCTGATGAACATCGAGATCGGCCAGGAAGCCCTGACCGAATTGGAGCACGGCTTCAAGTTCAACGATGCCATTCTGCGCCATCTCACCATCGTGATGAAGGAGGCTGTGACTTCGCCTTCTGTGATGATGAAGGAAGAGAAATCCAGAACCATCGTCGGTACCAAGCCGGAAGAAGCGCCTGCCGAGGAGGCTGCTGAGGCTTAAGTGAGCAGCAACAGGCTGGTGATCGAGGGAGAAGTCGTGGCGCTGGATCTATTGCGCTACACCCCCGCAGGGATCCCGCTAGTCAACATCACTTTTCGTCATACCTCGATCCAGAATGAGGCGGGGATGAAAAGACAGGCTGAATGTGAAGTGCAAGCCGTGGCGATGGATGAACTTGCGAAGAAAGCAGCGAAACTGAGTATAGGCGAGCAGGTCAAAGTAGCCGGGTTCCTCGCCAGGAAAAGTCTCAAGAATGACCGCCTGATGCTACATATTCTTGAATTAGAAACAGTGAATTAGAAGTAGTTTAGAGCAGCTGAAAAGAATTCAGCCTCAAACAATCATTTGAAAGGTACACCATGTCACGCGATATGTTCAAACGTAAACGTTATTGCCGCTTCTCCGCAGAAGCCACAGTAGAAGTGGATTACAAAGATGTCGAAGTACTGAAGGATTTCATTACCGAGAATGGCAAGATCATTCCGGCACGTATCACCGGTACCAAAGCGCGTTATCAACGCCAGCTGTCTACCGCGGTCAAACGTGCCCGTTTCCTGGCATTGTTGCCATACACCGATAAGCACTAAGAGGAGCCTGAAATGCAAGTGATTCTGTTAGAAAAAGTGAGCAACTTGGGCCAGCTGGGTGATGTGGTCAAAGTCAAAGACGGCTACGGCCGTAATTTCCTGATCCCGCAAGGCAAGGCCAAGCGTGCAACCGAAGCCAACAAGGCCGAGTTTGCAGTGAAGCGTGCCGAGCTGGAAAAGAAGCAAGCGCAAGTGCTGGCCGATGCTACCGAGAAATCGCAAAAGATCGCCGGTTTGATGCTGCAACTGACGCAAAAAGTCGGTGTGGACGGTCGTCTGTTCGGTTCTGTGACTAATCACGACATCGCCGAAGCGCTGCAAGCGCAAGGCCACCAAGTGAGCAAAGCAGAGATACGCATGCCGAACGGCCCGCTTAAGACCGTAGGTGATCATCCTGTCAGTATCGCGTTGCATCACGACATCGTGGTGGATATCACGGTATCGGTACTGGGCGAGCATTGATCCGCTTAGCTATGTAAAGAAAGCTGCTTCGGCAGCTTTTTTTATTTCCGGCGCTTTGCGGTTGCTGATGCACAAAACAATTAGTTATAGACTTCGGGATATCTTCAGGAGATATACCCCAACTCCTTCAGCCGTGCGTAATCCCCATTGATAACCCGGTCCCCGATATCATTGCGATAACGCAGATTAGGGATGACTACTTTAGCGGCCAATTCATAGGCACTGTCTCGTGAAGCTTGAACATTGTTCCCTACTCCTGTGGCGACACCCACATAGCCCATGATGCCGCTGGTCACCAGCTGCCCATTGGCAAGCGCTACTTCTGCAAGATGCAGGGAGTCGTGATCCTTTTCGGTCATGGTGTCGCGGAACAGGATAGGCAAGCCTTTGGATAATATCGAATAGCCGTGCGTATAAGGGAAAGGCGGAACCGTGAGTACCACGCCGGTGGCAAAATCGTCGCGCGTCGATATCTCAGTATTTGTTCTATCCAGCATCTTGCGAAAGATACTGACCCAAGACTCCTTATGCAAAGCTTCGCAGATGGCAAAACCGGGATAGCCGAAACGGCTGGTGAATTCCAACGGCCACAGCCCTTCTTCATTCGCAATGAGATTGACGTTGATATAACCGCAATAACCGCTTTGGCTCAGCTCGCTTTCAATATGGGCCAATGTTTTATTGAAGATGATCTCTGCCCCGCGATAGGTGACTACGGTACCCATCTCGCCGGTTAATTCTCCTTGGGAGCCGGAGAAAAAACGTTTATGTTCCCAGTCGAGGCAGGCCGGAGTGAGGAATTTCTCGCCGTTGAAATAAGCACCGACGCCGACTTCCACCCCTTGGATATGTTCCATCAATACAAAATCAGGCGGCGACTGCAATTGTTTACGATGTAGCGCCAATAAAGCGAGGATATCCGTACCGTCCTCCATCACCCCCACATAATTGAGAGTACGGGGCGCGGTACCGCCATTCAATTTGAATACATACCGCGCCGGATGGCTGTGGATGAATTCTATGGCTAGGGCGTAATCGGTAAACCGATGGGAAGCGACGATCTTCAGCCCCATTTTTGCGAACATCTGCTGCCCATAACTGCGATCACTTTCCAGC
>DATBPY010000145.1:0-3176 GCA_036561085.1 Methylophilaceae bacterium | reverse complement strand
ACTTTGGCTGGAACGACAGAGTAGCTGATCACTTTTTTCAGTTCAGCCGGGTTTTTCAGCAGTTCGTCCAGCTTGGCCTTAGGCAGTGCTTTGAAAGCATCGTCGGTTGGCGCGAAAACGGTGAGCGGGCCTGCACCTTTGAAAGTGCTTTCCAGGCCTGCGGTTTTGATGGCGCCCAGCAGGATCTTGTAGCCGCCGTCAGAATCCATGGCTTCCAGCAGGTTGTCTGCCATTGCGTTGGATATGAAGCCGAAGGTTGCCACTAGGCCGATAATGATAGATTTCTTGTTCAAGATGTTTCTCCAATAACTACTAAATAATTGATTTTGCAGAATTGCTAGAGACGGCACCAACCGCTTCTATACCTGTCGCGCTTGGTTCCTTTGATGCTGGTCCGACCGGAAACACGTGCTGAATCGCAGCCTAGCACCGGATACTTACGCGTAGCTTACAACCGGGCTGGTATCCCAACCCAGGCTTACGCTTTAGGATCGGATCCCAGGAGTTAGTCCCTGATCTTCGGACTTCGAAACCGCTAAAACAGTTCCATCTCGCCGGTCGCGGTCTCTGTCTGTGTCGATTGATCCATCTGGAAATCGATCGCCGCATCGGCTGCAGTACATATGCAGATAGTCAGGCTGAAGTGTACGTTGTCGTTCACCACGGCATCGATGATATGGGTATGGGTGGGCTTGAGGATGGATAGGTATTGGGCGCAGGTGCTTTCCAGAAAGAACGGCGTGGATAAGCCGGAATGAAAAATGGCCTTGCCCAGGTCGCGGTTGACCTTGCCGCAGATCAGGTTCACGAATTCTGAATAGGCATCGAGCAAGGCCTGCCCTTCCAACGCGTTGCCTATGCGGTGGGATATCTTCGCCAGGTGCGCGGCGGTCGCCGTATCTTCGTTGAAGCGGAACAGGATGACGATACGGAAAGCATAGGAAGAGATGTTGAGCACCACCACTTGATGCATGCCTTCCGTTTCAATCGGGGCAGCCTCGGCAGAGGTTGTGATCAGGCATTTATCCTCAGCCCCGCCGGTGCAATGCTCGCGTAGCGACTGTTCGAACAGATGCCTGATGGCAGTAGCGGCGCCTGTACTTATCATCTTGGTTCCCTGATCATATGGCTTCCAGTTGCGTCTGTATCTTGTCCGTGGTGGCTTTCAAGCCGAACAGCACATTGCGTATCATGTTGCCGCTGGCCTGTATGTCCTGGAACGTGGTGGTGGTGATCAGGTCGTTCTTGGAAAGATTCTTTTTGTATTCGTTGGAGAGTTGCATAGAAGTATTCGCCAGATCCCGCACCCCATCCGCCACCACGGCGAAACCACGCCCCGCTTCACCGGCACGGGCAGCTTCAATGGCAGCGTTAAGCGCCAGCATCACCACATTGGAAACGATGCGCGAGAACTCCTCGTTCTGCCGTTTGATGTTGCGGGTATTGTCCAGGATGGCCTGCATCTCGTCATGCCAGCGCTCCACCGTTTTAGCGAAACCCATCAGCAGCTCTATATTGCCCATGAGTTGTACGTAATCCGACGATAACAGGCCGCGCAATTGCGCGATCTTTGTGTCGTATTGGGTTTGCGTTTCGGATAAAGCACGGGCGCATTCCGCAGCACTTTGCTTGCTTGCCAGGCTCAACGCCCCCTGATGCGCAGCTTCCTGGGCGACGAGTTGCTGCTGCAAAGCGTCGATCTCGCTACGCAGTTCAGTCGCACGCGATGCGACTTCAGCAACAGTCGGGCGCGTCGATAACTCTTCTATCAGTTTCTGCTGCGCCGCGAGCTGTTGCCGGTCGCGCCGACGGTGCGGCGATACTCTGAGATAGGCGAACGCCCACCCGCCCAAAACGCCGACGACCAGGCCTGCCGCTATTTGTAACTCCGCTGTTAAAACCATCTATGTTGTCTGTCTGACCTTACCTTCTCGAACGATTTTGTTTCGCTCATGCCACCAGCTTTTTCAGCGTAGAGATCACCGCATCGCCGTTGAACGGCTTCACGATCCAGCCTTTGATGCCCGCCGCTTTGCCGCGCTCTTTCATGGCGGGGTTGTTCTCGGTGGTGAGGATGATGATGTTGACGGCGCTGTTATTCAGCTCGCTGCGTATCTTCTCGGACATGGTGATGCCGTCCATATTGGGCATGTTCACATCGCTGATCACCAACTTGATACCCGGGTCGCTTTTCAATTTATCCAGCCCGTCTTTACCGTCCACGGCTGGCGTCACCGTCAGGCCGTTGGCTTTGAGGAAATCGGATACTTCGTTACGTACCGTGCCGGAATCGTCTACTACCAGTATTTGTGCCATGGGAATTCCTTGTGAGTTAATGTTGATTAGAACAATTCCAGTTCGCCGGAATCCACCAGCGACTCCACCGAGGTCTCCCTGAATTCGTCCGGGGACCAGTTGAGGTTGAACACGAAGCGCTGGAACAGAATGACGGGCGCGGCTTCCGGCTGGCGGGAATCTCGCAAAATGTATTTGAGGCACAATTGCGGGTCGTCCGAGCCGAACGAGATGAAGTGGCGCTGATGGTTAATGATGATAGGCACCTGCGTCAGCAGCAGATTGTCCTTGTTCTGCTCCTGCCCCACGTAGCGGTTCTTGAACGCGCCCCACACCAGATTGGTGGCTTCGCTCAATACATTGTTCAGTTCGCGGAACGTCACCGACGCAGCATCTGCCGCGGTATGCCGGATAACGTCCATCATCGCCTCCTCTTCCGCCTGCAACATCATGTAGCCGCGGCACCAGTTGCTTTCGATGGCGATCATCGAGAAAACTTCGCCGTAGATGATGCGATCTTTCACCAGATAAGGGGTTTCCACTTCGATATCGCAATCGCGGAACACCGATGCCAGCGAGGCACTGGTGATCTGGGTGATACCGCGCACCAGGTCGTTGGGGTAGATGCGGTTGAAGATCGACGCCGCCAGGCTATCGCGTAGCAATTGCAGGTCGCTCAGGGTATAAGCGCAGCGGAACATCGACGCATCTTTCTCGCTCAACCCGGCCACGCTGGCGACGGTATCGCGGCGCAGAAAGATCGGCAATTCCGGGCGCATGGCGTGTATCTCGCGCGCCAGTGCCAGGCCGTTGTCGTTGAAATGCTCATAGAGCATGATGCCGCCCAGATCGACATTGGATTTGAGTATGGTCATCACGCT
>DATBPY010000144.1:0-4791 GCA_036561085.1 Methylophilaceae bacterium | reverse complement strand
GATCCATAACCAGTGTTGCATCTTTAACATCTTATTCGTCATCCCTATATGATGGAATCTATATTATGAAATACAGATCACTCCGTCCAAAAATAAAAGTCAGGAATCATACAATATTTTCCATCGTGACCCGTCTATACCGGTATGGACACTACATTATCGCTCGGGCTGGATGTAATTGGCAGGCCTATGAGTGAGCAGAACCGGCGTATCACCGAGACTGTAGCTCAGGAGCGTGGTCGCCTGCGTAATTTCATCCGCCGTCGTGTGGCGGATGCGGGAGATGCCGAGGATATCTTGCAGGATGTGATGTACGAGGTGACGGTGGCTTACCGGTTACCCGAGCCGATAGAGCAGGTAGGTGCATGGATGTACCGCGTGGCGCTCAACCGCATCACCGACGTGTTCCGCAAGAAGAAGCCGGAACTGCTGGAAGATGTGCTGAACGGCGCAGGTGACGACTTGATGCTGGAAGACCTGTTGCCCTCGGCAGATGCCGGGCCGGAAGCCGCCTATGCTAGAGCGATGTTGCTGGAAACGTTAAGCGCAGCGCTGGATGAGTTGACGGAAGAACAGCGCGATGTGTTCATCGCCCACGAGTTGGAAGGACGCAGTTTCAAGGAGTTGGCAGCGGAAAGCGGGGTGAGCGTGAATACCCTCCTGTCGCGCAAACGCTATGCAGTGCAGCAGTTACGCCGGCGTTTGCAGCCTGTTTATGACGAATTTTTGATGGAATAAGGAGAAAGATATGCGAGGAAATTGTAAGAGTAGTTGCGGTTCCAGATGTTGCCGGTTTGTGGCCTGGGCGGTGATCGGCCTCGGTGTCGGCGGGTTCGTGGTGATGTCGTTATGGAACTGGCTGATGCCGGTGATATTCGGCTGGAAAGTCATCGGTTTCGTGCAAGCAGTCGGCCTGTTGTTGTTGAGCCGCATATTGTTCGGCGGTTTTCACGGTCGCTGCGGTCATGGTCACCACCATATGGCGGCACGGCTGGAAGCGATGACGCCGGAAGAGCGCGAGAAGTTTCGGGCAGAGATGAAGTCTAAATGGTGGTGCTGCAAGCCGTCGGCAGACAAGGATGTAGCTGACTCAGGCGGGCTCGACGGTAAATAGTAAGGTAGGGTTTTAAAGGCAGTACGGAATAGGGTGGGCAGCCTGAGATGCCCACCCTATTTTTTTGTTTATTTGGGTTTGAGGTTGTTCGGCTTGAGGTTATTCAATACCACCAGCACCATGCTGAGCGCCAGCAGCGCGAACATGATGCCCAGCGCATTCTCCATGATCATGCCATAACCGAATTTGGAGACATCCAGGAAGGGGTAGGGGTAGCGGTCACCCAGCGCACCCCGTATCAGGGTGTAGATGAAGTAGACGATGGGGAACAGCAGCCAGGACAGTACTTGTTTGACGGTGAAGCGCAGGCGCGGGATGCAGGTCCACCAGAAGATGAGGAACAGCACCGGCACGATGTCATGCAAGATGATAGTGGCAGGCCAGTTGGCGTGGAATAAGCCGCGCAGCATCAGGTTGTAGACGAGGCCGGCCAGCCACACGTAGACGACCATGCTGGTGATGTCCAGGTAATTTGGGAAGCCGCCTTCTTTCGACCTCGTATGCTTGACCCACAGCGTGAGCGTGATGGCAGCGAGCAGGTTGGAGAGGTTGGTGAAGAAGTTGAGGAACGTCGCGATGCCGTGCAACACCCCCAGCTGCTGCATGAGGGCGCGATGGATGAAGCCGTATAACTCCAGCGCCAGACCGATCCAGGTCAGGGCTGCGGTGAGAGCGGCAAGCTGGATCTTTGCGTTGCGCGTGGGGGTGGGTTGGTCGTCTGTCGTCATATTCGGGTAGTTATTCTATCGCTAGGAGCTGCGCCATTTTGCAGACATTTTAGAGTTTTGTCATAGCTCTGAAACACGTCTTATTTAAAGTGGGCCATTCCCACGCAAGCCAACATTATAGCCAGTTCGGCACGCTACACACCGGTCTGGTCCAGCGCAATATCTTGTCACTAATTTAATACAGCATCGAAGGAGAACCATCATGCAAATAAGTCGAATACTGGCTAATGTCGCCACCCCTCAAGGCAATCAAGTGATCGCCGTATTAACCAACGGCCGCTATGCAGTCGGCGATCTGTCCAGCGCCTCTGTCGTACCTGACAACGAACAATTCGAAGATTTCAAATTGGCCTTGTATAAATGGTATGACGCAGTGCATGCCGACTGAAACTCTTTCAGCGCGGTCTTGTCTCAAAGGGTAAGATGACGTTGTCGCGCGTTAAATATCAATACGGCATAAAGGACTCACCATGGATACTTCAAATATCGCCAGCCAACTCCCGCAAATAGCTTCTTCGGGGCTGGCGCAGGCAGTCGGCATATCGGTACTGAAAAAGGCAACGGATATACAGGCTAACGACGCATTGGCTTTGGTTCAGGCCGTGCCGCCGGTACAGAGCCTGCCGCCGCATCTGGGCAATAATATCGACGTGACTGCCTGATGTCCTTTGCCTGATCGATTTTAGATTCAATTCAATAAAACGGCAGCCTGGGCTGCCGTTTTTGCATTTCGGCATTCATTATTTGCCGATCTTTCTGCTGTGCTCATCACCTTTCCAGATCAAGACTCCACATAAGACGCTATTAAACCGTAAAAGAATCTTTCGCTATGTGCTGTAACGCACAGAGCGTCCAAATTTCCGAGAACACAATGGCCTCACAGTGAGGTATGGCCTGAACGGCTGGTTTGAGAGTCGTGCCTGATGACGGTGATTTCACGAGAAATGTTTTAGGAGAATGTAATGGAGCAACAGCTAAATTTCGTAGTGGCGGTGTTCGACGACCATAGGGTGGTCGAAACTGCCGTAGGTAATCTTTTGGATCGGGGTTTTGAGAAGGAAGATATTTGTGTAGTGGGTAAGGGCTATCATTCCGACGAGGGTGTAGCAGGTTTTTACAATAACGGTCGCCAGATGCGGTTCTGGGGTAAATACGGCCCGTTGTGGGACGACCTTTGGAAGTCGTTTATCGGCGGCATATTCCTCACCGTTCCCAGCATGGGCCCTGTGGTGGTGTTGGGCAGCCTGGCGCGCACGGTGGTGAGTGCGGCTGAAGGCGTGTTCGAGGTCAGTGGCCTGAGCGTGATCGGCACTGCGCTGTTTTGCGCGGGCATCCCTCGGGAAAAGGCAGTGAGATACGAATCGGCAGTGAAAGCGGACGGTTTTCTGATCAAAGCGCGCGGTAATAGCGAGAAGATGTTGCGCGCCCGTATCATTCTGTCGCGCACCGACCCGATACTGCTGGATTCATTCCAGGGAGTGCAATTGCCGCCGCCTATCGAATACGCGCCGCTAAATCACCTGTCGCCGCGTTCGTTCGATTTCATGCGGGAAATGCACTACTAACCAACTACTCCCGGTTAGCCGTGCCGCCTGTCGAATACCCTGCGGCGGTCCGGTTGGGAGATGGGCAGCGAGCCGACCCGGCGTTCTGCCTTGTTGCGCCTGTCCATGTGAAACACGTT
This sequence comes from Methylophilaceae bacterium, assembly GCA_036561085.1. Lineage (GTDB taxonomy): Bacteria > Pseudomonadota > Gammaproteobacteria > Burkholderiales > Methylophilaceae > CAILHX01. The sequence goes on along the minus strand of DATBPY010000144.1, from coordinate 1,265 downwards.
GCGCATGGGGTCGTTGCTTTGCTTGGTCGTATATTTGTCGTACAGGTATTTGGCGTAATCCAGTAGCTCGATCACCGCTTTCTCCGGCAGCAACTTGAGGAAGGCGATCACCTCCAACTCGTGCTTATCGAAGGTGTACGAGGTCAACGGCGAGCCGTCGCCGGTGATCAACCATTCGATAGATACATTCAAGCCCTTGGCCAGCGACACCATGCGTGAGGGGTCCGGCTTTTCGACTTTGTCGTTTTCCAGATTCCACAAGTACTGTTTGTCTATGCCTATTTGACGGGCAAACGCGGCTGCATTCGAAAAACCGAGTGCCAGCCGTGCACCTTCTATTCTCTTACCCAGACTCATTTCCAGCTCTCTTTCTTTTACTTACGCCTGCCATTCTAGGTTCTTTTTAGTAAAAAGTCCTTGACTGATTTTAGTAAAATTGTTTAGACTTCAAAAAGCCATGAAAACAAAAGAAGCTATACAATATTTTGGTAGCCCGGAGAACCTGAAAGCTGCTCTACATCTGCGAGCCAGAAAAACATTCTGGGGCGAGCATCCGCCGCTAGAACGCCAATACCAGATCGAGGTCATCACCAACGGCGCCCTTAAAGCGGACCGCCCCGTATTACAAAGCCTGTCTGAACGCCGTGCGCTGGTTTGCCAAACTTACCTGGGCGCGGAACGTCGCCGCGCACAGCGCACGAATCAGGAAAGACCATCTGCATGATCCCTCCACGCTCAATTCAACTAAGGGTTTTGAGCGACCTCGCCGGGGCAGTCCATCGCCCCGGTATTTTTATACATGATGAATATTGCAAGGAGATGGCAGCATGAAGAATACCATTCACAGCATATTCACGTTTTTCGAGTTAATAGGCCGCATCACCATCTGTCTTGCGCCGGTACTGATCTTCGTCGCCGCCATGATGTCGGTGCAGCCTTGGGAGTGGTTAACGTGACTCCTACACGACTATACGATACTCCAACTTTGCGCGTTGGTCTGTTACTTAGCAGCCATAGGGCCGCGTGATGCATTACTACGAATTCAACGTGGCGGATTACCGCGCCGATACCGCACATCTATCATTGCTGGAACACGGTATTTACCGGCAGCTGATGGATTGGTATTACCTGGACGAGAAACCCATACCGCTGGCAACCCAAGTGGTTATGCGGCGCTTGGCGATGGGTTCCGAAGGGCTGCATAACCTTGAGAATGTGCTGACGGATTTCTTCCATAAAACCGAAAAAGGCTATTGCCATAAACG
>DATBPY010000143.1:0-6754 GCA_036561085.1 Methylophilaceae bacterium | reverse complement strand
CGCCAAAGCGACAACCATGAGCTTGATAGAAAAATGATGCTGCTGTTGCATGATGAACCCCCAGTTTTTAAGTAGATTGAATTCGGATGGTTATATTTTTATTGTTTTTTAAGACGTTTACGCCATACCGACATTGCATTGCTATCGCTATATTTGAACGGGAATAGCGACACATGTCAATAGCCGGATGTTACAAAAGTATGACAGACGGGATTATTTTAGTCCGGGGATTTCAGATGTGAAGTGAATTCGGCGATCTCGCGTTCTGCCGCCGCCCTGGTTTTCACCACCAGGTCGCGGTAGCACTTGAGGATATAGAAACCGAATTCGGTGATCTGCGCGCCGCCGCCGTGGGTGCCGCCGGGCGAGGTTTTCACCAGCGGTTCGTCAAAGCAGCTATTCATGGTATCCACCAACTCCCAGGCACGGCGGTACGACATGCCCATGTGCTTCGCCGCCGCCGAAATGGAGCCGAACTGGTCGATGGCATCCAGCAAGTCGGCCTTGCCCGGACCCATGGCGGTTTCGGAGCCGTGTGAGATGCGTATTTTTAGAAGCTCTGAACTCATACTGCTTATTGTACGGTTCCCGGAATTGAAACTGAATTACTTAACTCTTCATGCGTGATAGTGAAGGTTCGTGTAATGTCCAGAATATCCACTTCAGCACGCATCTCGTCACTGAATGCGCTATAAGGCGCCGCTATGGTAATTATGTCGAGCAGTGCTTTATCCAAATTTTTGTTACCGCTAGATTTCGCGATCACAACTTTTTTAAGGCTACCATCGTATTTTATCGAAGTGGTCACAATGGCGGATCCTTCCAGGTTTTGCCTGTAAGGATTGTTTTGAAGAACTAATCGGGAAATATTCTCTATCTTTTGCGTGAAATCTTTCACGTAAGGCTCAGCTAGCTTATTGTCGATATTTATTCCGTAGACCTTACGCCATGGTCTTTTTTGATATTTCTTGATTAGTTGAGCAAGCTGCTGTTCCTGTTTCGCGATCGCATCTTTTGATTCTTGCGAGAGGGGAGGGCTGGCAACGACTTCGTCTGCATAGCAATGACTGGATAATAATATTAGAAGCACATAGCTAAGTATTTTAAGCATCAATGAAAGTGCGTTCGCATTGGGTTATTGTTGCGGGGTTTCCGTCGGGTCTTGAGGAGTTCTGTAATCATTCCGGAATATGAATGGTCGACTTGATATGTTTCAAATGGGCAACGATGGTGAATGTCATGATGACGCATAACGACCAGGAACTCCATTTGCCCACACTCACCATTGCCCATGCTCCGATTTGGTTGGGGTATTTCCACACGCCGTAAAAAGTGCCGATGTTCTCCGCCATCCAGATGAAAAAGCCGATCAATACGAAGGACAAAAGAAGAGGCATACTCCGGTCGCGATCCAGCGGCCGGTAAATAACGGTCGCCCTGGAATACATGCCCAACGTGCAGGCTGCGATATACCAGCGGAAGTCGCCGATGTAATGATGGGTGAAAAAATTCACATAGATCAGAACGGCGAGCAGTGTCGCCATCCAATAGGGCGGGTGATGCCTGATTCGAATATCAAGGAGCCGCCATGCCTGAATGACGTAACTACCTATAGCGGCATACATGAAGCCGGAGAATAAAGGAACGCCGAATAGCTTGGTATAGCCGAAATCCGGATACGCCCAGGATTTGATGCCACTAGAGGTTTTGAATACCTCTAAAGCGAAACCGATGACATGGAACAGGCAGATCGCTTTCAGTTCATCCATGGTTTCCAGTTTGGTCCAAACCATTCCGATCTGTATCGCCAATGCGATGATGAGCAAAACATCGTAGCGCGGGACACCGTAGATACCGGTATGCGGAACCAGGAAAATTGCGGAAAAGAAAAGACCTACGAATAGACAGGCACGGGCTTCTTTAATACCGAAATACCAGAACTCGAGCAGGAATCTGCCAATGCCACTTAATTCCGGGCGTTCGTTAAGACCGAGAAGGTGGCGATCCAGCGCTTGTAATGGCATTTGAATTTATTTTAAAGGGTAGGCCTCTTTATTTTATATCACTTATTTGCATCTATTGGGGGCGATATCTCTGCCACCGGGTCTTTTTCCCGTTTAGGCGGCAGGAAGAATTCCCTGGGGTGGGTGCGCAGGCGGTGGCCCAGGCTGCGGAACAGTACGCGCCAGTGGGAGAAGGTGATCTTGCGGGCTTTCATGGCGACGCTGAGAGCGAGCGCGAAGCTCAGCGTTAGATTGGTAAGTGCGATCAACGTCACGCCTATGCTGGCCCATACGATCTCAGCGGTGCCCGGGTGAAAGTCCAGAGTTACCAGCGAGAAGCCTAAGAAAGAGGAAGAGAAGGTGACGTGGCGGATATCCAGCGGCAGGCCGGTGAGCGTGCCTATGGCGGTGATGCCGCCCAGCATGCAGCCGAAGTAGAAGTTGCCGGCCAGTGCGCCCAGGTTGTTCTCTATGTAAGCGGCGACGCGCGACAGGCGGTATTCCCCCAGCAGCCACCTCAACCATTTCAGTTGCTGTATGCGCTGGGGTATCTTGTTGTATACCGCGAGGTTGTCGTGATGCCCGGCGACCAGGCCGGACAGGAACAGGCACACCCCGGCGATGGCGGCATAGAACAGCACCAGGCCGTGCACCGGGTCTGAATCGGCCAGCAGGTGATGCGCTTTTTCTACCGAGATGAAGTTATGCAAGGGGTAGGAAATGAGCATGGCGATGGGGATCGCCAGGATGACGTTGCCGATGATGGCGATGAGTTGGCTGCGCAGCATTTGCGCGATGAGCGTGGTCAGGTTCTCCAGGTCGCGCGTGCCGCCGCTGCTTTCGCCTATGCTGGCGGCGATAGCTGCCGCTGTCATCGCCGGTTGTTTGGTGGCGATGGTGAAATGCAGGATGTGGATGATGACGAAGCCCAGGCCGTAATTGAGCGCGATGAGCAGGCCTTCCACCAGCGGCGGCATGTGGCCCTGCACGATGAATATCTTGATCATGGCCATGAACGGGACGATGAGACCTGCACCCATGGCGGAACGCATCATGGTGAAATACTCGGAGCGGGTGTCGGTGATGTAATGTTCGCCGGTGCGGCCCGCGTTCTCGGTCACGCGCAGCGCCAGCAACTCCATGCTTTCGCTCCAGTGTTTGCGCAGGTCGTTCTTGTGGCATTCGCCGGTGACCAGGGTCTTGAACAGGGCGATGAACATAGGGTAGGCGCTGGTTCCCGTTCTATCCTGGCGCAACTCTTCAAGTATCGCCAGCAGGGCTTCCATGCGTTCTATCTGCTGCGTTTCACGTTGCAGCAGAAAAGTGAGGCTGATGCTGGTGCCGGAACCGGCGGCAGTACGGCGTATCTTGGCGATCACCTGTTTGCACTGGTCCAGCAGCACCATCACATGCTTGGCATCCTGGAACTTGCTGCGCGGTTTCTCCCAGGCCTTGGCGAATTGCTCCAGGTATTCCCCGGTCTCGTCGTTCTGGGTGAGGAACGGCGACTCGAATTCTTCCAGCGACGGCTCGTTACGTATCAGTTCCGGCTCCAGGCCGATGGAGGAGATGCGGTAAGACAGCACCAGCACTGCGTCTATCATGCCGCGCACTGCCAACGGCAGGGCCTTTTCTGTTTCATCTTCATCGAAACGCATCGCGTTCAATAATTGCAGCCAGCGCTCGTCGGGGATATCTTTTATCCACAGGTCGTCGTTCTGGTGGGTGAATACCAGGGCGAACAGATCATGTAAATAGTTGGGGTCTATGGCATCCGGCAGGCAGCGGTGGCTGAAGCGGCGGTACATCTCGGAAAAGAATCCGGTATTGGGCAGGATGCCGGATTCGGTATAGACGGAAACAGGTTTATGGTTACTCAGCAGGTCCATCAGCGCGTTGCGCAACACGGCGCGCAATTCCGGCTGGGCATTCAGGGTATGGCACAGCGCGTTGAGCATGTTGCTGGCGTAATCGGCAGTTGCGCGCCGGGGAGGGCGTATGCGTTCGACCAGCGCCGCGATCAGCACCGCCGGGGTTTCGTTCTCTTGCATGCCGCGTTGCAGTATCGTTTCCATATTTTTCTCTTATCGCGAGACTTTGCGTATGACCCAGGTCTTGAGCAATAGTGCCGCCAGCAGCGAGCATGACGCGGAGAATGCGAACGCCAGTTGCGGATTGAATGTTTGCCATAGCCAGCCGAAGATCATTGAGGCCGGTAATAGCATGATACCCCCGATAAGATTGAACCAGCCATACGCCGTGCCCAGCAGATTACTGGGAGCGATGTCCGCCACCAGCGCTTTTTCAGCGCCTTCCGTCGCTGCCATGAATATGCCGTAGAACGCGAATAGCGGCCATAGCACCCATACTTGATGGCTCAAACCCAGCAGCAGGTAAAACAGTCCATATACGGCCCAGCCGGAAATGATGAGGCGGTTACGGCCTATGCGGTCGGAAAGGCCCGAGAGCGGCGTAGACAATAACATGGCTGAAGCTGAGGTCAGCGCCCATAGCACCGGCACCATGGCGGGCGACAAGCCCATATCCCGGGCGCGTAGCAGCAGGAACATGTTGGAGGAATTGCCTAGCGTGAACAAGGCCAGCGTTAGCAGGTACCGTTTGTAAGCGGGTGGAAAGTCTTGTAGCGTCCAACTGAAAGCTTGTTTATTGGCGGGTTCAACCGGAGGTTCTTTTACCGACAATGCCAGCATCACAGTCATTACGCCGGGAATAGCAGCCCACAGGAATATCTCTTTTAACGGCATATGGATGGCAAGCAGCCATGCTGCCATCAGCGGGCCTATCACCGCACCTGCATTATCCAGAGAGCGCTCCAGGCCGAAGGCGAGGCCGCGCTGTTCAACCGGTGTCGCTCTGGCGAGCAAAGCATCGCGCGGCGAGGAGCGCAGGCCTTTGGCCAAGCGGTCGGCAAAACGCAACGCCAGTACGCCCGGCCAACCGGTAGTGAGTGCCATCAACGGGCGGCCGAGAGCGGCGATGCTGTAACCGCCCAGCACCCAGGGTTTGGCTGAATGTGTGCGGTCGGTGAGTACGCCGGAGAATAGTTTGAGCAAGCTGCTGGTGGCTTCGGCGATACCTTCGATGATACCGAGCGCTTTCGGCCCTGCCATCAGCACCGAAGCCAGATAGAGCGGGACTAACGGGTAGAGCAACTCGCTGGCGGAATCGTTGAACAGGCTGACCAAACCGAGCAGCCAGACTGTTTTAGGCAGATTGAATATTTGTTTCAGCATGCCCGGTTAGTAATAACCTATTTTGCCAATATCTTGATGGGTTTCGCTTTTCTCAATGACACTTGCATCAGGTCTACATAGCCGGTCTCGAAGCAGCGGCGTGCGGCATCGAAATAGGTACGGTAATGGTCGAACAACGCTTGCCCATATTTCTGCACGATGTGTTCTTGGTGGGCGATCAGGCGTTTATCCCATTCGGTCAGGGTACGGGCGTAATCCTGGCCGATGAGTTTGATGCTGGCGATCTCGTATTTATCGACGATGGCGGCCTGCACGTCGCTCACCGACGGCAATGCCGAGCCGGGGAATACTTTGGTCAGCAGATATTTTGAATCCCGCACTTCCGAGATCGAATTCGGCGCGCGGTTGATGACGATGCTTTGCAGGCCGATGTAGGCATCGTCCGTGGAGACGCTGCTGCACCAGTCGAAGAAATCCATATACACCTGGCGGTGCCGCGACGCAGCGTGATCTTCGAGGGTGGCGAAGTGCTCGAACGCACCTACCGAGACGATGGAGTCGAATTTGGCGTAAGGCTCTTTGCAGTCGCGCCATGAGCGCAGATCGACCGAAACGCCCGGCGTGAAATGCGACAGTACATACTGGTATTGTTCGGTGCTCAGCGTCAAGCCATGCACTTGCGTGCCGGGGAAGTTGCTGGCGATGTGCCGCATCAAGCCGCCCCAGCCGCAACCCACATCCAGCACGCGCTGCCGGCCTGCCACATGCGCGAAGCGGCAGATGCGGTCCAGCTTGTGCAACTGGGCTTGCTCGAGCGTGGTGGCGGTCTTCCATACGCCGCAACTATAGGCGCGGTAAACCGTATCCAGGAACAGGGCGAAAAAGTCGTTATCGACGTCGTAGTGGGATTGGATGTCTTCTTGGGTAGCCATAGAGTTTGAGCATATTAGGATTTGCGTTATTGGGCAACCTTTCGCTGTAATGGCCAGTGCAATAGCCGATGTAATAACGGATTGCTTGGGATTACTTTGAACAGCAAGGTCAAGCGCCGTCTAGGGGAATCCCCTAGGCCAAAATTGGGTTTTCCCCATCACGTTATCAAATTATCCCTGATGGTCGGCGGTTTGCAAAGAATTTAGCATGGCGCATGTGGACGGTAAAAGGTATTTTATCTGTAAAGGATATGTTATCTAGGGAATTTACCGGTTGCGTCTATTTAACTTCAACTTACTTTCACCAGGGGGAATCTGTAACATGAACAAATCCGATCTCATCGACGCAATCGTCGTCAACGCTAAAATCAGCAAGACAGAGGCAGGAAAAGCCGTCACTGCACTGACCGGAGCGGTTACCAAGGCGTTGAAAAAAGGAGACAAAGTCACTGTAATGGGTTTCGGAACATTCAAGGTATTCAAGCGCGACGCACGTACCGGTCGCCACCCCCGTACCGGTAAGGAGATCAAGATCGGCGCACGTCGCGCGCTCGGTTTTTCTGCCGGTAAAGCACTGAAAGATGCATTGAATTGATCAGGCTGG
>DATBPY010000142.1:0-4880 GCA_036561085.1 Methylophilaceae bacterium | reverse complement strand
CTTATGCTTTGAGCGGTCTTTGGTATATGTACATCCCCGACCAGAACGCGAGCTATTTCACGCACTGGCTGCCCGGGTTATTCCTCAGCGGAATGTCTGTGGGGTTGGTGATGCCGTCGCTATCCGCAGCCGCAGTGCATGATTTACCGGCCAAAGATTACGCCATCGGCAGTGCCATCAATCAGGCTATCCGCCAGATCGGTATGGTGATGGGTGTGGCGATCACTATCTTGCTACTTGCCCATCCTAACTTGCACTTAATGGATTTTAAAAAGGCCTATTTATGCCACGTGATTCTGTCATTGATTTCCGCTCTGCTCGTGCTTCCCGTTAACACGCGACCTAAAGCTGCAAGCTAGACGACGTTACTGATGTTCGCTTTTAGGGATGCCGGAAATATCTTCCGACCAAGGCACCGATGAGCTGCACCATATCTGCCGACGTGGCGGTAGATCAGCACGTTGCTCAAGACAACCGATGCGTAGCGAATAGGTGGGAGGATTGTCCCCAGCAGGACAGGCGAAAGTCGGCGTTCCACAATCACCGCAGAACGAGTGCGCACGTTTGTTTCCGCTATCTGCCGTCTTGATATAGGTCTTGGGCTGACCGCTAAGTAAGCGAAAGGTCTCGCTAGGTACGCGCACCGATACCCGGTAAGCAGAACCCGTCAGCGTCTGGCAATCGGTGCAATGGCAGATAGTGACCTTTTCCGGGTCGACTTCAGCCGTATATGTGATTCGCCCGCAATGACACTTGCCTTGAACTTGCATATGCTAAAGCCCCGATGAGGTTGGTCTCCCCGCCAGGAGTCGAACCTGGAACTGACCCTTAGGAGGGGTCTGTAATATCCATTTTACTACGAGGAGATATGCTGATTTTACCATGCCAGCTAGCTATCGACTTTTCCATCCAGGTAATACCAACGCCCCTCCGCCATCACAAACATACTGACCTCATGCATGCGATGAGCGCGCCCGTGCAGTTTATAACGGGCGATGAATTCCACCTGCGCATGTAATGGGTCAGTCTCGCTACAGCCGATCACTTTGAGCCCCAGCCAGTTCACAGGCTCATGCAGATCCAAGGCTTGTGGGCGGGTACTGGCATGCCAGGTACTCAATAGATAGTCTTGCAGGCCAAGCTTATAGGCGGTGTAGCGCGAACGCATCAGCGCCTCGGCAGAAGCAGGCATCTGACCGAGATGTAAAGGTTCGCAACAGAGTTGGTATGGCTTTGGGTTCCCGCAGTGGCACTGCGATGGGCTCGGTTCAACCAAACCGGTAGTGTTTGCGCAAAGGCTTACGCACATCCCAGGTACAAGACATGCCTTCCGGGAAAGTCACCAGATCGCCCTTGCCGAAGCTCACTGGCTCGCCGCCTTTAGGTGTCACGGTGATTTCGCCTTCGAGTATATAGGCTATTTCCTGGTCGCTATATGTCCAAGGAAAAATGGAAACCTCTTTCGACCAGGTTGACCAGTTGGTCACGCCCAGTTGGCTTAACCGTTCAGGTGATGGATCATGTTCAACAATGATCTTGCTCATGCCGAGCTCCTTTCTTATGCATAGTTAGAAAGTAGAAATAACAGTATAAGACCGTCAGCCGAAAATGATAAGAGGCGGGGATAGCCGCTATCATTTACAATCGTGACGAACATTAGACCCCGAAACCAAGGCCAAACTTATCCTGTCCGCCCCTATCAACTTCGACACTGCCACGCTTTGGAGCCTGTGCATTGCACTGGGGATAGGCCTGCTGATAGGCGCCGAGCGCGAACGCCGCAAAGGAACCGGGCCCGCCCGCAATGCTGCGGGGATACGTACTTTCGCGGTGTCGTCCCTGCTCGGAGCGGTTGCCATGTTGCTGGGGGGTGGCCTGCTCATGGCTATCGTCGCCATATTCACAGGAATCCTCGCGGTAGTCGCATATCAACGTACCCATGATAACGACCCGGGAATAACGACAGAAGTCTCCCTGGTGCTCACCTGCCTGTTAGGCGGCCTTTCCATTCGTCAGGCAAGCCTGGCAGCAGGCATTGGCGCAGCACTAGCGCTGTTGCTGGCCGCAAGGAATCGCATCCATTTCTTTATCAGCGGCATACTGACTGAGCGCGAACTACATGACGCATTGCTGTTCTCCGCCGCTGCTTTGATCTTATTACCGCTGGCACCGGATCGTTTCATCGGCCCTTTTGCCGCCATCAATCCGCATGTCATCGCCCGCCTGATCATATTGGTAATGGCGATCAGCGCACTCGGTTATATCGCCATGCGTTCGTTGGGCGCACACTACGGCCTGCCTTTAGCCGGATTCGCCGCCGGTTTCATATCGAGCACTACCACCATCCACTCCATGGGTATACGGGCTAGCAGGCACCCGGCGCAAATGTCGGGAGCAGTGGCGGGCGCAGTTCTTTCTTCCATTGCCACTATCATTCAGATGGCGATAGTGGTGGCAGTACTGCAACCGGCTCTGTTATATGAACTGATGCGGCCACTGATATTCGGCGGAATCGCCGCCTGTGCATATAGCTTATGGTTCATCGTAAAAGACATGCCAACCAAAGACGGCTCGCAGGATCAGGATCGCGGCCATGCTTTCGATCTTAAATCCGCCGTTTCTTTTGCTGCTGTCATTGCTGCCGTGCTGTTGCTATCGGCAGGGTTAAACGACTCGCTGGGTCAGCGCGGAACTTTACTGGCGGCGGCTATCACCGGCTTGGTCGATCCTCATGCGACTGCGGCTTCAATCGCCTCACTGGTGGCGGCAGGCAAGTTATCGGTCAAGGGGGCCTTATGGCCCATCCTTGCCGGGCTCACCACCAATTCGTTGATGAAAGCGCTGGTAGCCTTTAATGCAGGGGGAAAGGTTTATGCGATGCGCATCGTACCTGGATTAGTAATCGTGACTGCCGCATTCTGGTTAGCCGTATTGACTGGTTAAAAATACGCGACACACGTCCGACTAGTTCTTTTCGTCCTTGGGCAAATGGATCACGCCGGTATTGAAGTTATATTCAAACAAATCACCATAACGCCCCCATTCAATAGCGACGCTCAACACGCGTTCAGCTTCCGCCTCATTCAATGTAAAGCGCAGCAATTTGATGAACAGGTCTTCCGGTAGATCGCCGGAAGGGTCTTGTTCCAGGCCATGCCTGATATAGGCCACCAAGGGCACATTCTCAGTGAGTTGCTTGCCGAATATCTCATGACGCTCGACATTCCCTGCCTGCGCATATTCCCGTCCCAGCGGCGTGATCATGATATCGCCCTGGGTAAGCTGCGCGAAACCCAGCAATGTAAGCGCCCGGGCAACTTCCAGCAATTGGTTGTCGTTAAGCTCTGTTTCTTCAGCCAGTAACGGCAGGTCTGCGCGACCGTTGAACGGTTCGTCCGCTAGCAAGTCGATAATGCCCTCGATACGATTGATATCAGTTTCCGGCAACCTGTCGCCCAGTTGCAGCTTGTATTCCTTGTCGGCAACACGGTCGGAACGCACCGCACCCATGGACATGAGCGCGTACACCTTGTCGATGAGACTGCGCACGACGGGGCTTTCCACGGAGCGTGGATGTGGCAGTTCAATCGGCAACTCAGTGCGAACCCTGCCGGGGTTGCTGGAGAACAGCAATACCCGGTCTGCCATCATCACCGCTTCCTCAATATTGTGGGAGACCACTAGAATCGCTTTGGTAGGAATGAGATCGTTATTCCATAGCTCCAGAATATCCTCGCGCAGTTGTTCGCCGGTTAGCACATCAAGTGCCGAAAATGCCTCATCCATGAGCAACACTTCGGGCTCCATCACCAGCGCACGCGCGATACCCACACGCTGCCGCATACCGCCGGATAATTCTCGGGGTAACGCGCCCTCGAATCCGGAGAGCCCTATCATCTCGATCGCTTTTTGCGCGCGCTCTTCCCTTTGGTCAACCGGAATGCCCTGCGCCTCCAACCCTAGCTCCACGTTCTTTTGCACCGTTAGCCACGGAAAAAGCGCGAACGACTGGAACACCATGCTGATGCCGCGCGCTGCGCTATAGATCGGCATCTCGTGATACATCACCTGTCCGCTATCCGCAGGGATCAACCCGGCCATGATACGCAGCATGGTCGATTTACCGGAGCCGGATTGCCCGAGCAGCGCAACGATCTCACCTTCTTTCAAGGTGAAATTAACATCCTCCAGAACCAGCCGCGCAGTACCGTCCGCAGAGCGGAAGGACTTGGCAACCGATGTCAGTTCAATGATAGGAGTACTCATAAGTTTTTCTCAAAAATCATTCTTCAAAAATGAAGGCGGCTCTCGGCCATGCGATACAGCCGTCGCCACACAAAATGGTTGAACGCCATCACGAATATACACATGATGCCGATGCCCAATGCAATGCGGGGAAAATCGCCAATGGCAGTCATCTCGGCAATATAGCTGCCTATGCCGTGTGCTTTCAACGTGGTATGTCCCCAGCTTACATATTCAGCAACGATACTGGCATTCCACGAACCGCCGGTCGCAGTGATCGCGCCCGTTACGAAACTGGGGAAGATCGCAGGCAGCAGATAGCGCCGCCATTTCAACCAGCCGCTCAAGCCGAGGTTCTGCGCAGCGTAACGCAACTCGGTAGGTATGGTGGAAGCACCCGCGATAACGTTGAATAGCAGATACCATTGCGTGCCCAATATCATCAACGGCGACAGCCAGATATCGGGGTTAAGTTTGAAATGCACGATCAACACTACCGCCACCGGAAACATCAGGTTGGCAGGGAATGCCGCCAGGAATTGCGCGATGGCCTGCACTTTGGATGAATACCGGGGCTGCATGCCGACCCACACCCCTATCGGTATCCAGATCAGCGCAGCCACGCAGATCAGAAT
>DATBPY010000141.1:0-28047 GCA_036561085.1 Methylophilaceae bacterium | reverse complement strand
GCTGATGGTAAGCAAGCTCCCAGACGAAAAGAACTACATCACGCCCGAAGGTTTCGCGGTACTCAAAGCCGAGTGGGATCAACTATGCAAAGTGGAACGCCCCAGTGTGGTAAGGGATGTGTCGTGGGCGGCATCCAACGGCGACCGTAGCGAGAATGCGGATTACATCTACGGCAAGCGCCGCTTGCGGCAGATAGACGCACGCCTGAAATTCCTGATGAAACGCATAGACCTGGCGGAAGTGGTGGATGCCGCAAAGCAGCAGAATCTGGAGAAAGTATATTTCGGCGCATGGGTGACGCTGTATGCGCTCAACCGCGACGAAGAGATCACTTACCGCATTGTGGGTAAAGACGAGTTGGATCTAACCAAGGTGCATATCAGTTGGGTATCGCCGCTGGCTAAAGCATTGCTGGGCAAGAGTGAAGGCGATACGGTGCGGGTCCAGACACCGGGCGGCGATGAAGAATATGAAGTGATCGCCGTCCGTTACAAAGCCTGAATCAATACAACCCTTAACTTAGGTGGTGTGGCATTGCCCCATGCTTTTTGCTTCTTTCGTGCAAGGCGCTCTTTTGCCATGCTTTTTCAGCGTGGTCACGGTCTTGTGGTAAGTGTTCTTGACCGAATCGCCCGCTTTTTGCATGGTGCTGGGTTGTTTTTGGGGAGCGGATTTGGTAACCGTGACCTCCGTGGTCTTGCTATCTGCAGAGGCTGTGGTGTCTGCTGCCCAGGATGCGGTGGCGACGAGCAATAGGGGGATGACGATCCATTGCGGTTTCATATCAATTTCTCCTAATGGTGAAAAAGGAGCTTTACGCGGCAAGCAACATCGGGAATTCGCTGTCGGCACGACCTTCGAACAAGTCTACGGTACGCGGGCAGCGCGTGATCTTGACGTGGCTCTTTTGTTTTTTACTGCGTTTGGCGTTGAGATTGACGTAGGGCGTTTCGCTGACGCGGAAATAATGGCCCATTTCCAGCTTTTCGGCATCTGTTTCGAACACGCTGTGCGGCGTCGACAGGTTTTGCAGGGTCAAATTGCCCTTGCGATCAGCCTTTAACACCAGATAAACCACCAGTTCTCCGGTGTTACGCTTTTTGCCCCAAGTTTCGCCAACGTGAATCTGCATGAAAAAAGTGTAGCAACTAATTAACGATAAATCAAATTTTCTATTTTGATGTGGCGATGAGTGCCTGGAGTTCCTGTTGGATGGTGGCGATCACCGAGCCCCAATTCTCATCCTCTCCCTGCCTGAACAAACGGATCGAGGGGTACCAAGGCGAATCGGTGCGGTCATGCATCCATCGCCAATCGGGACGATAGTACGGCAGCATCACCCAGCACGGCTTACCCATAGCACCCGCCAGATGAGCGACTGAGGTATCCACGGTAATGACCAGATCCAATTGCGAGATGACCGCAGCGGTATCGGCAAAGTCTTGCAATGCATCGCCCACATTGATGAAGGCCGGATGCTTTGAAAAAGCCTTGATTGCGGCACTATCGCCTTTGTGTTGCAAGCTGACAAAAATGGCACCTTCTACATCGAACAAAGACGATAGCTGCATGGGGTCCATCATCGAACGCCATTTGTTGTTGTGATGATAAGGATTACCGCGCCATACCAAGCCGACTTTGAATGCCTCCTGATTTAACCCGGCCTCTCCCAATTTCGGTTGCCAGCGGCTGATATTCTCAGGCGTGGCGCTGAGGTAGGGAATGTTGGTGGGGATACTGCCCGTCCCCCAATGCAGCGGGATGCTGAACGGCATCACCCAGTAATCATAATCCTCGGTCAGTAACAGATCCGGGTCATGCGTGCGCGTCTTGTCCACGCCTGCGAGTGTCTCGAACAGCGTCATCAGCGATGGCCGGCATACCAGGGTGATGTCCACATTCCAGCGTTGTTTGAATAACGGAAAGTAACGACTGCACTGGATCTGATCGCCGTAGCCCTGCTCGCTCCATACCAACAGTTTTTTGCCGTTGAGGTCTTCACCTTGCCATTGCGGCGCGCTGATGTTCGGGAGGGGGATGCCGTTGTCCGCCAAGCGCGGATCGTAGCGCGCTTCATAGTTCTTCCAGCCTTCGGCGAAGCGGCCTTGCGCAAGTTGCAAGAGACCCAGATTCAATTGCGGCAGCATGTAGTCTGGCTTCAATGCCATGGCTTTGCGGAAATAGGTTTCTGCCTCGGCGTCACGTTTCAGGTTGCTCATCAGCACACCGTAATTGGTGTGTGCGAACGCGGATTCGGGATTGATCTTCAACGCCATGAGCAGGTAAGGCTCCGCCTCTTCTTCTCGCCTATAGCCGCTCAGCAGGTTCGCCAGATTAGACAGTATCTGCTCGGAGCTGGACAATGCCGCCAGCGCCTGACGCTGGCAATCTTCGGCTTCTTCTAAACGAGACAGCTTCTCCAGCAATAAACCGTAATTGGTCAGCGCCATCGGATTTTGCGGCTCTACTTCCAGCGCCCGTTTATAGTACTTTTCGGCGTCACCGCTGCGATCCGTTGCCGCCAACAGCACACCCATATTGACCAAGGCAGAAACATCGTCGGCAGCGACCGACAGCGACTTAAGATAATGCTGCTCGGCTTCGTTATACAAGCGACGATTCGACAGCACCAGCCCCAGGTTGTTGTTAGCCTGCACGTGGTTGGGATCGACCGACAATATGCGGCGCAGATACTGCTCGGCCTCATCATGTCTGCCTGCACGGATCAGAAGCCTGGCCAACATCGCGCCTGCATCGGTATTAGCGGGGTCGAAACCCACAGCCCGCATGTATTCAAGCTCAGCCTGGAAGAACTCGCCGGCTTTTTCATGCATCAGACCCAGGTTGAACCAAGCTTGGGCATAGCTGGAGTCGAGTTCCAACGCATGCTGCCACAGTTGTTCGGCCAGCGCGTGTTCACCGAGCTTTATCGCACACACGCCCGCGACGTTGCTTAGATCGACATTACGTTGCCCTTCTTGCAAGGCTTTTATACATATCTGCAACGCCTCGAACGTCTGCCCCTGCTCTAGCAATCGCAATGCCTGCGCTGCCGCAGTCGGTGTTTCAAATTTAGACTGAGGTTTAGTTTTAACCACTGTTTTTTTAGGGCGTTTGGCCATCACTCACTCGACTCGATGATAAATTGCGCGCCGTCGTCCTGCGCCAGTTCTTTAGTCAAAAAGGGCATCACTGTTTGCAAGGTCTGTTTAAACGTCCATGGCGGGTTGATGATGAACATACCGCTGCCATGCATGCCGAAACCATCCAATGCAGGAGTATGCACCGTCAGCCCGACATGTAGCCAGTTTTGCACTGGAAGTTGTTGGAGATGTTCCACGAACTGGATGGATTCCTGACGTTGCAACATGGGATACCACACCGCGTAAGTGCCTGTGGCGAAACGCTTAAGGGCATCGTTCAAGGCCTTTACCACGCGCTGGTAATCCTGCTTTTCTTCGTAAGGCGGGTCTATCAATATCAAACCGCGTCTGGGTGGTGGCGGTAACACGGCTTTCAGTCCGGCAAAGCCATCCGCCGTTTCCATTTTGACCTGGCGACCGGCATCGGCGAAATTGTCTTGCAGGTGCTCGCTGTCTGTCGGATGCAGTTCATACAGGCGTAGCCTGTCGTCGCGTCGTATCAAACGGCTGGCGAACATGGGTGAACCGGGATAGGTTTTAAGGCCATTGTCGGCGTTGCAGCTGCGCACCAGCGTCACATACTCCATCAACGGCGCAGGCAGATCGTTACGCGCCCACAACTTGGCGATGCCGCTTTTGTATTCTGCGTTCTGTGCGGCATAGCCTTCATCCAGCGCATACATGCCCGCGCCAGCGTGGGTATCGATGACCCAGTAAGGCTTGTCCTTCTGGTTCAGGTATTGCAGCAACTGCACCAGGATGAAGTGCTTGAGGACGTCAGCGTGGCTGCCCGCATGAAATGCGTGGCGGTAACTCAACATAATGAAGGGCTTTAATTAAAAGCCTGATTGTACCGCGGAGACGAGGAAATATTATGTCAGGCGCAGGCAGGGGTCAGCATGCCGCTGGCGCTGCTGTGGTGGGATGACTGTTGCTGTTGCGCTTCTTTCAGGCATTGTTTGGCGCAACCCGCACATTGACCGCACTGCGACGAAACGCCGAGCTCGTGTCTCAGATCTTTCAGGGTTTTGGCACCATTGCGGGCGGCTTGATGAATCTGACGCTCCGTCACTGCCATACAAACACAAACGTACATGTAAACTTTTCTCCGGACAGGTTTAATAGTGATTTAATTCACTACCTGTGTATGAGAATCATTCTCATACAAAAAGGTTCCCCTGTCAATGAAAAAGCCGCAGAGGTCTGCGGCTTTTTTGTATGCGTTTGTGTCTGGATTATTGAAAAAACTCAGTCGCCTTCACTTTCCATATGCGCCTGCAGGTAGTTCGGCAGGGTGACATCTTTGATCAGGCTATGCTGGGTCTCCAGCCAGTCTATGGCTTCTTCGCAATGCTCCAGCAGCTCTTCCAGCAGGTCGCGGCTGACGAAATCCTGCAATGTTTCGCACAATGCGATGCCTTCCACCAGCGCCGGGTGATTGACGCTACGCTCCAGATGCAGGTCGCTTTTCAGGCATTCCACCACATGCTCGCCTATCATCAACTTGCCCAGATTCTGCAGATTGGGCAGGCCTTCCAGGAACAGCACGCGTTCTATCAATTCATCCGCTTCCTTCATCACGCGTATGGATTGTTTGTATTGGTAATCGTTGAGTTTTTCCAGCCCCCAGTTGCGGAACATACGCGCGTGCAGGAAATACTGATTGATCGCGGTCAGTTCATTCTTGAGCACGCCGTTGAGCATGGCGATGACGGCTTTATTGCCTTTCATGGCGTGTCTCCTGATACTGAACCATCCGATTTCATCTGGCTTTGCAGGTAGTTCTGCAGGCCCACCAGATTGATCAAGCCCAGTTGTTGTTCCAGCCAATAGGCATGATCCATTTCGGTATCGTCCAGTTGCACCAGCAACATCTCGCGACTGACGTAATCCTGTTCTTTTTCGCATACCGCCATGGCTTTTTTCAGATCGCCGACTACTTTGTATTCCAGCGCCAGGTCGGATTTCAGCATTTCGCTGACGGTCTTGCCGATGTTCATCGTATGACGTTTGGCCAGATTAGGAACGCCTTCCAGAAACAAGATGCGTTTGATCAACGCCCGTGCGTGCTGGCCTTCGTGGTTGGATTCATGCAGGCTCTTTTCAGCCAGATGGCCCAGCCCCATATCGGCATACATCTCGCCATGCGCGAGATATTGATCGACAGCCGTCAATTCCCCGGCCAACAGCCCATTGAGAATATCTATGATTTTCTTTTCACCCTTCATGTCGCGCTCCTTGGATACTGATACGTGGCGGATGCTACGCGGGCTCCAGCAAAGGCGCAAGCGCGTACTATCATTCTCATTTAGATTCGCATCTGGCGCTTTTCCCACGCGGAATGGGCAAAAAAACACCGCCAAAGGAATGACCGAGTGGCGGTGCAACGAGGTGAGACCTTTCGGCCTCGGGAGTTATCAATAATGAGAGCTACTTGGTGAGCAGCAGTTTGCCTTGGCTGGTCAGACGCAAGCGATACTCCTGACCCATATGATCGATGATGATTTCCTGTGCGCCTTTGAATAACATACTGCTATCAACATGCAGCAACGGCTCTCTGACGCCCGTTTGCATGGCGTTTGTACGGGCCTGGTCATTTGGAGATTGCTCTTTCATGTGATAATGATAACCGTTCTCATTTACAAGGTCAACACATAATCAAGCAGGTATATAAGAGACCGCTGCAAAAACTTGGATCGTCTGGATCTGAGGCGAAAAAACCCTGGCAAGCAGAGGTTAATCGACCCTTGAGCCTATTCAATAGGCGAAAAAAAACCCCGGCAAGCCAGGGTTTTTATTTATTCCCGAATGTTATTCAGGAACGATGTTTGCAGCTTGCTTGCCTTTTGGGCCAGTAGCTTCGTCATAGGTTACGCGCTGATTTTCACGCAGCGTCTTGAAACCATCTGCCTTGATCGCAGAGAAATGAGCGAAGAGGTCTTCACCGCCAGCGTCTGGGGTAATGAAACCGAAACCTTTTGCATCATTGAACCACTTTACTATACCTGTTGCCATGCTATCTTCCTTAACTAAAATTAAATGTGGACGAATGTCCTATCCATACGAAATCAAGGGAAACATCCGACAACATTTAATGCCGCAATACCGTATCTTGACCCTACAGATTGCCGCATCATACATAAGAATTAGTAATGTGCAAACAATTTGTTACATTTTTTGTACAAATCACGCTTTTTTAAACAAATTCAGCGTCCTAAATCGCACGAATATGTCTTCGGCGAGCATGACCGTCGCCTGTAACCTCTCTACAAACAGCGGCTAAATAACACAATCGTGCTAAAGCAATCTAAAGCGACTGATATGTGAACAATAGCAGCAGCGTGATCGCCGTGCCCATGATACCCGCCAGGGTCAGCCGCGAATTACGCATCTTGGTCCAGAGCAATACCCCGGTGATAGACAGCAATATCAGCGAACCCGCGAACGAATCCACCAATAATATCCAGGCCATATTCATGCCCACACCTTTGTGCATGCGCGTGAAAAAGCCCAAAGTGTTGCTGTCCTGGCGGGTGATGGTGGCGAACTGGTTACCCACTACATATTCCGCAGTGATGCCGGCTTGCGGCGTCTGGAATTCCACTTTCCATTGTGTAGGTTGATGCGATTTTTTGCCATCCCATGCCGCATCGTGCTGAGGCTTCTCCCCGGCACGCGGTGGACGCTGTATGGGCTCATGATGCAAATGCAGCTGCCCCTGTATCCACACGGTGAAAGCTTTGATGTCGGCAGGAGGTTGTGCCGGCATCGCAAGCTGCATCTGCGATTCCTGCATCTTGATCGCCGGGATCTTCAACACCGCTCTATGATTAAGCAGGAACCCGCTAAAACCGAACAGCAGACCGAATATCGCCCCCCATAGACCGATCCAGCCATGGGTACGGCGCAACCAGCGCAGGAAAGTGCCGCGCGTGGGTATGATCAGCTTCGTACCGGGCTGAGGTGTGGATTGTTGGCTAGCTTGTTGAATGACTTCGGCTGACATATTGAGTAAGTATCAAATCTAGAAAAGTTAAGGGAGAGATCAGACATCCGTCCACATGCGTAACAGGTTGTGATAGCAGCCGGTGAGTTGTACCCGCGCGGCTTCATCGGCACCGGTGATCGCCAGGTGTTGAATCGATCTGTCCATGTCGAATAACAGCGTACGTTGCGCATCGTCGCGCACCAGGCTCTGTATCCAGAAAAAGCTGGCCAGCCGTTCACCGCGCGTGATCGGCGTGACCTGATGCACACTGCTTGCCGGATACAGGATCATGTCGCCGGCATTCAGCTTGACGGCGTGGGTACCGTAGGTATCCTCTACCATCAATTCGCCGCCGTCATAACTTTCCGGCTCAGCCAGGAATAGCGTAGCCGAGATGTCGGTACGGAACTTGATGCCGGTGCCCGGTATCAGGCGTACAGCACCATCGACATGACTGCCGAATTGCATGTTCTCGCCATAACGGTTGAACATCGGCGGATACACCCGGTTCGGCAGTGCAGCGCTGATGAATAGCGCATTTTTCTCCAACGCTGCCAGCACGATATCGCCGAGTTCATGCGCTACGCTGCTGTCCTCGGCGATCTGCTGATTGCGCTTGACCTGCATGCCCTGATGCCCTGCGGTGACACGCCCATCCACCCATGCCGATTCAGTCGCACTCAAGGTACTACGGATACGGCGCAATTGCTCCGCATTCAGCACTTGTGGAATCTGGATCAGCATAGGTCGCTCACAATCTTATAGCCAGCCTGTTTAATTAGAATCGGTAGGTGACTGTCGCCAGTGCAGTACGGCCCGCACCCGGCACGAAGCGCCCGCCGTCCGAAGGAATAGCACTGGCGATATAGTCCCTATCCAGCAGATTGAGTACATTCAAGCGCAGATCGTACTTGGGCTGGTGATAGGCCACCGTCGCATCAACGCGAGTATAGCCTGGGGCAGTAGCTACATCGGTATTGCTGGCATAGACTCTGGACAGCGCAGTCACGCCGCCGCCTATCTCCCATTCAGCCGTGGGGTTATAAGTGGTCCAGATCATTGCCGTGTTCTTAGGCGTGTTCGCCAGTTCCTTGCCTTGCGAACCATCCAATACCGACGCCTTGACCACTTCCGAATCCAGATAGGTATAGCCGGAGATCACTTGCCATTTGGGCGTGATATGACCGGTTATACTGGCTTCGAACCCGTCTACCTGTATATTCCCGTCCACATTGTAGACGCCGGTGGAAACCTGGGTACGTGCATTATCCTTTTCGATACGGAAAATGGCGGAAGTCAGCGACAAGTCGCCGTTCATCAGATCCCATTTACCACCCAGTTCGTATGAAGCGCTGGTTTCCGGCGCGACATTTTGTTGACCCGTGGTCAACGCCAGAGTCTCCAGCGAAGGATTGAATGAAGTGCCGTAGGATACGTAGTAAGACTGCGCATCGGAAGGCTGCCAGATCAGACCGGCACGCACGCTGGTAAAGGTATCGATTCTGGAAGCCGAGGCAGGTGCGGTGCTAGGTACGGCACTGCTTGCGGTATTGATAGAATTGATACTGTTGCTGATATTTGCCGCGAAACGATCCCAGCGTACGCCCACAACGGCTTTCCATTGTTTGTTGAATTCCAGCGTATCGTTGGCGTAAAGCGCGATCTCATCTGCAGTCGCTTCAGCATAATTGCCGATGGTGGTAATGGTACCGGGCGTAGTACCGACCTGCGCCGGATTCACCAAAGAAACCACCGCCACGCCATTAGTCACTGCAGCTCCGCCGTTAGCGACGATATGGAGTGCAGGGTCGTTGCGGCTCAAGCTCAGATTGTTATACCAATCGTAGCCCACTTCAGCACCCAGGATCATGGTGTGTTTTATAGATGCGGTATCGAATTTCGCGATCAGGTCGGTCTGGTTATCTATCGATTCATCGTCGATCGCTCTGTCATGCGAGATCGACAGCACAGAAAGCTGGCTATTCTGCAAAGCCGTTGGGTTACCGCTCGAACGTGCCAGGCTCGGAATACTGGTAAAAGTATTAGTCGCCGCATTGAACGTACCGAGGCGGCCGAACGCACTTTCCCGCGCACCGATATCATAGTGGGCATATTGCGTCTGGTTGCGTAATGTCAGGTTGTCGCTGAACACATGCTTGATCGTCGCATTGAGGATGTCCACATCCTGATCGGTGCGGTCGCTGGTCAAGCCGTAGAAAGAGTTGTAGTCGATGTTGGCAACCTGGCCGTTCACTGCAGGAATACCGTAATCCGGCATGTCATGGTTATGCTCGATCAAAGCCGACAAGGTGATTTCCGTCGGCGTGCCGATACCGAAACGCACGGAGGGCGCAATGCCGAAATCCTGATTCTCCATCACATCGCGCGTACCGCTCACATCCTGTCCCATCACGTCGATACGCAATGCAGAATCGTCCGACAATTGATGGTTATAGTCGATGGTGGAACGGTAATAACCATCGGTGCCCAGGGTACCGGTGATTTGCGCTGCTTCACCCAGGAAAGGCTTATTTCTCACCTGATTGATCACGCCGCCGGTGGAACCGCGACCGAACAGCATGGAAGAAGGCCCTTTCAACACTTCAACCGAATCCAGGTAATAGGTGTCGCGGTAGTACTGACCGCGGTCGCGCATACCGTCGATATAGATATCGGTACGTGCCGAGAAACCGCGCAGATTGATGTTGGTGCCGATCTGGCCGCCTTCTGCGCCGCCTATGGTGATGCCGGGCACATTGCGCAATGCATCTGCCAAAGAAGCTGAAGCCTGTGCGTCAAGCACTGCACGGTTAATGACAGTCAACGTTTGCGGAATATCGCGTACCGCAGTCGGCACTTTGCCGCCTATAGTAGAGACCGGCGCGCTATATTCACCTTTGTCTTGCGCCTGCGTGGCGTTCACGCTGACTTCCGGTAGCGCTTCAGCCTTACTGTCTTTGTCGGATGCAGGCTTCGCTGCAGGTTGTGATGCAGGTTGATCAGCCGCCACCAGTTGAGGGCTGTCCTCTGCCGCAGCCGGCATTGCTACCAACGCTGCCAGAACGGCCATATACAAAGGCCTGGTTTTGAATTTATTCATGATATTGCTCCCCGAAATATAAAGATTGTCGGCTGGCTGATTGAGCAATGACTCATTTGGCTGGCTAGATAATGATGAAAAATATTGATTACGAATTTCTAATAAAACTTGTTCATTTAAGGTTTATTGACCGGGGTACTGATGAACCCCATATGTTGTATGCCTGCGTTCTGTGCATCCGCCATCACATCGGCCAGCACTTGATAACGTGTTTCCTTGTCTGCGCGCAGGTGCAGCTCGGGCTGCGGATGCTGGCTTGCGGCTAACTCCATGCGCTCTTTCACTTCTTCTTCCGGCATCAGTGCATCGTTCCAATACATCTGGCCCTTGCCGTCGATAGACAGGCTGACGACCTGCGGCTTTTGATCTACAGGTTTGCTGCTGGCCTGCGGCAAGTCGATCTTGACCGCATGGGTCAATAAGGGTGCAGTGATGATGAAGATCACCAGCAGCACCAGCATCACATCGACCAGCGGCGTAGTGTTGATCTCGCTCATGGGCGCAGCATTGCCGCCTACATGGCTGTCGCCGCCGAAATGACTACTGGAGCCGATCATGCGTTCACCTCTTGCAGATGCACATTAGCTTTGGTACCGGAGCGGCGCGATTTGGTGACGGAAGTCATGGCAGCACCGGTGGTCAGCAGGATGTGCAGATCATGGGCGAACGATTCCAGTTGCGCCAATAAGGTACGGTTGCTGCGCACCAATGCGTTGTAAGCCAACACTGCCGGAATAGCCACCGCCAGACCGAGCGCGGTCATGATCAGCGCTTCGCCGACCGGGCCTGCCACTTTGTCCAGAGTCGCCTGACCGCTGATACTGATGCTGACCAGTGCATGATAGATACCCCACACCGTGCCGAACAGGCCGACGAACGGAGCCACGCTGCCGACCGAAGCCAGAACCGTCAGACCGGTCTCGACTTTTGCACTTTCCTGACTGATGACGCGGCGCATGACACGGGCGACGAATTCATCCTGGTTGCAGGCATCTGCCAATCTTTTGGTGGCATGCTGTTGATGATGCTGCGCTGCCTCTATCGATTGCTGCGCCAATCTGCCTACAGGCGAAGACAGATCAACCTGGCGTACCGCAGCCTCCAAAGACGGTGCATCCCAGAACGCATGGTCGTCGGCAGCATAACTACGGTTCAAGCGCATGGCTTGATAACCCTTGAGCAAGATCAGGTACCAACTGGCAACCGACATGACGAGCAGACAGAGAGCGACGATCATGGTGACCGGGCCGCCCTGTTGGATAAAATTCATGAAATCGAATTGGCTTTGCATCGTTTACTTTCTTTCTTTAAAAAATTGATCTTTGACTATCGCTACGCATTAGCTGTGCAGCGAGAATTTCAGCGGCACCAGCACATATGCGCTCAAGGCCTGGCCGTTGCGTTTGGCCGGGACGAAGCGCCATTGCTTCACGGCGTCGATCGCTGCCTGATCCAGGCGGTCTGAACCGCTACCGGTATCCAGCGCTACGCTTTCAGGATTGCCTGCGGTGTTCACTAATACTTTGAGTACCACGCGTCCCTGCTCACCCAGGCGGCGTGAGACAGGCGGATATGCGGGAGCCGGGTTATTCAGATAAGACACGCCGAAACGCGGCGGTTCGATCTTGGGTTCTTCCACCACTTTGGGCTCGACCTTAGGCTCGACCGGCTGCTCGACGACCGGTGTGATGCTGTCGTTAGGCTTGGTCTCTGCATTCGGAGGCGGCGGCTGAACTACCGGTTCAGGTTCCGTCTGCTGCACAGGTTGCAGCTTCGGAATGATCTTCACGAGCTCGGGCTTACGCACTACAGGTTTAGGGTTCACTTTCGGAACCACCGGCACGACTTCCGGTTGCGGGGCGGCCAGCAAACTGACCATCATGGGCTGGGCAGGCTCGATCTTCGGCAAAGTGATCCTGTATACCTGCAACATGTAAAAAACCGCCACATGCGCGGCGACCACCAGCAATAATGTCATTGCAGGCGCTTTACTCCGTTTCTCGGGCACGGCATGACGGTTCTCCGCGCGCAAGGCAAGATACTTGATATTGCCCGGCGATTCGGCTGCCTGTCGTTGCGATGTGTTGGGGCTTGGGGACATGCCTGAGTACTACTTCATGATTGAGTATTACGAATGATAATGATTCTCAATTGTATCGTCAAGTAACCTTTTGCACCTCAAAGCCGCAGGCAATAAAAAACCCACGGCTACTTCACATAGCCGTGGGTTCTATACGAACAGATATTAATTAATTAACAAGCAATGCATTCATGCGTTTGACGAACATGGCAGGGTCTTCAAGTTGACCGCCTTCGGCCAATAACGCTTGCTCGAATAACAGATGTGTCCAGTCGCTAAAACGTGCCTCGTCACCCTCTTCTTTCAACCGTTCCACCAGCTTATGACTGGGGTTTATCTCCAGAGTGGGCTTGGTGGAAGGCCCCTGTTGACCAGAAGCTTTGAGCAAGCGTTCCAGATTGGCGCTCATATCATGCTCGCCGGTGACCAGACAGGCAGGCGAGTCGGTCAATCTATGAGTGACACGTACTTCTTGCACCTTGTCGCCCAAGGCGGTTTGAATGCGCTCCAGCAACGGTTTGAATTCATCTTCCGCTTTCTTTTGCTGTTCTTTCTCTGCTTCGTCTTCCAGCTTGCCTAAGTCCAGATCGCCCTTGGCGACGGATTGCAATTTCTTGCCTTCGAATTCGTGCAAGCTGCTGACCAGCCATTCATCCACGCGCTCTGAGAACAACAACACTTCTATGCCTTTTTTACGGAATATCTCCAGATGCGGGCTGTTCTTGGTGGCGGCGAAAGAATCCGCAGTCACGTAATAGATCTTCTCCTGACCCTCCTTCATGCGGCTGATGTAATCCTTGAGCGAAACCGTTTGCGTTTCGCTGTCGTCCAGCGTGGAAGAGAAACGCAATAGACCGGCGATTTTTTCTCTATTGGCAAAATCCTCACCGGGACCTTCTTTCAATACACGCCCGAATTCCTTCCAGAATGTGGCATATTTTTCCGGTTCGTTTTCCGCCAGGTCTTCCAGCAAGCCCAGCACTTTTTTCACTGAGCCCGCTTTGATACCTTCGATCTCACGGCTTTCCTGCAATATCTCGCGCGACACGTTGAGCGGCAGGTCCGAGGAGTCGATCACACCTTTGACGAAGCGCAGGTATTGCGGCATCAACTGCTCCGCATCATCCATGATGAATACGCGCTTCACATACAGCTTGATGCCATGTTTGGTTTGCCTGTCGTACAGGTCGAACGGCGCGCGCGATGGGATATAAAGCAACGAAATGTATTCCTGCTTGCCTTCGACGCGGTTATGACTCCAGGCCAGCGGATTCTCCTGGTCATGCGCAACGTGTTTATAGAATTCCTGATATTGCTCTTCGTCGATGTCGTTCTTGGCTCTGGCCCACAATGCCGAAGCCTGGTTGACGGTCTCGTCTTCATCGGTGGCGATTTCTTCGCCGTCTTTCCATTCCGATTTTTTCATCACGATAGGCAGAGTGATGTGGTCGGAATATTTGCGTAGCGTGGATTTGATCTTCCAGTCGGACAGGAACTCATCCTGGTCGGCACGCAAGTGCAGCACGATCTCGGTACCGCGCGCAGGCTTGTCTACCATTTCCAGGGTGTAATCGCCTTCGCCCGTAGATTCCCAGCGCACGCCATGCTCTGCCGTCAAACCGGCACGGCGCGTGGTCAACGTCACTTTGTCGGCAACGATGAATGAAGAATAGAAACCCACGCCGAACTGGCCGATGAGATTGGCGTCCTTGGCTTGGTCGCCGGAGAGTTTAGAGAAGAATTCGCGGGTGCCGGATTTTGCGATGGTGCCGATATTGGCGATGACTTCATCGCGGCTCATGCCGATGCCGTTATCGCTGATGGTGAGAGTCCGTGCTTTTTTATCGAATGAAACGCGTATCTTGAGGTCGCTGTCATTCTCGAACAAAGCGCTATCCGCCAGCGCTTCAAAGCGCAACTTGTCGGCGGCATCCGAAGCATTGGAGATCAATTCACGCAGAAATATCTCCTTGTTGGAATACAGGGAGTGGATCATCAGTTGCAACAGCTGTTTGACCTCGGTCTGGAAACCCAGCGTTTCTTTTTTGGCAGCGTCTTTTGTAGATTCTTTAGATGCGGTTTTGCTTTTCATGGAATGAGCTTTCGATAAACTTTGGAGTGAGACGGTTTAGATTAAATACGGATTAAACAAATGCGATAATCCAATAGATATGGGCTATCACCGTAACTTCAAGAGGGTTATTTAACAGAGATAGCTAAATTCCGTTGGGTCAATTGCCGAGTGCGCCGAATACCTTCTTGATCAGATTGGTACTGGCAGCCAGCGGGTTCTGGCGTATGGCTTTTTCTTCCTGTGCCATCATGGTAAACAAGCCGTCCAGCGTTTTTTGCGTCACATATTGCTCAAGGTTGGCCTGGCTCTTATCCACCACCCCGAACTTGGAACCCATCTCGGCATACTTATTATATTGCTGCGCAAGCTGAACTTTGGCGGTCGCGTCCTGCACGATAGGCAGTAGCTTTGCCGTCAACGCCGCCGAGGTCGTCTTCTTGAAATACTGGGTGGCCGAATCGTCGCCGCCGGTCAATATCGCCTTGGCATCGTCCACGCTCATCTTCTTCACTGAATCCACCAACAGGTCTTTGGCTTCCGGTACCGCCGCTTCCGCAGCACGATTCATGCGCGTCACCAGTTCATCGGTCTGCTTGCCCATGCCGAACATCTTCATGCCTTTTTCCACTTTTTTCAGTGAGTCCGGCAACGGGATCTTGACCTGCGGATTACCCAGGAAGCCGTCGGGTACGCCCAGCTTGCCTACCGCACTACCCACCGCTTGCACCAGCGCATCCTTCAAGCCGCCGGTAGCATCTTTGTTGGAGACACTGCTCAGATCCAGCGCGTAACTCGAAGTGGTGAACACAAGACACAACAAAAGCAGGGCAGGACGCAACATGGCAAACTCCAGTAGTCACACGGGTTGGATGAAATCAGACTCATATTACCGCATAATAGTGACAGCTCTCACTATCACAGGATCGAATAGATGCAACCTTCACCCGACATGATGGCTGTCGCCTCCGCTATTCACGATGCGGTAGCGCCGGTATTCCTGCTGACCGGCATAGGCGCCATCCTCAGCGTACTGGCCGGACGCTTGGCACGCGTGGTAGACCGCATGCGCGTGCTCAATGCGGAACCGCATAAATCACAGAAGGAACAGCAGGAATACCACACTGAACAGATTTCGTTATACCGGCGCAATGTATGGATACACCGGTCGATCACCTTGTGTACTATTTCAGCTTTGTTCGTCTGCCTGGTGATCGTCTCGCTGTTCGTCGGCACCGAGATCATGATGGAGCATGCGCGCAGCGTGGCGATGATGTTCATCGCGGCCATGGTTGCCCTGATCTTCGGTTTATTGTGCTTTTTAAGAGAAGTGGCGCTGGCAACGAGAGTGTTCACGCCGCCGAAAAAAACATGATCCTGCTTTATGTATTAAAGTTTTTACTCTATCATCTAGCCGACTTAACTGCAGTAGCAGAATTACCTAAAAAATTAAGAATTTGGCGATCAGGCTCGCAAAGCTGACCATCCAATAGCATTGACAGGGATTCACGAACATACCGTAATCGTGTAGCGTTGGGGGGGGAATATGCACTTCAGAAAGGTGGCCTCTGGTATAGCCCTTGCGGCTGCAACTTTGTCGCTTTTGTTTTCAGCTAATGCAGCAGCTGAAAGCTGGTCTTATATGACCACGCGCTACAAAGACCACGTCACTCTGGAGGCTGATTATGACTCCATTCATGAAGAAAAAGAGTGGCTGCTTTTCAAC
This sequence comes from Methylophilaceae bacterium, assembly GCA_036561085.1. Lineage (GTDB taxonomy): Bacteria > Pseudomonadota > Gammaproteobacteria > Burkholderiales > Methylophilaceae > CAILHX01. The sequence goes on along the minus strand of DATBPY010000141.1, from coordinate 11,938 downwards.
ATTAAATATTCATCTCAGATCGGCTACAAACCAACCTACCCTGATTTAGATTATCGCTTTGAAAAATTCGCTGTTTCCTGCTCAAGGAAGGTAGGTAAAACCTTATACGCCGAGCAGTTATACCTTAACGGCAACAGGGAGGTCATTTCCCCTCAAGTAAGCTTGGAAGATGCCAAGGAAATCCCCATTCGCAGAGGCTCCGAGATATCGCAGATAACATACCAGCTTTGCAGCGAGCAATCGACCAAGGATGACGCAGCGCGTTCGACGATCCAATCGAAGATGCTTCCCAATGGATTGAACAGTGTCGAGTGGCAGTACGTTACTTCCGGACAGGATGGTAATAGTAAAGTTTTTATCAGCCCAAGTTCAATCAGCATGCATGAAGAAGGGATCGTGTCCTTTGTGGGCAAATTTGATTTTGCGGTTCCCCAGCCATTACAAAACGGTGGCACATTCACCACTTCCACCAATCTCACTTTTATCGACTGCAAGAATTCAACATATGCAATGACCTTGTACGACTATTATGATAATAACAATCACCTTGTCGATACTTATTCTCAAGATCCCAAAGACCCAAAAGTCTACCCCATAGAAAAGGGCTCCATCATTTCTTTTGCCGAGGAAAAAGTCTGTTCGAATAAGATAGGTGGTACCCCTACTTTTAACCTACCTGATCCGGCAAATAACAATCTCGCAGATTTAGCCAAGCCGAAAAGCAGGTACGCTCCGAACGGTATACATACGGATGATTGGGTGTTTATTGGAGAAGCAGGTAAAGGCAGCTATTTTGTCAAAAAAGGCAGCCTGGAAAATAAAAATAATAACGTCGTTTTTGTAGGTGGCCTTACTTTCCAAACCCCTCAAACCTCTCCTCACGGCAAGCCTTATATTTTTGGCGCGGAATTGACCTATTTCGACTGTTCAGCCAAGTTATACTCGAATGAAGATACTGAACTCTTTGATACCCAGGGTAATTTTGTAGATATCATCCCCGCGTCAATAGAAGAAAAAAACCCGCATCAAATTCACAACGATAGTAACAAAAAGATAGAAGATTACGTCTGCCAAGCCGCAAGCAACTATGACACAAGTAAAAACAACTCCAACACGGGCGATAAGGAAGAGGAAAGTATTTCGACAGGTACGGCATGGCAGATATCCAGAACACAACTCGTAACAGCCAACCATGTAGTTAGTCATGCGGATTCCATCGTGCTGATGATTAATGCGAATGATATTAGGAAAGCGGATGTCATCATGCGAGATCCTGCGAATGATATCGCCATCTTACAAATCCAAGGGGCACCTTTAACTACGCCCCCGTTAAAATTGGCATCCAAGCAAGCAAGGCTGGGCTCCAAAATCGCGGTTCTTGGATTCCCGTTGCCGGATGTGCTGGGTGCAAAAGTTCAAGCGACTTCTGGTGAAATATCAGGACTGGGCGGCATCAGAAATGACCCAAGGTTCTATCAGATATCGGCAGCGATCCAGAGCGGCAATAGCGGAAGCCCTCTCTTAAATCAGAATGGCGAAGTGATAGGCGTGGTATCCAGCAAATTAAACGATGCGAACATGCTTAAGGAAAGGGGTGAATTACCGCAAAATGTTAACTTTGCGGTGAAGCAGTCCTACTTGCAGCCCCTGATTGAATCAGCGGGCATTGTGCTCGATACGCCATCCAAAAAGATCAATCGAATAGAAGATGCCATCAATCAATCCAAAGATAGCGTTTATCTAGTGATAGTCTCAAGCCCTCCTGAACACTAACCAAAAGATCTATCTGTAATGCCGCTGGATTGGTGCCCGGAGCCGGAATCGAACCGGCACGCCGCGTTAGCAGCGAGGGATTTTAAATCCCTTGTGTCTACCTATTTCACCATCCGGGCAGGTAGGGTGGTGGGGTCGGCATTATACCGCTACAGGAGGCTTAATGGCAGGGTGTGGGTGTTGGAATGTTGTTTGCTTACAGAACCGGCAATGAGTATGCATTCCAACCCTAACTACCTGCCCTATGCCAATTCCGCCACTTACAATCGATTCACCCACCAGCCAGCCGACAAAGCACTATAGATATCTGGATGGCTGGCGCGGGCTATCCATCATCGCTGTATTGATGGGGCATTACCTGTCACTGCCCGTCATCAATACCGGCCGCCTGGGCGTGGAAATGTTCTTTGTACTTAGCGGCAGGTTGATGGCAGAGATATTGTTCGTGAAAAAGGCGGCACTGCCCACCTTCTTCAAACGCCGCATATCCAGGGTCTATCCCGTCTTCATCCTGTTCATCTGCACGATGTGGGCGGTATTCGGCAATGCCTCGGGTGCTTTGCATCTTTCGTCTCAGGCGGCCGTTGCATGCCTGACTTTTACTTATAACTATCTGCATTCGTATTTTGGCGAAAGCCAGGTCGTAGACCATGTCTGGTCGTTATGTATCGAAGAGCATGTTTATATCGTCCTCGGACTGATGGCTTATCTATCAAGGAAATACAAGCTGGATGCAGCCAAGTGCCTGTCTGCCGTGGCATTGATCTTTATGCTGAACGGCGCTTTTCAAACCCTCTATCTCGGGTTGGATTACTACGATGTCTATTGGCGCAGCGACACGCGCGGCGCATCCATCATTATCTCTGTCGTTATCTACCTGCTGTTTCAGCAACGCGCTGTTAAAGCGCCGGGGTGGATACCCATACTTTTCTTTGTGCTCGCGGCGGCGCTGAATATCTATCGGGTTCCGGACCCTGTCAAATACAGCTTGGGCACCGTTTGCCTCGCTGTTTCAATAAACACTTTAAGCACGCTGCCTGCGTGGGCCATGCGCATCCTTTCCAACTCCATCATCGTGTGGACCGGGCTGATCTCTTTTTCGCTGTATCTCTGGCAACAACCTTTTTATAAATTGATCGGGGTATTGCCAGGACCAGCCTTGCTGGCGATCGCGATCATATGTGCGATCGCCAGTTACCAACTGATCGAAGTTCCCGCGCGGCGATATCTCAACGAACGCTGGGTGGGTGCGCACAAAACACCTAAGCCTGCTTGAAAACAAGCCCTTACATCGCTTGCCGTCTTTTTTCCCTTCTGGTACATTTTTTGCGTTCTCAATTATGGACTGGCAGCCTCCGCTGTCCAGGAACGATTTCTATGAGTCTTTATATATTGAATAGGCGATTCTCTGTTGGACTTTCATTGTTGCTTTTGTTCGGTCCCGGCAGGGCGATGGCCTTGGAAGGTGACGTATTGACCCCCTATGCCTCAGTTACCGAGAGTTACGACGACAACCTGCTCAGGCTCAATAGTTCTGCCCAGGCGAGAGCGCTATTAGGAGACGACGACCTGTCGGATACCATCACTTCTGAAGCGGTGGGCCTGATCGTCGACAAGCAGATCAGTCTGCAACACCTTAATTTCAAGTTCGAGCTCAACCACAACGATTTCGATCATTTCAGCGTATTGGACAATGTCGGCGGTCATGCGACCGGCACATGGAACTGGCATGTAGGCCCCCACCTTGAAGGCAACCTGGGCGGCAGCTACGTCCGCAGCCTGAGCTCTTTTACCGATTTCCGCCCTATCGTGAACGGTGCGCTGGTAAGGAACATGCTCGACCAGAAGCGGGAATTCGCCGATATCGCTTGGAAACTGCACCCTTCGTGGTCGCTGAACGCCTCTCTTTCCAACTACGACGTGGGCAACAGCGATAGCTCGCAACGCGTGAATGACAGGAACGAAGTCGCCAAGCAGATCGGATTCGATTACCTGCCCTCCACAGGCAGCAGCGTTGGCGTGCGCCTGACGCGGACCGACGGCGAATTCACCGGCTTCACACTGGGGCCGGGCGACCTGCGCAACAAGACCTATGAGGATGACGAGGCCAGTATCGTCGCCAACTGGCTCTATAGCGGCAAGACCCATATCAACTTCAAGGTAGGCATGATCTCCAAATCATTCGAGCAGCAGCCTTCGCAGAATTTTACAGAGCCCAATGGCCGACTGACCGTGGATTGGTTCGTCACGGGCAAGACCACCCTCACCTTGTCGCTCTGGCGCGACATATACGCCGTGGATGAAATCGCGAGTTTTGTCGATTCAAAAGGAGTGAGCCTGTCGCCGGTATGGGCGGCCACCTCCAAGATCAGTGTCCTGGGCAGGCTGGCTTATGAAGAGCGGGCGCAGGCCGGGGCTAGCAATCAGGCAGCATCCGTGCCGCCGATCAACGACACGATAACCAGCGCGCTCGTCGGCGTCACTTACTCGCCCACATTGCATCTCAAATTCACTTTGTCGGCAGAACACGACGAACGCGATTCCAGCGATGCCAATGTCAGTTTCACCGACAACACCGTCATGCTTAACGGTCGTTTCGAGTTCTGACGCATGGCCTCTTTTCCAAACTGCGGGCCCCATAACCGAATAACCGAGCTATCCCATGATCATTGACGATATCCCCCTCATTGCAACTGCCAAACGCCTGCTGGATCCGTTCGTGATCACGGCCATGCTATGGGTGGTCACTGTACTGCTGGGGGAGTTCTACGATGGGCATTATCTGCTGCTGGCAGTCCTTACCTTTTTCATATCCGCCCATGTCTACGATGAGATTGAGCTCTACCATTCATGGCGCCAGGGAAAGCCTGTGTTGCATGCCAGCAAGATACTCTACGGCTGGATCGCGGTGGTGGCGATACTGGGATTTCTGGGGTATGCCACCGACCTGTATCTTGAATATTCGACCAAAGTGCTGCTGGTCTGGATATTGACCACGCCATGCGCCCTGCTTCTGGCGCATTTCCTGGTGCACAGGGCTGCGACAGGCGAGTTGAAAGGAAAACAGGTACGTTCGGTGGTGATCGTCGGCGCGAATAACATCAGCGCCAAGCTGTTGAACCGCATCGAACGCGACCCTTACCTGTTCATGAAGATCGAAGGATACTTCGACGACCGCGTCCCGGAACGCCAAGCCCAGGTCCTGAGCGCGCCCCTGCTGGGTACAGTGGCGGATATGGCCGCCTATGTGCGCGAGCATCGCACCCATATCGTCTTTATCTGCCTGCCCATGTCGGTACAACCCCGCATCGTCAAACTGCTGGATGAGATACGCGACTCCACCGCCTCCGTCTACTTCGTGCCGGATATCTTTGTGTTCGATCTGATCCAGTCGCGATTCGACGACATCCACGGCATTCCGGTGGTGTCGATACTGGAAACGCCGTTCCTTGGCATCGAGATCGCAGTCAAGCGCGCCAGCGATATCGTCTTCGCCAGCCTTATTCTACTCATGCTGCTGGTGCCCATGGCCCTCATCGCGGCGGCCGTCAAGCTGACCTCGCCCGGGCCAGTGATCTTCAAGCAAAGGCGCTACGGCCTTAACGGCGAAGAGATCATGGTCTACAAATTCCGTTCCATGACGGTATGTGAAGACGGCTCCAATGTGCAACAGGCGCAAAAGAACGACATGCGCGTCACGCCTTTCGGCAAGATCCTGCGCAGGACCTCGCTGGACGAACTGCCGCAATTCATCAATGTGCTGCAGGGACGCATGAGCATCGTAGGCCCTCGCCCCCATGCGGTCGCGCACAATGAGCTATATCGCAAACTCATCAAAGGCTACATGCTGCGCCACAAGGTCAAGCCGGGCATCACGGGATGGGCGCAGGTGAACGGCTCCAGGGGAGAAACAGAACAGATCGAGAAAATGGAAAAACGCATCCATCTCGACATCGAATACATGCGCAACTGGTCGCTTCCGCTCGACGTATGGATCATTTTCAAAACCGTACGCATCGTGGTCAAAGGCGATAGCGCCTACTGATATCACACTATAACAATATGATTATTAAATGATAATTACATAATAATCCAAGATGGCATAAGAATTGCTGCTCCTTGATCGAGCTTACCGTGTTCCTTGAAACATGGTTCCCAGATTAAAAAGGAGTAAGTGATGTTTAACAAAAGTGTATTTAGTAAGAGCGTAGTACCCACTGTAATTCGCATGGCACCAGCCCTGCTACTGAGTTGCCTTATGTTCCCCGCTGCGGCCAATGCCAAGCCCGCAACGCTAGCCTCTAACGACGATGATGCGATGTTCAGCAGCATCGGCATGTTGGCGAATGCATCATTCAACGAATTCTTTCTGCTGTCCATGCCGTCAGCCGATGCCGATACTGCCATCGACTCGCCCGGAGCGGGCATGCCGTCCACCATGCCGGCTTCAGACGCTGTGAGAAACGGCTCAGGTTTCTCCGCCGTGACGACCGGGGCTGGCGCAACTTCTCCTTCATTCCAGGCGGTCAATGCGCATCGGCTTGCCATAGGTAACCATGTGTCGCAAGACACCGGAACCAGTGTTTACAGCGCCCAAATGGCCGGGCCCGAAGTCTGGGCCATGTTGGTGATAGGTGTCGGGCTTGTGGCATTCCGCTTGCGCCGTCGCCCCGACATGAATAGCTTTTCCTATGCGTGATGGATGCTGAATGCCCATCGCTGTCGAAGGAGCGTCTGTTGCGTCCTCACCCTACCCACCCTGCCATAAATGCGATCAGCCTGATGGTTGTGGCATCTTCGCTAGCGCTTACCGGGTGCGGCCCCAAGGACAAGACGCAGGATCAGGTAGTGGCCCGTGTCAACGGTGAAGAAGTCACTTTATATCAGGTCAATACGGAACTGACACAAATGAACGTACAACCCTCATTGCAAGAGCAGGCAGGCAAGCAGGTATTGAATGACCTGATCGACCGTCGCTTACTGCAGACAGCCGCCTTCAAAGCCAAGCTGGATCATGACCCCGAGACCCAGGCGGCGATAAACAAGGCCAAGGCGCAGATTCTGGCACAAGCCTATCTACGTAGCGTCACGGCCTCGCTGGACGAGCCTAGCGAAACCGAGATCCACGAGTATTACAACGCGCATCCGGAATATTTCCGTCATCGCAAGATATTCGCGCTGAACGAGATCGTTCTGCCGCTCAAGGATTTCAGCGACGAAGCCAGGGCTGCGTTCTATAAAGCCGGTAACCTCAATGACATGGGCAATTGGCTGGTGCAGCATGATGTGCGTTTCGAACGGCTGCTCGCCGAGCGCAGCACTACCGACCTGCCTACCGACCTGGCCCGGCAATTACTGAATACGCCGGTAGGGGGTCTCACCATGATCAGGATGCCGGATATGGTACTGATGGCTTCAGTGCAAAGCATCAGCGACGATCCCATAGACGAGGCGCAGGCCAAGCCGCAGATCAGGCGCTACCTGCTCAATGCGAAACGCAAGCAGGCGCAGCTTGTCGAGATCGAGCGACTGCGCAAACTGGCCAGGATCGAATACTTCGATGCCAACCCCATGGCTGAGAAGCCTACGACTGAAGAAAAGACCGTGCCACTCACTTCTGCCCGATTGTCGCAATCCGCCGACACTCATTTCGGGCGCGTCACCGTAACTACTAAAAGCAATACGTGGAGGCTCCCATGAGTTCAAAAGGAAATGTTATGAAAAGATTCGCAACAGGTGTTCTATTGATCCTGATGTCCGTGTGGATGACGTGCGCTGCTGCTGCCGCTACAGGCGACGTGGTGCTGGGGTCAGGCGACCAGATCAAGATCACGGTTTACGACCATCCTGAACTGGAACTTGAAACCCGTGTCGGCGAAAACGGCAACATCGGCTTCCCGCTGATCGGGGAGGTCAAAATAGGCGGCCTGACCGCCTCCGACGCCCAGAAAAAGATCGCCGGTCTGCTTGTAAGCGGCGCTTTTCTACGCAAGGCGGAGGTCAACATCGTGGTGACGCTGATGCAAAGCCAGCAGGTTTCGGTGCTGGGCGAGGTGCTCAAACCCGGCCGCTTCCCCATCGACAACAAGATATCCGTGATCGATGCACTGGCATTGGCGGGGGGGGTAGTACCGGATGGCGGCGATGAAGTGACCCTGATCCACCGCGCGAACGGCACCAACGTCAGAGAGCAACTCAACCTCAACGACCTGGTGAGCTCGGTGGATATGCAAAAAGACAAGCAACTCACCGGCGGCGACATCCTGTATGTGGAAAGAGCGCCGAATTTCTATATCTACGGTGAAGTGCAGCACCCCGGCGCCTATCGGCTGCAGCGCAACATGACCGTGTTGCAAGCACTCTCTGTGGGCGGCGGGCTGACCCCTCGCGGCACCGACAAGAATATGCACATCAAGCGCCACACTGCGAGCGGCCAGACCCAGGACATCAAAGCCAAGCATGACGATGTACTGCAAGTGGACGATGTGGTCTACGTGCGGGAAAGCCTGTTCTAAATAACATCATGAATAGCGTCATGAAAAACTCCACAACGAAAGGTACGATATGAGCTTCTCTCGATTCCTGTTGATCCTGCGCGCGCGCTACAAGGTCATTCTTGTCACGCTTATACTCACCGTGGCGAGTACCATCGCAGTCAGTCTGGTGTTGCCGGAACGCTATCTGGCGACTGCTTCCGTCGTCGTCAATTTCAAAGGGGCAGACCCGGTCACCGGCCTGACTTTGCCTGCGCAATTGCTGCCGGGTTACATGGTGACGCAAGAAGACATCATCCAAAGCCATAGCGTAGCCCTGAAAGTGGTCGATCAACTGAAGCTCGCCTCCGACCCCGGTTATCAAAAGTCGTTCAAGGAAGAAGCCGAAGGCAAAGGCGATATCCGCAATTGGATAGCCGACCTGCTGCTGGCTAAGCTGAAGATAGACCCCTCTCGCGAAAGCAGCATGATCGATATCAGCTTTACCGCTGCCGACCCCAAGTTCGCCGCCGATGTCGCCAACGCTTTTGCCCTGGCCTATCAACAGACCAACCTGCAACTCAAAGTAGGGCCCTCGCAGGAAGCCTCCAGCTATCTGAACGATCAGACCCAGGTATTGCGCGACAAGATCAGGGTCGCGCAAGAGAAGCTGTCCAAATACCAGGAAGAAAAAGGATTCTCCAGCAATGACGAACGCATGGACGTCGAGAATGCGCGGCTCAACGACCTTTCCACTCAATTAGTAACAGCCCAGTCCCAGCGTTTCGAAGCGGCATCGCGCCAGCGCAGCGCCGCCACCAATGCCGGAGACTCTCCCGATGTCATCTCCAACCCGCTGATCCAGACGCTCAAATCGCAGCTGTCGCAGGATGAGAGCAAGCTGGCGCAATTGTCGGAGAAGCTGGACAAGAACCACCCCGAGTATCAGGCCGCATTGGCGCAGGTAGAGAAAAGCCGTGCCAATCTCAATAACGAGATCAAGGCGGTATCGAACAGCTTGAGCGGCTCGGCCACCATCCTCGGGCAGCGCGAATCCGAACTGCGTTCCGCGCTCGGGGCGCAAAAAGCCAAGGTGTTGCAGCTCAACCGCCAACGCGATGAATACACCATCCTGCAAAAAGAAGTGGATGATGCGCAACACGCCTTCGATGCAGCCTCGCAACGCCTGACCCAGACCACCCTGGAAGGCCATGACAACCAGTCGGAGATCGCCGTGCTGAATCCTGCCGTGCCTCCGATCACGGCGTCCAGTCCGAAGCTGCTGCTGAACACCCTGCTGTCCGTTGTGGTGGGTACCATCCTCGGCCTGGGTTTCGGCCTGCTCATGGAATTCGCCGACCGCCGCGTGCGCAGCCGCAACGACATCGTCGAATCACTGGACCTGCCGGTACTGGGAATGTTGAGTAAACAACGCGTGCGTAGGCGCAAACCGTTTTTCGCGCCGAAAAGAATCAACCGCCCGGCCTTTTCCAGTTGAGATTTTTCCACCTAATGCTTTCCCATCTAAAGCAAGCGAGGCCCCTATGAACCACCCTATCCAAACTCCCCTGCCCGCCGCCAGGCAAACAGCAGAAACCAACATCGGGCGTCTACTGCTCGAAATGGACAAGATCACGCCTGAACAGGCAGAGCGCATACTGCGCTTGCAGAAAGAGCAAGGGTTGCGTTTCGGCGACGCCGCTCGCAAACTCGGCCTGGTCACGGAAGGCGACATCCGCCAAGTGCTGGCGCTGCAGTTCGACTATCCTTATCTGCAGCTCGACCAGGAGCGTTTCAGCGACGATCTGGTCGCGGCCTATCATCCTTTCTCGCAGCAGGTGGAAGCGTTACGTGCGTTGCGCAGCCAGCTGGTGTTGCGCTGGTTCAGCGAAGGGCACCAGACCCTTGCTGTGACTGCGGCGAACGAAGGCGACGGTTGCAGCTACGTTGCGGCGAACCTGGCCGTGGTTTTTTCGCAATTGGGCGAATCCACCTTACTCATCGATGCCAACCTGCGCAGCCCGCGCCAAAAGCATATCTTCAATCTGGGCAATCCCCACGGCCTATCCGATATTCTGGTAGGCCGCGCCGGGCTGGAAGCGGTGTCGCGCATCGACTCTTTTGTCGACCTCTCCGTGCTGGGAGCCGGAACCGAGCCGCCCAATCCACAGGAATTGCTCAACCGGCACGCTTTCCCCGAGTTGCTCACGCAACTGGCCCAGCGCTACGACGTCATCATTCTCGACACCGCGCCCGCGACCGCCAGTTCCGACATGCAACTCATCGCCGCGCGCGCGCGCGGAGCGATCATCGTCGCCCGCAACAATGCGACACGACTGGCCGACCTGGAAGATGTCAGGCAACAGATCACGGAGACCGGCGCCCAGGCCATAGGCGTCGTGCTCAATACGTTCTGAGCGGTCGAGTGAATTGCCTATGAATGCTATTTCAAATGCCAGGTGGGTCGCTGTTTCGCAATCAGCCAAGATACTTTCCCAAGTCGCCAATATCTTCATTCTTGCCAGAGTGCTGCCGCCATCCGATTACGGGCTCATGGCGATGGCAACGGTGGTGACGAATCTGGCATTACTGCTGCGCGACCAGGGGACTGCCGCCGCGCTTATCCAAAGAGAGAAGCTCGATCAACAGATGATCACCACCGTGTTCTGGTTCAACGTCATGCTGGGCGTCGTGATCGCTTTAGCGATCATGGTTTTTTCGCCTGCCATCGCGCATTATTTCAAAAAAACCGAACTGATCCCCATCCTGTGTTGCCTGGCGGTGGTATTTCCGCTGGCAAGCTCAGCGACATCGCACCAGGCGTTAATGGAGCGCGAATCGAGATTCCGCAGGCTGGCGCTCATAGATATCGCCGCTTCGGCAGTGGCGATGATCGCTGCCATCATTGCGGCATTGATGGGCGCCGGAGTTTACAGCCTGGTGATACAAGCGGTGACCATGTCCCTGCTCACCAACATCCAGATCTGGCTCTATTCCGACTGGCGGCCCAGCGGCAAACCCAGCCTGATGCAATTCAAGTCTATCCTGCCTTTCACCGGGCATATGACAGGATTCCAGCTCATCACCTACTTCTTCCGCAATGCCGACAGCTTGGTGATAGGCCGGATACTGGGTACTGCAGCGTTGGGAGTGTACTCGATGGCATACAAGGTCATGCTGTTGCCGGTGCAGAACATCACCTGGGCGGTCTCCAGGGCGCTTTACCCGGTGATGAGCAGGCAACAGAGCGACTTGGCGCAGATGGGGCGGGTCTATCTACAGACTATCGCCGTCATCGCGTTCATGACCGCACCATTGATGGCAGGCGTATTCGCATTGCGCGAGTTGTTCGTCGGCGTCGCGTTTGGCCCTCAATGGGCAAGCGTGGCGCAGCTGCTGGTGTGGCTGGCGCCGGTCGGTTTCCTGCAGTCGATATCCAGCATCGCGGGTACCGTGTTCATGGCCCAGGGCAAAACGAAGTTGCTGATGGGTATCGCCCTTGCCAGTGCCATCATCCATGTAGCTGCCTATCTATGGGGCACGCAATGGGGTATCGACGGCGTTGCCCGCTATTACTTCCTGGTCAGCCTGTTGACCGTTATTCCCACCATCATCCTCGCCGGCAGGCTGGTGCAATGCAGCTTGTTCGACATCCTGCATGCATTGTGGCGGCCGCTGTTGATCTCGTTGTT
>DATBPY010000140.1:0-14770 GCA_036561085.1 Methylophilaceae bacterium | reverse complement strand
AAGGTGCCGATTTCGCGCTGGTGGGGTCGGTGTTCCTGCTTGCCAACGAAGCCAAGCTGGATGCGTCGGTCAAGACCGCCCTCTCGAACGCCACAGAGCTGCAATTCAAAGAGACATTCGATTGGTCGTATCCCGCGCTCGCCACCGCTTCATTCAGCCATGTGCTGAATGAGCAGGTCTCGGAGCAGGCGGCGGCATTGCAGCAGGTGTATCTGAAAGACGGCCTGAACACCGCCATGTTGCGCGACGTCAACCAGAAATATCCCAGCGACCAACTGCTTTCCGATGAATTCATCGCTGCCTGCGAAGGCATGAACAAGTTCGAGATCCGGGAGCGGCTACGGGCGCGCGTTCAAGCCTCGGGTTTCCCGCACATCATGCATTGCGAATCTGCATTCCCCGATGTGGCGAACTGGCTCAAGGCGCAAGGCGCGTCTTTCCCTATCGGTGCCGCCAAGCTGGCCGGGCTTATTCATTCACAAAATCATATTAATTAGAGGCTGAAATGGAACAACAACTCACGCAGATCAAAAACACCATATCCACCTTCATCTGCACCGAATTGAATGTGGATGCCCAGGATATCGATCCTGAAATGAATCTGGGCGCATACGGCCTGGGCTCTACCGCAGCCACCATCCTGACCGGGATACTGGAAGACACTTACAAGCTGAAGCTCTCGCCGCTGCTGGTGTTCGACTATCCCACCATAGATACCCTTTCCGCCGCCATAGGCGAACAAATCAAGGTGGAGAACTAGACCATGTTGCAAAAGACAAAACTCACCCAGTTGGAAATAGAGACCGCGGTAGGCGCGCTGCCTATCCAGGATACGCTTGCATTAAGAACCTGGCTGCATCCGAACAAGAAGCTGTTCACTTTCCTCGACGATGAAGGCATGGAAGATGACCGCTTCACTTACCTCGACCTGTGGCAACGCGCGCAATCGGTAGCTGCTTATCTGAGCACCCGCACTGCACCCGGCGACCGTGTGCTGCTGTTCTATCCGCAAGGGCTGGATTTCATCGCGGCTTTTTTCGGTTGTCTACTGTCAAACCGCATCGCGGTGCCGCTCAGCCTGCCGAACCGCCGACGCGTGGATAAATGCGTGAGCATCATCGTTAATTGCGGTGCAAAAGTCGCCATGCTGCCGCAAAAGACCTATGACAAGATGGAAGGTAGTTTCGACGATACCGAGGCGTCCGACTTGGATTGGATCATCAGCGACGACATCCCGGCAGCGCGCTTGATTGCCATAGACTCCGTTTACAGAAGCAGCGCTTCGCTGGATGACGTGGCTTTCCTGCAATACACCTCGGGTTCTACCTCTACGCCCAAAGGCGTGATGGTCACCCATAGGAACATTGCGCTGAACCTGCAGATGATGCGCGATAGCTGGATACTGGATGCGCAGACCGACATGGTGTTCTGGCAACCTCACCACCACGACATGGGGCTGATCATGGGGCAGTTGTTGCCTATCCTGCTCGGCAACCACACCGTCATCATGTCGCCCAATACCGCTGTGCGGCAACCGGCGATCTGGCTGAATGCGGTATCGCACTACCAGGCCAAGCTGACCGGCGGCCCCAATTTCATCTACGACCTGGCCTCGACGCGCTATTCCGAAGAACGCTTGAAAGGCGTAGACCTGTCGTGCTGGGAGATCGCACCCAACGGCGCTGATGTGGTGCGCCAACCCACGCTGGAACGCTTCTATTCCATTTACAAGAAATACGGCTTCCGCATGGAAACTTTCATGCCGTGCTACGGCCTGGCCGAGGCGACCCTGTTCGTCACCGGCGGCCCCACCCGGCAGATGCCCCAGCATATGGAAGTAGACAAGAAAGTGCTGGAGAACCAGCGCAAGGTCGTACATACGGAAAATCCCGAAGTCGCCAGGATGCTGGTCGGCTGCGGCGAGCCCAACTGGGATGTACGCGTCACCATCGCCGACCCGGACAGTTGCAAGGAATGCGAAGCAGGCGAAGTGGGCGAGATATGGATCAATGCACGCACCGTCGCTGCCGGGTACTGGAACAACCCCGAAGCGACGCAAAAGACCTTCCACGGCATGTTGAGCAACGGTTCCGATAAACGCTACCTGCGCACCGGCGATATCGGCTTCATCGGCGACGACAGCCAGCTTTATATCTGCGGGCGGCTGAAAGACCTGATCATTTGCGAAGGCCGCAACCTGCATCCCGAGGATATCGAATACACCATCCTCAACGCCACCGAAAAGCTGAAAACGCAAAGTTGCGCGGTGTTCAGCTACGACAAGGACGACCATAAGCAGGCCATCGTCGCCATCATCGAAACGGATCGCGACCTGATGCGCAGCCTGGTGGAACAAGCCAAGGAATTACGCAGCACCATCGGGCAATCCATCACCGATGAACACGGCATAGGCCTGAGCCAGATCGTGTTCATCCCGCCTGCCACCTTGAAAAAGACCACCAGCGGCAAAGTGCAGCGCAGCCTGATGAAGAGCCTTTATCTCAACGGCGAGCTGGAGATACTGCAAGCATGATGCTGGAAGAGCTAAAACAGAGCGTTACCCCAGCCGGAGGCGAATTCGTCACCTTGCTTAAACAGCCGGATGCGGATGTGCGACTGGTGTGCTTCCATTTTGCAGGCGGCAGCGCGCAAAGCTTTCTGTCATGGCGGCAACCGAGTACCAATATCTGCGAGTTACTGGCTGCGGAATTGCCGGGGCGCAGCAGGCGCTACAGCGAGTCGTTCGCGCCTACCATCCTGGATGCGGCGGAGAGTTTTGCCGATGCTTACGCGAGACTTGAGCCCAGGAAGTGTGTTTTCTACGGCCATAGCCTAGGTGCTTTGCTCGCCTATGAAACCGCACGGATACTGGCAAAGAGAGGCATTGCCGGCCCGGACAGGCTGGTGGTCTCTTCACGTTCCGCGCCGGGCAGATTCCCTGCTTCGGTCGGGCTGCCGGAGTTATCCGACGCATCGTTGATGAAGTATCTGCGTGACCTGCAAGGGACCAAGCAATCGGTACTGGAAAACAAGATGCTGATGGAGATGATGCTGCCCATCATCCGCGCAGACCTGGAGATCATTTACGGTTACAGGCACCACAACAACCCCGTCCTGGAGATCCCGGTCGATGTGATCGGCGCCACGGACGACCATCATTGCCCATTCGAGCTGTTGCTCAACTGGCGCAATGTCACCAACGGCAAGTTCTCCCTGCGCATGATACCGGGCGGCCATTTTGCGCCTATCGCGCATCCCGACATCGTGCTTGAAGCAGTGAACAGCCTGAGATAGGAGCGAACCATCATGCGTACATTATCCAACAACATCGTGCAGGTCTGGGTCGAGCGGTCGGACGACTATACCGACACCAGCAAGATGGAACGCCTGCTGAGCAAGGAGGAGCATGAGCGCGCGAGCAAATTCGTGCACGCGCACGACCGCAAGGATTTCATCATCGCCCACGGTTTGAAACGTAAACGCATCGCCGAAAACCTGGGCGTGAAAGACCCATCCAAGTTGCGCTTCGCCGCGGATGAAACGGGCAAGCCCTACCTGCTGGATGCCGATGTGCATTTCAACCTCAGCCATTCGCACGGCGTATCGGCATTGGCGATCTCAACTATAGCGCCATGTGCGGTGGATATCGAGGTGTACCGGGATATCAATCAGTTGTCGATGCTGATCGAGAAGACCATGACGGTGAGCGAGCAGAACATCATCAAAACCGCGCCTTCGCAGCTAAAGGCGTTCATCGACCGCTGGGTGGTGAAGGAGGCTTTCCTGAAGCTTTCTGGGGTCGGTTTAAGCGTGCCGCTGACTTCGATCTGCACGGCCAGCGAGATCAAGAACTCGCAGAGTTTTTTTGGAACGCTGCGAGGCGCTGCACTGTTTTTTAAACGCGGCCAGGATTATTCACTGGCCGCAAGCAGCAGTTATCTGCTGGATTTTGTGATGGAGACTCCGGTAGCGGCGGAGCTTCCCAACGGCGACATGTTCTCGAATTAGAGGCCTGTCTTATTTTAATAACCGGGTTTAATTAATAGCTAGCTTGAATCATTAACTCTGTTTGTATATTTGGAGGTGTCACATGGAAACTACTATCAGTAATACGTCGGACATAACGACATTCTATGGCGTAAGCGATAAGGAGCGTAGCGCCATCGCCATCAACTACATCGCGTTCGAAGCGCTGATCTACATCCACTTCTTACTGGCGATATTCGGTTACCTGCCTATGTGGACGTTCTGCGTCGCGGTATTCCTCTACATCCCGCGATGGATGATCTCGTTACACGAATCGCAGCATTTTTATAACATGAAGACGGTCAATCCTATCACCAAGTACAACACGCTGACGGTGACGCCTTTCCAGTTGGGCTATAGAGAGATGCGCGATATCCACATGCGCCACCATGCCTATACCGTGACTGAGCAAGACCCGGAGTATTACCACATTCGCGGCCACTGGCTGGCGGGTTATATCAATGTCATGTTCTCGCCAGAACAATCCACTTACTACTGGATCCGGGATAAAGGCATCGATGCTGAACTGATCAAAGGCATGGCCCTGCGTTTTGCCATCTTCGCGGCCATCGTCATAGGTTTCGGCTGGCAAAGCCTGTGGTACTTCATCCCGGTGCGCGTGGCCTACGGTTCATGTCTGTATCTGTTCTCCTACGGCCTGCATCGCCAGCGCGGGGCAGAGGGGACGTTCCAGAACAAATATCCCATGTTCCTGCAAAAGATCATGTCGTTCCTGTACGGCGAGATATTGCTGCAAAGCATCACTGAGCACGATATCCATCACGACTACCCCAACATCGCCGGTCATAGATTGAAAGCATCGAGACCTTTCTACATCCCCAGAAGGTCGCGCGAGACCAGTGCGGAGCCGGTCGCGTAAGCGTATTCAGGAGACCGCATCGGAATATTAACCAGTCTGTATGTTTGGAGGTGCCACATGGAAACTACTATACGTAATGCATCGGAGATATCGGCCTTCACCGGTATGAACGATCAGGAGCGGGGCTCGATCACCAGGGAGTATATGGTGTTGGAGGCGCTGACCTATCTGCATTTCGGTTTGGCGATATTCGGCTATGTGCCGTTATGGACGTTTTGCGTCGCGGCTTTCGTCTATGTGCCTAGATGGATGATCGCTTTGCACGAGGCGCAGCATTTCTATACGCCCAAAACCATCCCTTTCCTCACCAAGCGCAACCTGCTCAGCCTGACGCCTTTCCAGTTGGGCTACCGCGAGATGCGCGACATCCATATGCGCCACCACGCCTATGCCATGAGCGAAAAAGACCCGGAGTATTACCACGAGCGCGGAAGCTGGTATGCGGGTTACATCAACGCGATTCTGTCGCCTGAGCTGTCGGTGTATTTCTGGATCAGGGATAAAGGCATAGACGCTGAATTGCTCAAAGGCATGGCGATCCGTTTCCTGGTATTTACCGCTCTGGTGGCAGGCTTCGGCTGGCAAAGCCTGTGGTATTTCATCCCGGTGCGCTTGGCCTACGGTACCTCTCTCTTTCTGTTTTCCTACGGCCTGCATCGCAGGCATGAGGAAGAGGGCACCTACCGGTTCGCTTACCCGGCCGTACTGAGAAGTGTCACCGTGTTGTTGTACGGCGAAACGCTATTGCATAGCGTCAGCCATCACGACATACATCATGACTACCCCACCATTGCCGGTCACAAACTGACGGCTGCACGGCCTTTTTACGTACCCAAGAGATCGCGCACCAGCGGCGCGGATTTAGTCGCGCAAAGCGCGTAGGAGGCCGCAAATGTCTACGCAAGCCATCGAGAGCGGTTCTGTGCTATCGCTGCTGTCGAAAAATACAGAGCATGAGATCAACACGCTTGTCCGCGGAGATATCCTGTACGTCGTGTTGGTGTATTTCCACTTTGCCATCGCGGTGGCAGGGTACGTACCGCTATGGACATTCTGCATCGCCGCGCCTATGTATGTTTCAAGATGGATGATAGGGCTGCATGAGACCCTGCATGTGGTGAAGCCTGAAGATATCAACCCCATCGTCTGGCTGCAATTGCTGCTGGTGACCCCGTTCTCTCTAGGTTACCGGGAGATACGCGATATCCACATGCGGCATCATGCCTATGCGGTGACGGATAAAGACCCCGATCTTTATCACATCCGCGGCAATGTCGTTTCAGGCTTCATCCTTGCCACGCTTTCCCCTGAGATCTCTGCATACCACTGGATCCGCAACCAGGGTGTGGACGTGCAATTGGCAGTCGGCATGTCGTTGAGGTTCATGCTGTTTTCGGCTTTTGTTTGGTACTTGGGCTGGACCAGCCTGTGGTATTTCATCCCGGTGCGGCTGGCATACGGTAGTTGCATGTTCTCGATCTCATTCCCTTTGCATCGCAAGCAAGGCGCGTACGGCACATTCACCCCTCGTTTCGGCACATTGCTGGAGACGGTGATGCAGGTCTATTGCGGGCGCGCGGCATTACATACTTTGAGTTACCACGATATCCATCACGATTATCCGAGGATAGCCGCCTCGAAATTGCCCGAAGCACGTCGGTTTTACGTACCTAAATCATCCAGCCTTGCCCATGCGCCCCAGGCCGAGATATTCACCACCAGATCGCGCTAACCACTCACGCTAACCATTCATGGAGGAGCTTGATCATGTCAAATCTAACGAGTAAGTCCTATGCAAGACAAGCCGGTTCAAGACAAGTAAGTTACGGCGTCATCCAGTCGTCCGCGCAGCAGTTGATGGCCAAGGCACGCGAGGCGACCGGCATTTCCGACATCATAGACGCCGAAGTGCATGAAGCGCTGGACCAGGCATTGCGTTCGCTCAATAGCGAAGCCCAACTCAGCGACGCAGGCGCCCATGCCATGGAACAACGCCTGCTGCGCCTGCTCAGCAACCGCTTGCGCATGCTCCGGGATTTCCGTGCGCATCCCGAGATCAACGAACAGGAGATCGTCAGACCGGTGATCATCCCCGGCATCGCGCGTGCAGGCTCGACCAAGCTGCACAAGATGCTGGCAGCCAGCGGCGATTTCAAATACATGCAGTACTGGCAGGGTCACAACATGTCACTGCTCAGCGGTCGCCGCGATGAAAAATCTGCCAAGCGCATCGCCGACGCCGACGAGTTCGTGCGCTGGTTCGACGATCAAACGCCGCAAGCCTATCTCACGCATGAATACAGCACTTTCGAACCCGAAGAAGAGACCTTGATCCTGGAGCATTGTGCTTCTTTGCATGCCGTGCCGATTTTCGCGTTCATGCCGACATTCATGCAATGGACCGCGACGCAGAGCTTCGCCGATAAATTCGCATTCGTGAAACAGGGGCTTAAATACCTGCAATGGCAATTCTACGACGGCGATACCCGGCCGTGGATATTGAAGAGCCCTTATTACGCGGGATTAGAACCCGTGCTCCATAGCACGTTCCCCGATGCCGTTTTCGTCACGGCGCACAGGCGCTCGGCTGATGTCGTGTCGTCGCTATCCAGCCTGGTGCAAAACTATTATCACGCTTATAGCGACTCCGAGCGCCGGGAGCAATTGGGCCCCTTGATGCTCGAATTCCAGGCGATGGGCACCGAAAGTTACATGCAAGGGTGCGATGCCCATCCGGATATCAAGGTGCTGGACGTAGGCTATAAAGAGATATGCAACAACGGCGTACAGGTGGCCGAACAGGTCTATGCCCATGCCGGCATGGAGCTATCGCCCATCGCGCGGCAGGCAATGTGGGAGTGGGAGGAAACCAACCGTCAACATAAGCTGGGCGTGCATAAATATGCACTGGCGGATTTTGCGCTGACCGATGACATGGTGAGTAAAAGAATGGCCCCTTATATCGAACGCTTTGGGCACTATTTCTAAAAACGCTGCCGGAATGCGCTAGATATCGGGCATTCCGGCAGCCCGAAATGCAAGGTAACAAACAGAAAGAAAGAGTAGAACCGAATAAAAGTAATTCCATATCCATACAGCTTCCACAGGGCCGTTCAAATTCCTTTCCTTTGCATCGCAAAAAGGACATGGGGAATGTTTGGCCTTGGATTCGGAAGGTGTTTTTTTAACAGTAGTTTCGTGGCGATTTCGCCATAACGCGTCACTCAGGAGCCCTGATCATTCTTAATTTTACTTCCCCTACCAACGACGTTGTCCCACTTCTCGCCTGGATGAGAGACTACGCTAATAATCGCCTCAACTCCTCCCTGATGGATGCGCGACGCAGCATCCCGCCTTACGTCATCCTCGATTTCGGTAACAAGGGCCTGCTCGGGCTGCAAGCGCCGGTCGAGTACGGAGGGCTGGATCTGGGTCACGAAGATTGCATGGCGATCCTCACGCAGATCGGCGCGATGGACATGAATCTGGCCATACTGGTAGGTCTGCATAATTACCTGGGTATCAGGCCTATCATGCATCACAGCAACGAGACATTGCGTGCCGAACTGCTGCCCAAGCTTGCATCCGGCCGCGAGCTTGCCGCTTTCGGTTTGACCGAGCCGGGCGCGGGATCGAACGCCAGCGCGATCGAGAGCCAGGCGACATTGATGCCCAACGGCAATATCAAACTCAACGGCAGCAAGATGTGGATAGGCAATGCCTCATGGGCAGGCATCATCAACGTATTCCTGCGCTATACCGATGAACACGGCAAGCCCAACGGTACTTGCGGTTACGTCGTCAGACAGGGGCAGCCCGGTCTCGAGATGGGCCCCGAACTCATGACCATGGGTCTGCGCAGCATGGTGCAGAACACTTTCACCATGAAAGACGTCATTGTCGAGCCCATGAGTCAACTAGGCGTGCTGGGGCGCGGGCTGGATGTAGCGCAGGATGCCATGATGTATACCCGGCTCGCACTAGGCGCTATTTTCCTCGGCGCGATGAAGCGTTGCCTGCAATTGATGCTGCGCTATGCCGACCGCCGTACCAAGATATCCACCGGGCGTTTGCTGGATAACCCGGTGTCCATGATGCGACTCAGCACGCTCACCGCAAAAGCGCAGGTTTTGGAAAACCTGTTGCATTTCATTAGTCAACGCCTTGACCGCAATGTGGAGATACCCGAAGAATTCCTGATCGTAGCCAAGGTGAGCGGCTCCGAATTCCTGTGGGACGCGGTAGATGGTGCGAGCCAGATGCTGGGCGGTCGAGGCTACCTGGAAAATAACGAGATCGCCAAGATTCTGCGTGACGCCAGAGTAGGGCGCGTATTCGAAGGCCCGACCGAAACCATGATGTATTACATGGGCTCGCGGCTGGTGCTGGATAGCGAGCGATTGACCGCATTCCTGAGTACGCAACTAGATGCGCAAGACATCGCCGCGCAGATCATAGAGGCCAGGGATGCCGTCGCCAGCCGTTGTAAAGCGATGGAACTGCCATTCACCGGCATGCGTAAACTGCAACTGGCGAATTTCCTGCTCGGCGAGATCGTGAACTGGGGCATCCTGCATGCGGTTTCGCGCTATCTCGAAGGCATGCCCTTATCGGACAATGCACGCGTGAGTTACTGGACGCAGATGAAGTTCGTGAGCAGCATCTCGGCTGCCAAATACGACACGCTGGACGAGAAGATCGCCATCGAACCTAACAAGCTCAAAGAGATCGTCGCGGGTTTCGAGACCCAGATCGGCGATATAGAACAGACCTTGCCGGGTGAGGAGTGGGGAGTCGATCCGTATCTTCGCGTGTAAACCTTGTGACCGAAACGGAAATTCGATTAATTCCTCCTAAAATAATATATAAATAGTTAATTAGAAAGAAAAATAATGAAAATAACCGCCTCGAATATCGTTAGATGCTATCCAGTATGGCTGAAAATCGTCATGCTTTTTGCCGTTTCCGGTGTCTTGGGCATGACGGCCATCGCAGGTTCCGGCCCGATCCAGGTCTATGGTAGCCAATGCATGACATGCACCGCGCCCACTCTCGGCGCAAACGGTCAAACCACTTTGAATTGCACTAATTTCGGAGGTGGGCAACAGCAGAATACGCTCAGCTATGTTGCCGGTTCACAAAGCATTGTGGTCAACGGTAATGCCTATAATTGCGGGATAGGAAATACTCCGCCCGGGTACACTTGCAGCCCGCCGCCTGCCAGTGCCTCACAATTGCCGTGGGTCACGGCCGATAACAATAACGGGACATTGGTCAACATCAGTTGCAATACTCCTTCACCTCTCCAGTTATACGGTGGTCAATGCGGTAACTGCGCGACACCGACTGCCGCCGCGAACGGTCCCCTCAATATCAACTGCACCACCAATAGCAATACCCAGCAGGCAAATACCATTATTTACGATGCAAATGCGCCCCGGCTCATCGTCAACAATACCGCCTATCTATGCAGTACGGAAACTGCACCCCTATCCAGCGCAGGGCCTGCTTGCGGTCAAACGCCCGCTAATGCAGGCGCTGTGCCCTGGCTTTCTGCAGATAATAATAACGGCACCCTGACGAATATCGGCTGCAATATCCCCATCTCGGAACCGGTCGCGATGGTCTGGCAAAAGAGTCCCGGTGTGGCGCAGTATGCCGGTGCGGACTGGAGCAAGCTGGTGGAAATAAAACCAAACATGACACCGGCATCGGCGCAGGCCTATGCCGCCGATAAGGATTACATCAATTTTTTCTTTTATGTGAATACAAACTTCAATCTGGGCGGAAATGCTAATCAAACCTTCAATGCAGGCGACGCAGTGTTCTTCTCAGGTACCGCATGGGGCGGACAAGCTCCTGCGGATACTTATGCCAAACAGCCATCATCATTAATCACCAATCTTGGAAACGGCTTGGCTGCTTATTATTCTTTCAATATCAATACCAACGATAATAGTACCGCTGGTAATAATGCTGCTCCGAGCGGCAATCTGGGCTATCAGGTCGGATATCTGGGCAACGCGATCGGTTTTGCTGCAGGATCCAATGCGCAAGTCACATTCCCCAGCACTTTGGAAGTAGCGCAGAGCAGTTTTTCCATTTCTACCTGGGTATGGGCTGATGGGGGCGGGACGCCAGCTACCGGCTTGGCTTCTATCGTCGGACCGTTATATCTGGATGTAGCTACTAATCAACTTGTTTACCGGGTCGTCGCTTCCGGTGCTAATCCGCAAGTGGATGTGCGCTCGGCGGCTGCTATAGATACAGGAGAATGGGTCAACGTGGCAGTGAGTGCCAATGCGACGACGGGTGTTGTTGATCTGTATGTGAATGGCGCATTGACGGCTTCCAGCGTGGTGCCGCAGCTCGCCAGTTATACCGATATTCCTTGGGGTAGTAGCATAGGAGGGCCAGCCTCTGCCTCAGTACCGGCGTTTATCGGGGCGGTGGATGAAATGTACCTTTACACGCGCCCGCTTAGTCGTTCAGAGATCGTCTATCTAGGGCGGTTTGCCGAAACCGACAGTCATGATCGCCATGCTCATCCACAATCAGTCGATACCGCAGGAGAGCCTGGATATCCTTCTAAAAAGGTATGTACCGAGCATATGTTTGCCCCGCCACTTTTTTGGGGCGTAGGTGATTATGCGTGTACAAATTGGGGATATAAATGCAACGATAGCGAGAGTACTTCATTCCATTCGCATACATGTGCCTGCCCCACCGGCACTACAGTGATTAATGGCGGCGGATGCCAAGCGGTGCCGACTAAGAAGACTGCGGCTTTATCCGTCATCCCTCCATCTGGTAGCAATCTTCAATATGTTGCCAATATTACAAATGCATCCTGGGCCGCATTTGATCTCACGAACCGTGACGCCTTTCTTAGAAGAAGCTTGGTGGAAAACTTTGACAAGACCTATTGCGACGCAAAGAATCCAACGCCGATCCAGAATGGATGTAGTGCTTTTGCACAATACTTGATTGATTCGGATAACGGTGCAGCCCCGTCAGATTGCAAGGATCTTGCTTTGGTAAAAACGGATGGAACCGCGGTCAATTATGCGAACTACACGCTTGCTGAGTGGGCGAATCTGTATGTGCAATCTCTTACCGGCGACATAAAACAAAAACCGTTCGTGATGCTCAATTCCAATTTTTGGGATCCTGGTATCGCGCCTAACAATAACCCCTGCGGCCTGCCATATGGCATATTGCAACGAAACGGACAGCTCAGTACCGTTAACAGTGCCAATTACGATTCGTTCACCATTACCAACACGAACGGGAAAAATGCCTTTGCTTTCACGTTGAAAGGAACAGCGGCAACCCCTAGTACTGGTGCTTATACCATTTCCGGTTATTTGATCCGCGACAAAGGCAAAGACATCAAAACCGCCAACGGCACCGGTAAGTTCGCCCAGGCCAAGCCTGGCAAATGTGCAGCCCGTACCGCTATCGCCTATAGCTCGAGTGCTGATCAGTTGCAGGTGCTTGTGATACCCGGATCAACACAAAAAGCTATCGGAAGTTGCACAAAAGGCAGGATGAAAGTGGCCGATGTGAGAAATTATTTCAATAACCAAAAAGACGGTAATGGGAAATCGCTATTTGATGAAATACTGGTCTTGGATGGTGGGGGAAGTTCATCTCTGGTGTATTGGAATAACGGAGCCCAGGTATATTCTGCACCTGAGGAAATGCGGAATATTCCGACAGCACTCATTATTCGCCAACCATGATACAAAGTTACTAAAGCTCAGAAAGCCACTTCCCCTAAAAAATCAAAATCCCGGGCAGTATTTGATTTGGCGGAAGTGGCAAGAAGCTTATCGGCGCTTATGTAGCTGTCGTATCTATCCACGATCCTGACCAGTTCGGCCTTGTCGTTGATGCCGAGTTTTTCATAGATGATACGTAGATAGTGGCGCACGGTGGCCGGGGACAGGTTTGTTTCCAGCGCGATCTCTTTGTACGAATGCGCTTTGGCAAAGCCTCTGGCGACCTCGCGTTCGCGGTTACTTAATCTATCCATAGGGGCAGGCAAGCGGATGTCCAACCTGGATAAGCCTCCGGCTTGATGCTGCTCTATGTATAGATTCGGATATCGTTTGCTAGCGGGCGTCTGAGCAACTTCCATCATCGCCAACAGTTGATCCGGCAGGCGTCGCCCTTTCCAGGACGGCCATTCTTTAACCAGCATCTCCCCGAAGGATGAGTCGGCATAAACGATCATCCCTTGCCGGTCGACGAATGCAGAAGCGGAGTCGCTGGTTTTGTTGCTACCGCGCGTCCTTTCTATTTCGGAAAGCAGATTGGTGCGCCAGCAGCTATATAAATGAGGTGTCAGCAGTTGTTTTAACTTGATCTCTTCGGGCGTGAATGATCGCGCATTCGTGCCGGATCGGAACAGGGAAATGAACAGGAACGATTTACGGTCGGCGAGGAATACCGAAGTGCAAAGTGCATGCCGCAGGTCGTGACCAGTATTCAACTCGGCCAAACCGGGAGTCGAATGCAATCCCTTTTCGTTAAAGTGGATGGTGGTCCTGGGTTGGGTATGCGCATCGTGCGCCAATGAATCGTCTTCCTTGATCGCCTGCCAATGCTCTTCAAATTCAGCAGGCAGTTCATAGCGGTACGAGCTATGCAGTTCAAACCCGGCTTCCTCGCGCGACATGATGCCCCACCAGGCACGGTCGAAACCGATCACCCGGTCAAGGTGTTCCAGCACAGTCTGCTGAAACAACTGCGGCGTGACCGTGATCGCCGATTGATACAGGTTCGCCAAAAGCTCGTTGCAGATGATCATTTCACTCATGAAGTCTTCCACTTTCCGCTCGAATTCTCAGGTATTACGATACCCCAGCCCCCATACATTTGCATGATATTCATATCCAGCGGCGCGTAACATACTTGCAGGCACAGATTTTAAAAGGGAGTCGTCATGAAACATGGCATACATTTTTATGCGGTTCGAGCCTGGTTCCTGCTCAACGCATTCGTTGCTTTATATCCGCCGTTGTACTGGGCAGGGGGTAAGCAGCATCCATTCATTCACGACTTGCCTGTCAGTTTCGTGTATTTCATGGCGGTGTGCATCTCCATCACTGCCAGCATCCTGTATGCCTTTTGGGCGGACAGCAAGGCCGGAGAGCTGACATCATGATGATCACTTTCGTCATCATGCTGCTGTTTTTCGCCGGGCTGATCGTTATCCTGCAACGCATCAAAGTGGGCGACGATAGCTTCACCGATTACGCCGTGGGTGATCGTTCCTTCGGTGCGCGCTACCAGGCGATGTCCTTTCTCAATACTTGGTACCCCGGTGCCATGTTCACCGCATTCGGCGGCATGGCGGCGGCCAGCGGCATCATCTCGTTCTATGTGCTGGTGTATAGCCTGTTGACCGTGGTGCTGATGTATCTGATGGCGAAACCGGTGTGGTTATGGGGCAAGGCTTTCGACCTGAAAACGCAGCCCGATCTGTTCGCGCTGCGCTACAACTCCAAACATATCAGAACCATCGCCGCCGTCATCGGCATCATCTCCGGCATCCCTTGGCTGATACTCGGCATGCAGGCGCTGGGCGAGATGTTCCGTTATATCTCCTTAGGCAGTATGAGCTTCACCCAAGCCGTGATCTTCGGCGTGGCGGTGATCGCCATCCGCCAGATCTGGACAGTGCGTATCGGCATGCGCGGCGTGGTGATTTCGGATTTCTATCAGGGCATCGTCGCTTACCTGCTCGGCACGGCGATGTTGATCGGCTTGATAGCGTGGCTGGTGACAGTGAAAGGCATCGGCTTTGCCAGCCTGGATACCGCCAAGTTCGCCATTCCGGGAATGGGCTCGAAAGAA
>DATBPY010000139.1:0-52576 GCA_036561085.1 Methylophilaceae bacterium | reverse complement strand
GAGAAAGCGCAGGTACAGCACATCGGTTTGATCCTGCAACTGGCAGATCAGCGCCTTGCGCGGTCTATACTGAGTCTCAGCATGGATGATCTCACCTTCGACTTGTGCCGGCACTCCCCAGTGCAGGTCGCGGATGGCAGTGATGCGAGTCTCATCCACATAACGTAGCGGAAGATGCAGCAAAAGATCGAATGGCTTGCTGATCCCGAGTTTTTTCAGCCGGGAGAGAACGGGCTTGGTAACCCCTTTGAGTTCTTCTAATGTAGTCAGGTTTATCCCTGTTTCAGCACTATTGCTCTAGGACCATGACGCCGTCGGCTTCAACCAAAGCTCCGCGCGGCAACGAAGCGACACCTACTGCCGCCCTTGCCGGATAGGGCTGGCTGAAATATTCAGTCATGACGGTATTGACCAGGGCAAAATGGCTGAGATCAGTTAAAAACACGTTGAGTTTGACTATATCAGCCAGCGACCCGCCGGATGCCACGGTCACCGCTTGCAGATTATCGAATACACGACGCACTTGCGCTTCTATGCCGTCCACCAGTTGCATGGTGACCGGGTCTAACCCGATCTGCCCTGAAAGATAAACGGTATTTCCCGTCCGTACTGCCTGCGAATATATCCCTATCGCCTGCGGTGCCTGGTCGGTACTAATGATTTGCTTACTCAAACCTGTCTCCTAATGTCGGGGGGTATCTTGTGCATTGCCTTTGACGCGCGCCAGGCGCACCACTTCAGTGACTTTACGCAGGTTGCGCATCAGCTTGGCCAGGTGGATACGGTCTTCCACCTGTACGGTAAAGTGCATGCTGATATAGTCGGTATCTTCGCCTTCATCCATGGCGATATTATCAATGTTGGAACCCGCTTCTGAAATCGCTGCGGCCACTTTTGCCAGCACCCCGCGCTGATTGGCGACGGTGATCTTGAGGTTGACCTTGAACAGGCGTTTGGTTTCCGGATCCCATTCCACATCCAACCATTTTTCGGGATCGTGGCGCAATTTGGCGATGGTGGGGCAATCATGGGTATGAATCACCAGCCCCTTGCCTTTGTTGATGAAGCCAAGGATGGGATCGCCCGGAATAGGGCGGCAACAGCGCGCGAACTGTACCGCCATGCCTTCTGTTCCGCGAATGGTAATATTACCTAAGGTGCGCCCGTCTTTGACTTCCGGCGTCTCGGACAATGCCAGAAGTTGACGTGCCACCATCAGATTCAAGCGCTTACCGAGACCGATGTCGGTATAGATTTCTTGCCTGTCTTTTACCCCGTAATCACGGATCAGTTTCTTCCAGCGCGCTTCATCTACGATCTCCATATCCGCATGCAATGCGCGCAAGGCCTGATTGAGCAAGCGTTCGCCCAATTGTGCCGCTTCATCGGAATGTATGGTTTTGAGGAAGTGGCGGATATGCGAACGAGCCTTGCCGGTAGTGACGTAATTAAGCCAGGCCGGGTTAGGCTTGGCGTGCGAGGCAGTGATGATCTCGACATGGTCGCCATTGTGCAATTCAGTACGTAACGGTGCATGCTCATGATTGATCTTGACCGCCACGCAACGATTGCCGATGTCGGTATGCACAGCATAGGCAAAATCCACTGCTGTCGCGCCCTTGGGTAAAGACAATATCTTGCCTTTTGGAGTAAATACATACACTTCGTCAGGAAACAGATCCACCTTGAAATGTTCCAGGAACTCTACCGAGTCGCTACTTTCCGATTGGATCTCCAACAAGCGTTGCAACCATTGGTGGGTCTGCTGTTGCAGAATGGAAAGTTCGGCATCACTGGTCTTGTATAACCAGTGCGCGGCCACTCCCGCTTCCGCGATCTTGTGCATGTCATGGCTGCGTATCTGCACTTCGATGGGTGTGCCGAAATCGCCGAACAAAGTGGTATGCAAAGACTGGTAGCCGTTGGCCTTGGGAATGGCGATGTAATCCTTGACCTTACCTGGAATGGGCTTGTATAAGCCATGCAATACGCCCAATGCCAGATAGCATGACGAAGTATCGTTGACGATGATACGGAAGCCGTAGATATCGAATACTTGGGAAAAGGTGCCCACCCTGTCATGCATCTTGTGATAAATACTATACAGATGCTTTTCACGCCCGCTGACTTCAGCCTCTATGCCCGCTTTGGCTAGGCATTCTTTCATCGCTTCCAGAGTTTTGCCTACCACTTCCTTGCGATTACCGCGCGCTGCCTTTACCGACTTCAGCAATACGCGATGGCGCATGGGGTAAAGATATTTAAAACTGAGATCTTCCAGTTCCTGATAGATATTGTTCAGCCCCAGTCTATTGGCGATGGGCGCGTAAATATCCAGAGTTTCAGTGGCGATGCGACGGCGTTTTTCCGCAGTCATCACATCCATCGTCCTCATGTTGTGCAAACGATCCGCTAACTTGATAAGGATGACGCGCACATCTTGCGACATGGCCAGCAGCATTTTGCGGAAATTCTCTGCCTGGGCGTGGGTAGCTGTCTGGAATTCGATCTTATCCAACTTGGAGACACCGTCTACCAGCACTGCCACCGTCTTGCCGAACAGGTCGGTCAATTGCGCCACGGTAGCGCCGGTATCTTCCATCACGTCATGCAGCAGAGCAGCCATCAATGCCTGAGGATCGAGATGAAGGTCGGCAAGAATGCACGCGACAGTGACCGGGTGCGAAATATAAGCTTCGCCGCTTTTGCGCATCTGGCCTTGATGGGCCTGCGCGCTATGACGATAAGCCGTCATCACCTGCGCGATGTCGTCAGGTTTAAGGTAGCTTTTGAGCTTAAGGTAAAGAAGTGAATCTTCGCTGTCGGCAGGCAGCAGCGGAGGCCCCACTGGCTTGGCAGCGCGGGGCGGTCTTACTGTATCGGTTTTGCGTAAAGCATTCCCACGAGACATTTTGGCACAGGCATTAAGCCTGACCCCTGTTCAGAATTTCAATTCCCACTTTTCCCGCTGCGATCTCACGCAAAGC
Source organism: Methylophilaceae bacterium (assembly GCA_036561085.1). Lineage (GTDB taxonomy): Bacteria > Pseudomonadota > Gammaproteobacteria > Burkholderiales > Methylophilaceae > CAILHX01. Next base: position 49,589 of record DATBPY010000139.1, on the reverse strand, counting down.
GATCACGGTCGGCTTATCTCTTTGCACATGGCTCACCAGCGGCTCAGAACCGTTAGCAAGTTGACGGGCGCGATAAGCAGCAGCCAAGGTTAAGTGAAAACGGTTGGAAATCTTTTCCAGACAATCATCTACTGTGATACGAGCCATGTTGAAACCTCTAAAAATACAAGCAATAAAAATACTTGTGACAAACATTATTGGGAAAGCTTGTTTACGATCTCCGCGTAACGCCGTAGCTGCTTCACACCACGTAAACGCTGTGCCCTGACTATCGATTTCAAGTCATCCAGCGCATCGTCGAAAACGTCGTTAATGATAACATAGTCGAACTCGCTCACATGGCGGATTTCCTTGTGGGCATTGGCAAGGCGGCGTGCAATCACTTCCGGAGCATCTTGCCCGCGCTTGTTCAACCTGTCATGCAACGCTTCTGCTGAAGGCGGCAATATGAAAATACTCACTGCCTGCGGAAATAACCCGCGTACCTGTGCTGCACCCTGCCAATCGATCTCCAACAATAAATCGTCACCCTGTTTTAAAATAGACTGTACCCAGCTTTGTGAAGTTCCGTAACGCCCGCCATGTACTTGAGCACTTTCCAGGAATTCGCCGTCTTCCAGCATATGCAGGAAATGGGCTTCGTCTACAAAGTGATAATCAACACCATTGGTTTCGCCGGGGCGCGGGGCGCGTGTAGTGTAGGAGATGGATAGTTTGATGCGCGGATCTGCTGCTAGCAATGCTCGCACCAGCGTAGTCTTACCTGCGCCGGAAGGTGCAGTGACGATAAACAGGTTGCCTGTGATTTCCATGGAGCTATTCTAACCCAGATAATCCATTACGGCGTGACGCTGGCTATTGAATTATTTGGGTTTATCCCTTCTTTTTGCGCGCGGATGCGCTTGATCGTAAACTTTGGCTAAATGCTGGAAATCCAAATGTGTATAGACCTGAGTGGTCGAAATATTGGCGTGTCCCAGCATCTCCTGCACTGCCCGCAGATCACCGCTGGATTGCAGCACATGGGTGGCAAAACTGTGGCGTAAGGTATGCGGATGCACATTGCCTGCCACACCCTGCCGCAACGCCCAGGTTTTGATACGGTATTGCACGGCACGCGGCGTTAAACGTACGCCGCGGTTATTCAGAAAAACGGCTTTTTCATCGGGTTTGACGATCTGCTGACGCATTTCCAGCCAGTGCCGTAACGCTTCAATAGCCTTGCTCCCTACAGGAACGATGCGGGTCTTGTTACCTTTGCCGGTTACGGTGACGGTAGCATCGGACAAATCCAATCCTGTTAGATCGAGATTGACCAGTTCCGCCAAACGCAGACCCGAAGAATAGAACAATTCGAATATGGCACGATCCCGTAATGACAGTAAGTCGTCACTCTCGATCTCTACCAATTGCGAAGCTTGGTCTGCCGATAAAGCTTGAGGTAAGGTTTTGGGCGATTTAGGGGCTTTCATCCCTATGCACGGGTTGCTGGCATATCCGTGACGATGGATCAAAAATTGGAAAAAACCGCGCCAGCTGGAAAGCATACGCGCAATACTTTTGCCTCCCAGCCCTTTGCCATGCAGCGCCGCTACAAAACGGCGGATATGGGCGATCTTGAGGGTTTGTAAGTCGTTACTACCGGCCAGCTCCACTAATATCTTAATGTCGCGGGCATAATTCTCACAGGTAAGAGGGCTTAAGCCCTTTTCGTTAGCTAGATAGGCAAGGTACGGTTCAAGCAACATAGCGCTTGAGCGCGGCACTCACTAGTTCACCGATGCGTTTCAAGAACATGGTGCCCATTTCAGGATAAAAACGTTGTGCATCTTCACTCGCCAGCGCCAGCAGACCGAAACTGCGTTCGCTACGCAAAGCGATCAACGCGAACGATTTGAGCGTGGAATTGGTTTCACCGAACCATGCATCTATATCCAGCCCCGGCTTATGTCCGCAGTACGGGATCGCCAAGCCGTCTACCCATGCTCGCAGATCGAATTCGACTGAAGAAAACTCCGGGCGGGCGCTGATATCCGGTTGCGGATTTCCCCATAAACGCAGGGCAACGTGCGGTACCTGGAAATCGTCATGCAGATTGCTGGTAATCGCATCTGCCAGATCATTGAAATTCTCGGCCGACAGCAGTGCCACCGATAAGCGATGGACACGCTCGCTGATGGCATCATTGGTCTCGCCGAATTTCACCAATTCCGCCAGCTTGCTTTCTATGACGCGCAATTTGTCGCGCATTGCCGTTTGCTGGCGCTCCATCAACGATACAGCAGCGCCTCCATGCAGGTCCGGCAATGTGATTTCATCCAGCAATTTAAGGTTGCGTTCGAAAAACTGCGGGTCTGCTCGCAAAAACTGCGCTACTTGGTCATCATCCAATTCCATCGTTCACTCCTCAAAAATACTTAAATCTCGATTTCGCCTTCAAATACTGTTTTAGCCGGCCCGGTCATGATGACCGGCTCCCCGACTCCGGCCCAAGCGATCTGTAACTCGCCGCCGCGTGCACTCACTTTTACCGGCGACTCCAATAACCCGCGCTGTATGCCATGCACCGCTGCTGCACAAGCACCTGTGCCGCAAGCTAACGTTTCACCGGCCCCGCGCTCATATACTCTGATTTTTATGTGATGACGATTCACAATCTGCATATATCCCGCATTCACGCGTTGTGGGAACTGCTGATGGGCTTCGATCAGCTTGCCTTGTGTTTCTACCGGCGCCGTGTCTACATCCGTCACTACTTGCACCGCATGCGGATTGCCCATGGAAACGACCCCTATTTCCACCTCTTCATTTGCAACATTCAAGGTATAAACCAACGCCTGCTTTTGCGCCAGGAACGGAATTTGTTGCGGTTCGAAACGTGGTGCCCCCATATCCACCGACACCATGCCGTCCGCTTCCATTCTGGGCGTAATCAAACCACACATAGTCTGTACATTGATGGTGGTCTTATCCGTCAAACCATGGTCGTGCACATAACGCACGAAACAGCGCGCGCCGTTACCGCATTGTTCCACCTCCCCGCCATCCGCATTGAAGATGCGGTAACGAAAATCGGCATCCGGCACTGAGGGCTTTTCTACCACCAGCAATTGATCACACCCTACGCCAAAATGACGATCTGCCAATTGACGTAATTGCACAGGGCTTAGCGATAGACTCTGGGTAAATCCGTCCAGCACGACAAAATCGTTGCCCAAACCCTGCATTTTTGTAAACCTAAGCTTCATGTTGACTATTGTAATGGGTTTGCCGGTGCGCCACGCGGTGTTTTATAACGATTGTAGCCCCATAGATATTGTTCGGGGCGGTTGCGTATCACACGTTCGATAGCAGCATTCAAGCCGGTAGAGACATTTTCCGGTTCAATGTGAATGATATAACCTTTACCATGCGGCAAACGTTCGCCGAATGCCATCAATACCGTAGCGCCGGTGGTCTGTGCCAGCTTCCTGACCAGAGTCATGGTATAGGCAGGTTTACCGAAAAAATCTTCCCATTCACCTTCACCGGCACCCGGAACCTGATCCGGCAAGATACCGACGGCTTCACCCTGCTTTAACGCTTTCAACAAACTACGCACGCCCTGCATATTGGTGGGGGCTAATTGGATATTTTTCCTCGAGCGGCCGGCCTCTATCAAAGGCGTCAACCAAGCTTTGCGCGGCGGCCGATATAGCACGCTCATAGGGTGTCTGGACGCATAATACAAAGCAGTGATTTCAAAACAACCGAGATGCGGAGTAAGGAAGATGATGCCTTTTTTCTTTGCCAACGCATCTTCTACATATTGCCAGCCCCGACATTCACGCACCCATTGCAACACCGTTTCTTGATCGCGAAACCACACGGCAAAAGTCTCGGTCACGCCTTTACCGGCTTCTGCGATGCTGGCATGCAGTAATTTTCTGAAGTCGTTCTCATCACGGCTTAATGCGCTGCCGCGCAAATTTTCACGCATTCTTGCAGCATAGGTAGGTGACGACCAATAGGTCAACCAACCGGCAATGATTCCAAGGAATTGGATGGCGGATAGAGGCAGATGCGCAAATAATCGTAACAAGCGAATCAGCACGTTTTTCTTTTGTCGGACATTGAAGTTTGCTATTCTAGCAAGCCTTGATTAAACCTAGACGATTTCTACATGAGCGATTATTTATTTACCTCCGAATCTGTTTCTGAAGGGCATCCTGATAAAGTTGCCGATCAAATTTCCGATGCCATTGTGGATGCCATTCTGGCGCAGGACAAACATTCCCGCATTGCGGCCGAAACCCTTTGTAATACCGGGCTAGTGGTACTGGCCGGCGAGATTACCACCAACGCCAATGTCGATTACATCCAGGTAGCGCGCGATACGATCAAACGCATCGGTTACGACAATACCGAATACGGCATCGACTACAAAGGTTGTGCGGTATTAGTGGCTTATGACAAGCAGTCCCCCGATATCGCCCAGGGTGTTAACAAAGCGTATGACGATACGTTGGATCAGGGCGCGGGCGACCAGGGGCTGATGTTCGGCTATGCTTGCGACGAAACGCCGGTGCTGATGCCGCTGCCTATTTATCTGGCGCATAGATTGGTAGAACGCCAATCACAATTGCGTAAGGACGGTCGCCTGAATTGGTTGCGCCCGGATGCAAAATCGCAAGTCACTTTGCGTTATGTAGATGGCAAGCCGGTCAGCATCGACACCGTGGTTCTTTCTACACAGCACGCACCGGACATGACGCTGGAAGCGATACGTGAAGCCACCATTGAAGAGATCATCAAACCGATATTGCCGAAAGAACTCATCAAGGGCGAGATCAAGTATCTGGTCAACCCGACCGGCCGCTTCGTAGTCGGCGGTCCCCAAGGTGACTGCGGCCTGACCGGCCGCAAGATCATCGTGGATACCTATGGCGGCGCTGCACCGCACGGCGGCGGTGCTTTTTCCGGCAAAGACCCTTCTAAAGTCGACCGTTCCGCCGCCTATGCCGCGCGTTACGTGGCCAAGAATATCGTGGCCGCAGGATTGGCATCCCGTTGCATGGTGCAGATCAGCTATGCCATCGGCGTATCCAAGCCGACCAGCGTGATGGTCGATACTTTCGGCACAGGAAAGATCTCTAACGAAAAGCTAACGGAATTGGTGCTGTCCAATTTCGATCTCCGTCCAAAAGGCATTGTGCAAATGCTTGATTTATTGCGCCCTATTTACCAAAAAACAGCCGCTTACGGTCATTTTGGTCGCGATGAACCGGAATTCTCTTGGGAAGCCACCGACAAGGTCGCCGCTCTAAAGGAGAGTGCTGGTCTCTAGCCGGCATATTGAGGATGCTCAAACGAATAGACGTTAAGCATCTGCGGGTGGGCATGTATTTGCACGAGCTGTGCGGCAAATATATGGACCACCCTTTCTGGCGCAGCAAGTTCATGCTGGAAGACAAACATGCGATAGAGCAGCTACTTTCCAGCCCGATCGCAGAAGTGGTGATCGATACCGAAAAAGGGCTGGACGTAGAGGTCATCGAGCCAAGAAAGGCCGCACCCCCGCCGCCGCCTCCAGTCAAAAAAGCTATCGCTCACTCCAGCCTTAAAGAAGAAATGGAGCATGCGGCCCATGTCTGCAATAAGGCAAAAGACGCTGTCACTTCGATGTTCAATGAACTGCGCATGGGCAGTGCTCTGGATGCAAACAATGCAGTACCCATCGTAGAAGAAATCTCGAATTCAGTGATGCGCAATCCAGGCGCGCTGATCAGCCTTGCCCGCCTGAAAACCAAGGACGATTACACCTATATGCACTCGGTGGCCGTATGTGCATTGATGGTGTCGCTTTCCAAACAGCTGGGGTTGGATGAAGCAACCACGCACAAAGCAGGAATGGCTGGGCTATTGCACGATGCCGGAAAAATGGCCATTCCCAGTGAAATACTGGATAAGCCCGGCAAGCTCACCAATGCGGAATTCAAGATCATCCAGGGCCATCCCATGGCTGGCTACAATCTATTGCTGGAAGGCAAAGGCGTGGATGAAACCTCTCTGGATGTAGTCAGGCATCATCACGAAAAAATCGATGGCAGCGGCTATCCCGATGGCCTGAAGAATGGCGAAATCAGCATGTTTGCCAAGATGAGCGCGGTCTGTGACGTCTATGACGCCATCACTTCCAACCGCCCGTACAAAACAGGCTGGGATCCGGCAGAGTCGCTGAAACGAATGGCGGAATGGAGTAAAGGGCATTTTGACGACCACATATTCCAGGCCTTTGTTAAAAGCATAGGGATCTATCCTATCGGTTCCTTGGTGCGCATGCAGTCGGGACGCATCGGCGTCGTGGTGGGCCAACATGACAAATCCTTATTAGCGCCTATGGTGCGGGTATTCTTTTCGACCAAGTCCAACTTGCGCATTCCACCGGAAATGATCGATCTGTCTGCTTCCGGTCTGCATGACAAAATATTAGCCACCGAAGACTCCAGCAAATGGAATTTCACCGACTTGGATGATCTATGGCAGGGCGCGGATATTTAACGATCCTGCTTGATATTCAGTTGGCATAAAACCTGATTCCATCATACAATCACAGACCTACCGAGGAACGTTGCGAGGGGTGTTGTTTTTTCTCATCTCCTAGGCTCGGTTAATGCAGTTTCAACGACGTTCATTCGACTAACCCGTGTCCGGCACGGGAGCCGGATGAATGCAATACATCCTCTCCCCCCGGTCATTCTATTCAAGGATTATTTTGATGAATACCGTGACTGATATCAAAGATTACGTAATTGCCGACTTGGCTTTAGCTAGCTGGGGGCGCAAAGAAATCGCCATTGCCGAGACCGAAATGCCGGGACTCATGGCGATCCGCGAAGAATTCGCACTGACCAAACCGCTCAAGGGCGCCCGTATCACCGGCTCTCTGCACATGACCATTCAGACCGCAGTGCTGATCGAAACCCTGACTGCGCTGGGCGCCCAAGTACGCTGGGCCTCCTGCAACATCTTCTCGACTCAGGATCACGCCGCTGCTGCCATTGCAGACAGCGGAGTACCTGTATTCGCAGTCAAAGGCGAGTCGCTGGAAGAGTATTGGGATTACACCCATCGCATCTTTGAATGGGCAGATGGCGGCTTTTCAAACATGATTCTGGATGACGGTGGCGATGCCACCTTGTTATTACATCTCGGTGCCAGGGCAGAAAAGGACATTTCCTTACTCAACAACCCCGGCAGTGAAGAAGAGCGCGTATTGTTCGCTGCGATCAAGGCGAAGCTGGCGACCGACAAGACTTGGTACTCTACCCGCCTGGCTCAAGTCAAAGGCGTAACGGAAGAAACCACTACGGGCGTACATCGCTTGTATCAGATGCATGAACGCGGCGAACTCAAATTCCCCGGCATCAACGTGAATGACTCCGTGACCAAATCCAAGTTCGACAATCTCTACGGTTGCCGTGAATCGCTGGTAGATGGTATCAAACGAGCCACCGACGTGATGGTCGCAGGCAAAGTAGCAGTCGTGGCAGGTTACGGGGATGTAGGTAAAGGTTCAGCACAAGCATTACGCGCTTTGTCTGCTCAAGTATGGGTGACGGAAATAGACCCGATCTGCGCCCTGCAAGCTGCAATGGAAGGTTATCGCGTGGTGACCATGGAGTACGCCGCCGACAAGGCCGATATTTTTGTCACTGCCACAGGCAATTTCCATGTCATCAATCATGGGCATATGATCAAAATGAAGGATCAGGCCATCGTCTGCAATATCGGCCACTTTGACAATGAGATCGACGTGGCTTCGGTTGAAAAATACCAATGGGAAGAGATCAAGCCGCAAGTCGACCACATCATTTTCCCTGACGGTAAGCGCATCATCCTGCTCGCCAAGGGACGCCTGGTGAACCTGGGTTGCGGTACCGGTCACCCCAGCTATGTGATGAGTTCCAGTTTTGCTAATCAGACTATTGCACAGATCGAGTTATTCACCCGCAATAGCGACTACCCGGTTGGCGTATATACACTGCCGAAACACCTGGATGAAAAGGTAGCGCGTTTGCAACTGAAGAAGCTCAATGCACAATTATCCGAGCTGACCGACCAGCAAGCCACTTATATCGGCGTCGACAAGAATGGGCCTTACAAGGCCGAACACTATCGGTACTAGGCATTGAATAGCGAAAAACGTATCTATAGCTTTGAATTCTTTCCGCCCAAGACGGCGGAAGGTATGGCCAAGCTGCGCGAAGCGCGCAAGCAACTCGCACAGCTTGGCCCAAAGTTCTTTTCGGTGACTTTCGGCGCGGGCGGTTCTACGCGCGACCGTACTTTGGAAACAGTGCTGGAGATCAAAGCCGACGGATTGGCGGCAGCGCCGCATATCTCCTGCATTTCTTCGACCCGTGAAGAGCTCCGTGATGTATTGCTGCAATATAAGAATCACGGTTTTCGTCACATCGTCGCGTTGCGGGGCGATCTACCCTCCGGAGAAGCCAGTACCAGTGAGTTCCGCTATGCAGCCGAGCTGGTGGAATTCATCCGCAAGGAAACCGGCGACTGGTTTGAAATCGAAGTCGCTGCATACCCTGAGATCCATCCGGAAGCTGTATCAGCCAAAGCCGATCTAGCCAGTTTCAAAGGCAAGGTAGATGCCGGAGCGGATTCCGCGATCACCCAGTATTTTTATAATGCCGATGCCTATTTCCGTTTCATGGAAGAATGCGATTCCATGGGAATCACTATCCCCATCTATCCCGGCATCATGCCCATCTATAACTACACACAACTGGCTCGCTTTTCTGCCATGTGCGGCGCAGAGATTCCGCGCTGGTTGACGTTACGCTTGAAAGATTTCGGTGACGATGTCGCTTCGGTACGTGCACTGGGACTGGATGTAGTCACTGAACTTTGCGACCGATTACTGACGGGAGGGGCGCCCGGTTTACATTTCTATACGCTGAATCAGGCCGGTGCGGTTTCTACTATCTGGCAACGTTTGGGGATTTAATTCGGGAAATCGATTCTTAACGTGGTGCGCCCTGCGCACCACGTTTCATTTATTGCTACTAATGCCTAATGAATAGTAGCGTGCCTTTCGCTGATCAGCGCATCTTCCACAAACAAGTAATCACGTGCCTTGCCGTGATGCCACAGCACCATCAGCGAGATCCATTTAGCCTGTTCCAGGTTGACTTCCAATTCCGGTAACGCCAATAAACGGTCTATCACCACTTCCCGTTCCAGCGGATTCAGCACTGAAGCTTGCTCCAGGAACATCAGGAAACTGCGACTCTCAAGACCGATCTTCTTGCTTTCATCCGGGCTGTAGATCCTATAACCGGCACGGTCCGTTGCACTTTCTGCATCAGCCTGATCTGCCAACGCTTCCAGATCGCTGAACCAGATAAATGCTTTACTGATATCTTCACTGTCGAAACCCGCTGCCGATAGTTCCCGCGTCAGCGTTTTTTCGTCTGCCAAAGTGTCCAGTTCGATATAGTTTTCAAACAGGTATACAAGCAGTTCAAACATGTTTTTCCTATCAGTTGCCTAAATAATGCGTTGATAATAACCGCCAGGCAGGCTGGCGATCTTTCCATCCAGTTCCAGCGATAACAGCATCGCCGAAACCTGTTCACTCGTCAAGCCGCATCTTTGTATCAGGGTTTCAGGGGCGACGGCATCAAACCCCATCTGTTCCAACAAAGGTGAGATCGTTGCGGCGCCCGACTCTTCGATAATGGGGGCGCTGCCCAGTTCTTCAAGGATGTCATGGATGCTATCTACCAATTTGGCACCTTGCTTGATCAGCAAATGACAACCCTTGGACAAAGGTGAATGGATGGATCCAGGGATGGCGAATACATCACGCCCTTGCTCGGCGGCTAACCGCGCCGTGATAAGTGAACCGCTTTGCAAATTGGCTTCTACCACCAGCACACCACGTGCCAAACCGCTGATGATGCGATTGCGCCGAGGGAAATTGGCAGGCTTGGAAGGTTCTCCCAGCCCAAATTCGGAAATGATCGCTCCGTGCTGGACGATCTCATGCGCAAGATCCCGATGCCTTGCCGGATATACGATATCCGGACCCGTGCCTATCACAGCGATGGTTCCAGTTTTACCTTTTAGCGCGCCACGATGCGCCGCACCATCTATACCCAATGCCATGCCGCTGACCACGCACCAGCCTGCCTCGCTCAAAACCTGGGCAAAAGACTCCGTGGTTTTTAGACCTTGCGGTGTAGCGTTGCGGCTACCAACGATGGCGATAGTGGGTTGCTGCAAACACCTAAGATCACCCTTTACATATAGGAGAGGCGGCGGATCGATGATTTCCAGCAACGCGGGGGGATAATCTTCATCTGCCAGGGTAACTAATCGATTCCCCGCTTGCTGTAACCAATCCAGTGCCGGCTGCACTTTGTCTTGATCAATGCCCGCACCTATCGCTTTTGCGATCTCCGGTTTTACTATTTCTTTGAGATGCGCCACAGGCGTGGCATAGATGTGTTGCGGAGTGCCGAATGCCGAAAGCAGTTGACGAAAACTCTCGCCACCCAAGCCATAGATCACGCTCAATGCAACCCAGGCACTAAGCTCTTCAACATCCACGACTGGCGGCGTTATAATGCTATTCATCGTCGAAATTGATTATTAAGACCAGCCTAGCATATCACCCTGTCGTATAGATTGTGAAATCAACTTTAGGCTAACCGACTTAACAGGCAGCTTTATGGCACTACTTAACATTATCCATTACCCCGACCCGCGGCTTTACACCGTGGCCAAACCAGTCGCTGAAGTGAATGACGGCATCCGCAGGTTGATACGCGACATGGCAGAAACCATGTATGCCGCGCCCGGCATAGGCTTGGCAGCCACTCAAGTAGATGAGCATCAGCAGATCATTGTGATGGATCTTTCAGAAACCAAAAATGCTCTACGAGTTTTTATCAATCCACGCATCATCAGAGCGGAAGGCTCACAGGATTATGAAGAAGGATGCCTATCTGTACCCGGCATTTACGAAACGGTGACGCGCCCGGAAAAAATCACCGTAGAAGCGTTGGATAGCGACGGAAAACCCTTCAAGCTCAATGCAGACGGTTTATTGGCGGTATGCATACAACATGAAATGGATCATCTCAAAGGTAAGGTTTTTGTCGAATATCTATCGAAATTGAAGCAGTCCCGCATCAAAAGCAAGATGAAAAAACGCATGCGTGAGACCATGTAACCATCCATCGCAATATTGGTTACATTTTGTGACGGAACAGATTGATGTATTTAAGAAGTCTGTGAAGTAAAATAGCTCTAATCGCATGCCACAAGTAGCTCATCCTTTTGGAATCAATCGAACCTGACAATATCCCGAGCTTCTTGAAGAGGCGCCCAAAAAGCGCTTTCATCCAGATACGCATCAGCCGCAAGACATTAATCGCAAGTATTGTGTCGTTGCTGGTGCACCTGCTGGCATTGTATCTGTTCACGCTTTTGCCAAAGCAGCAGTCCCCTGTTGATGTGAACAATCAGCCGTTCAATGTGACCCTGGCGTCGCCTGAACCACCGCAGGCTAAAGCTGCGCCCGAACCGGTGAAACAAACGGCTCCCAAACTCGCACCAAAGCCAAAACAACAAACCAAAATACTGACACAGCCGCCGCCCCCAGCGCATGCCGCCAACCCCTTTACTGTCCCTCAACAACCCGTGGCACCGCCCAAACCTGTTACTCCGCCGACGCCTAATGCCCCTGTAGCTCCCACCAATCCCAACCAGCCGACAGACCTGGCGTCATATATGAAAGCGCAAAAGGCTAAAAGAGGAGAGACCGAGGACACGGCGACAGCAACAGACGATCAAAGCAAGGCATCAAGTGCCCCGCCTCCTGGCGGTGAACATGGCGCATTTCAGATCACCCGCATGGATAATCGTCGTGCGACATATACTTTTCGTGGTTGGAACGGCGATATGAGCTTCACCCATCTGGAAACCTACACCATCGAAGCCCCGATTGAAGGCGATATACGCATGGAGGTCATACGCAGCCAGATCGCGATCATTCGCCGTTATTATTCCGGCGATTTCACTTTCTATTCGGAACGCTTACATCGCGTAGTCACCTTGTCAGCGAGAAAAGAAGATACTGCGGGACTGGAAAATTTTCTAATGCGGGAATACTTCGAATAATTAACATTATTCTGCCTCATCCCAATACCGATGCGCGGTTTTGCGCCATGCATTCGCGCTAATGCCTTTCACGCCGAAATCCAGCAATATCGCGCCGTCTTGATCCGAACGGTACATGCGGCTACCGGAATCTTTATAGCGTTCCACGATCTCCGGTTTGGGATGTCCAAAACGATTGCGATAACCTGTAGTGAATATCGCGATTAACGGGTGTACATGCGCGATAAAATCCGGGGTGGAGGAGGTTTTACTACCGTGGTGCGGCACTACCAGCACATCTGCGATCAGAGCATCCGGCTGCGTTTCCACTAGCATTTGTTCCGATGGGCTTTCAATGTCGGCAGGCAATAGCAAAGTACCGAAGCGACTTGTGACTTTCAATACACAACCGCGATCATTATCCTTAAGCTTTTCGATATCATAACTTTGCCACGTAGGATGCAGCATTTCAAAACTCACACCGTCCCATTGCCATTGCTGTCCGGCATAACAGCGTCTCGGCTGGGGCGCAACGGCGACGATAGCGTGGTCTGCGGGCAAAGAAGAAGCAAACCAACCTACGGGTACTTCTTGCAGCACTGAGATCGCACCACCGCTGTGATCGTTATCGTTATGCGTCACCATCATGCCATCCAGATGACTAATGCCTGCTGCACGCAAATAAGGAACAATGATGCGATTACCGCTATCGGCATCGGCGCTATAACTCGGACCGGTGTCGTAGAGCAGTGCGTGGTGGGCAGTTTGTACTACTACAGATAGGCCTTGCCCCACATCAAGTACTGCAATCTTCATGCTACCGATGGCTGGTGTTTCGGGAACCACCAGAAACAATGGCGCGCAGTAAATCAGACCCAGCCAACGAGCCGAAAAACCCCGTGGTAACAGTATCCACAGTGTACCTAGCATGGCAAAGATGAGCGCCCACCAGGGTGGGATAGCCTGCTGCCAGACAGCATCGGGTAAATCGCTCAAGGGTTGCAGCAAGTACATGCACCATTGCATCAGTTGGTGGGCGGCAAGCAATATGAAATCGAACGGCAGCACCGCCCCCAGTAAAGTAAGCGGGGTGATAAGCAGGCTGATCATAGGAATAGCGAATGCGTTGGCAAGCGGCGCAACCAGCGAAGATTGTTGAAACAATACCAATAACAAAGGCATCAAGCCCAAGGTGACCGCCCATTGCGTATTCAAGGCTTCGCGCAGCCAGTGAGGGCGCTCTAACCGGCTGCCGCTGGCATACACGATCACTGCCACCGCGCCGAAAGAAAGCCAGAATCCGGCTTCATTCACCGCCCATGGATCAAGCAAGACAGTTACAACTAACGCCCAAGCCAACACCAGCGAAAAAGATACGTTCCTACCTGACCACAAAGCGGCAGCCACGACTGCCAGCATATAAACCGTGCGCTGCGCCGGCACGCCGAAACCGGCGATAAGCGTATACGCCAATGCCGTGAGCATGCCTGCTACCACTGCGGCTTTACGGGCAGGCAATCGCAATGGCAGATATTTGGAGCGCCGCCATAGTGCTTGCGTCAATGCAAAAATCAATCCCGAGATCATGGTGATGTGCAGCCCCGAGATGCTCATGAGATGCGTGACTCCGGTACGCCGATACACTTGCCAATCGTGACGCGAAATACCGCTGTCATCGCCGATTGCCAGCGCCAACAATGTGCTTGCATAAGGCTTACCTTGCAGCACTTGCTGCATATGATCGCGCAATTTTTCGCGCACATGCTCTACCCAGTAAGCAGGACGATTGACCAGAGGGTTAAGCCGTCGATTCTCATTGTCGTTTCGGATATAACCGGTCGCGCGGATATTAAGCTCCAACGCCCATGCTTCAAGATCGAAACCATGTGGGTTTGCCGCACCATGCGGATGTTTCAGCTTTACTGTGAGTTGCCACCGCTCTCCCGCCTTGAAGATCGGTGCAGCAGATGTTTGATGGGCATGAAACTCATCGGCATACGAATTCAGCGAAATTTTGGCGGGAACATGCGCCTGCGGTGTGAGCGTCTGTTCAACATCGAACACAAAGCGCTGACCGTGTTCCTGCTGCTGAGGCAGACTGGCAACTACGCCAACGACCTGGATGTTTTGTCCTTCCCATGCAGTAGGCAATGCATCTGCCAATCGATGTTGCGCGCTGGCGGCCGCCCAGAAAAACCCGGCAAAAGCAGCGAGCGGCACGAGTAGCCAGAGAGTTGGGCGCCGATAACAGAGAAAGACCAGGGGAACTAGAGCCAGCGCCCAACTCAGATGCGGAAGTACGGCTTGTTGCTGCAAGACCCACGCGCCAAAGACGAACGCAAGAAGCGCGGAGGTCATCTTGGAAATCTTCTACGTCAAAACACCGCTATCCAGGCGTAGCACGCGGTTCATGCGCGCTGCCAGATCAAGATCATGCGTCACCATCACAAAACAGGTATTCAGGCTGGCGTTAAGCTCCAGCATCAGATCGAACACAGTAGCGGCAGTACCGCGATCCAGATTACCGGTAGGCTCATCCGCCAAGACACATTTGGGTTGTGTCACCAATGCCCTTGCCACAGCGGCTCTTTGGCGCTCGCCGCCGGAAAGCTCACCCGGCGTGTGCTCCAATCTATGCCCCAAGCCTACGCGTTGCAGAATGACCGAGGCCGTTTCCAATGCTTCGGCTCGATCGATACGGCGCACCAGCAATGGCATGGCAACATTCTCCAGCGCGCTGAATTCCGGCAACAAATGGTGAAATTGGTAGATAAAACCCAAGGCATGATTACGCAAATCACCGCGCCGGGTTTCAGACAACGAGTGCAACTTCTGACCTAGTATGCTGACCTCGCCCTTAGTTGGCGCATCCAGTCCACCCAGCAGATGCAGCAACGTACTTTTGCCGGAACCGGATGCGCCCACGATCGCCACCTGCTCTCCAGGGGAGATCTGCAAGCTGATTCCATTAAGCACAGCCACTTCCAGCCCTGAGTAAGTTTTGTGCAGATCGCTGCAACTGAGCACGCTGTTATTCACATTCTCATTCATACCTTAGCGCCTCCGCCGGATTGGTATTGGAAGCACGCCAGCTGGGGTAGAGCGTTGCCAGCAAAGAAAGTACCAGTGAAACCAGCGTGATAGTGATCACGTCCCCCGATTGCAATTGTGAAGGCAGCTCGCTGATGTAATAGACTTCCTTAGGCAGGAAATGCACACCGAACAGATTTTCGATAAAAGGCACGACGGTACTGATATTGAGTGCCAAGATCACTCCGCCCACGGCCCCGAGAGCAGTTCCAATAAAGCCTATGGCCGCACCCTGGACAATAAATATCTTCATGATGCTGCGCGGCGAAGCGCCCAGTGTACGTAAGATAGCGATATCCGCCCGTTTATCCGTGACTGCCATCACCAACGTGGAAACAATATTGAACGCCGCCACTGCTACGATCAAAGTCAAAATCACGAACATCACGCGTTTTTCCATGCGCACTGCGCGGAAGAAATTGGCATGTTCTACAGTCCAGTCGCTTACGTAATAAGCGCCAGTGGGAAGCTGCTTGGCTAGATCACGCGCGATTTCCGGCGCATCGTCCAAATTTTCCAATTTCAGCCTTACGCCGCTGACTTGGTCGCCCATACGGTACAGTTTGGCTGCGTCATCCATATGGATCAATGCCAGCGAAGCATCATATTCGTACATCCCTACCTGGAAGATGCCTACCACCGTGAACTGCTTGATTCTGGGTACGATGCCGGCAGGGGTGAATTGCCCTTGCGGGGCCATCAACACCACTTTGTCGCCCATGCCCGCACCCAAAGATTGCGCCAGTTCCATTCCCAGCACGATGCCGAATTCGCCTGCCTTTAGATTGCTTAATTTACCGGCCTTCATCTGCGAGCCTATATCGGCCACGCGATTCTCTTCGGCAGGCAGAATGCCGCGAATAATAGAACCTTGCACAGCTTGATCCAGCGACAACATGCCCTGCTCCACGATATAAGGCGCAGCTCCTTTGACCTGCTTTGAACCTTGCACGAATTTCACCATGCCGGGCCAATCGCTTAACGTGTTATTGCTGCCGGTGATCTGGATATGCGACGCTACGCCCAGAATGCGGGTACGCAGCTCATGCTGAAAGCCATTCATCACCGAAAGCACCACGATCAGTGCCGCCACGCCCAATGCGATGCCTATCATGGAAGTCATCGAAATGAATGAGATAAAATGGTTGCGACGCTTGGCACGGGTATAGCGCAAGCCGATGAAAAATTCGTAGGAACTCATAACCCTATTTTAGCCTGAAATGTCACTCCACGATGCGCCTGAATCCATGAAGCGTTGAGCCTTATAAAATAAGGCTCAACGCTTACTCAAAAATATGCGAGGAACGTCATTGAAGTAATGGTTGACAATAGCTATGTAAGGTTTACTATTTGTAAATAGGTTCAACTCAAAGGAGCTTGTCATGGCTATTGGCATCTCACCACCCGGAATATCCTCCCTAAATCAGGCTCAATCGGTACAGCAGACGAATCTGCAACGGCAGAGCAGCGGGTTACGCATCAATTCATCGAAAGATGATGCAGCGGGGATAGCGATCCTTGTCAGCCTGACCGGCCAGCTAGGCAGTACGCAGCAGGCCATTAACAACATCGGCAGCGGTGTAGATCTGGCAGATACCGCGAATGGCGGGTTATCTACCATCTCAGATAACTTGTCACGCATACAAACGCTCGCGGTGCAGGCTTCCAATAGCACTAACAGCGCGAGCGATTTGCAAGCTATTCAAGGTGAGATCAATCAGCTTTCTCAAAACATCAATCAGGTCACGGGCAACACGCAATTTAACGGCCAGAACCTTTTGAATGGCAGTTTCAATGCCACCGTTCAATCAGGGCCTAATGCAGGTAATACCACGCAGATCAGTATCGGAGCGACGGATACCACGTCGCTTGGCGTATCTGCACTGGATGTCACAAGCTTTGCCGGAGCGCAGGCTGCCATTACCGCCGCTCAATCCGCGCAAGATGTCGTTTCCGGTCAGCAAGCCAGCTTAGGGGCGATCTCCGCGGGACTCAATTCCAGCATTGCCAGCCTGAGCAACTCTTACGAAAATCTCGCTGCTACCGCCAGCCGCATTGGCGACAATGATTATGCAAGCTCTTCAACCAAGTTGGCGACCAGTAATGTACAGACCCAAGCAAGCTTGAGTACCTTGGCTGCCTATAACGCGCAACTCAAATCACCTCTAAGGTTGCTGGGTATCGCCTGACTTTTCTCAATCCACCGACAAAGGGCGAAGCCGTTGCGGTTTCGCCCTTTTGTTTTTTTATGGCCCCGCCCATCTGTTAAAATAACATCATGTTCACAGGAATCGTTCAGGCCGTTGGCCTTATTGACACTGCCGCCCCGCATGGCGACGACATCATCCTAGTAATCGATGCCAAAGCTCTCGATCTATCCGACGTTTCTTCCGGCGACAGCATTGCAGTGAATGGCGCATGCCTCACCGTGGTAGAACACGATTTCAAATCGTTTCAGGTACATGTTTCCGCAGAGACCTTGCGATGCACTGCGGGTCTAAATGCACAGGGAAAAGTAAATTTGGAAAAAGCATTGCGGCTATCCGACAAGTTGGATGGGCACCTGGTCAGCGGTCATGTGGATGACACAGGCGAAGTGACAGCACTGGAACCCAAGGGCGATTGTGTAGGTATGTGGATTCAAGCGCCTCATGCCCTCATGCGTTACGTGGCAGTGAAAGGTTCGATCACGGTGAGCGGGGTCAGCTTGACTGTGAACTCGGTTACGCAAGACAAGTTTTGCTTCAACTTGATTCCGCATACCCTGGAAAATACAACGCTGGGCGATCTGAAACCGGGCGACCCTGTCAATCTGGAAGTCGATCTGATCGCACGCTATGTCGACCGCGCGCAAGCATGGGAAAAAGAATGAGCACGATATCCTCAACCGCAGACATCATTGCCGACATACGTGCCGGCAAAATGGTATTGCTGGTGGACGAAGAAGACCGCGAAAACGAAGGCGATCTGGTACTTGCAGCTGAATTCGCCAATGCAGCGCACATCAACTTCATGGCCACCCACGGTCGCGGACTGATTTGCCTGACTCTGACACAAGCGCGCTGTCAGCAGCTCAATCTGTCGCAGATGGTGCAACATAACGGTACCAAACTCGGCACCAATTTCACCGCCTCCATTGAAGCAGCCTCAGGCGTCACCACCGGCATCTCGGCCGCCGACCGCGCGCATACCATACAAGCTGCTGTAGCTAAAAACGCCAAAGCTGAACACATAGTCAGCCCTGGACATGTTTTCCCGCTAATGGCACAAAACGGCGGCGTACTAGTGCGCGCCGGACACACCGAAGCGGGTTGCGATCTGGCAGCGTTAGCCGGATTAGAACCGGCAGCGGTGATCTGCGAAGTACTGAAAGACGATGGCAGCATGGCACGTCTAACAGACTTGATGGAATTCGCCAGCAAACATGATTTAAAAATAGGCTCGATCGCCGATCTCATTCATTACCGCAGCCAGACGGAACGCTTGATCGAACGGGCCACCGAAAGAATGGTGCAAACCCCGTACGGTGAATTCAGACTGATCGCTTTTCACGACAAGATCGCAGATGAGACTCATCTGGCGCTGGTAAAAGGCCAACCTACACCGGAAAAAGAAACGCTGGTGCGGGTACATGAGCCATTATCCGTATTCGATTTGATAGACCATGACAGCAACACCCACTCATGGAGTGTCTATAAAGCGATGGAGGCGATTCGGGATGCTGAAACCGGCGTGATCGTATTGTTGCGGCGCGCCGAAACCGGGCAGGAGTTGATCGCACGTATCCGTCAGGCAGACGAGCCGGTGCGCACCAAACAAGATTTGCGCGACTACGGCATAGGCTCACAGATCTTACGCGACCTCGGCGTAGGCAAGATGCGTCTGCTGGCAGTACCACGCAAAATGCCCAGCATGATGGGGTTCGATCTGGAGGTGACCGGGTACATGACCGAGCATATTGAAAAGTAAATTTCAAAAAACATGTGAAATAAATGCGATAATAAGACAGATGGAAAATATCAATCTGACGGGGCACTTCATCATCGCCATGCCAGCCATGGCCGATCCGCACTTTGCCAAATCCCTGACTTATGTTTGCGAGCACAATGAGAGCGGCGCTCTCGGCATCGTTATCAACCGTTCCATAGATATGCATCTGGATGATCTATTGCAGCAGATCAATGTCGCCGCCACCGACCCGAATGTGAACAACACGCTCGTGCATTTCGGCGGTCCCGTGCAAACGGATAGAGGATTCGTGCTGCACCAGCCTGTCGGCCAGTGGCAATCAACGATCGCCATCAGTGGCGACACCGCGCTTACCACCTCAAAAGACATACTGGAAGCTGCCGCTCGCGGTGAAGGCCCGCAAAAGATGCTGGTCAGCCTCGGGTATGCCGGCTGGTCTGCCGGCCAATTGGAGCAAGAGATGGCGCAAAATGCGTGGCTGACGGTTGAAGCCCAGGACGCGATCATTTTCGATCTTCCAATAGAACAAAAATTCTCTGCGGCCATGAGTTTGCTCGGGCTGGATTTTGCCAACTTTGCGGATCAGGCGGGTCATGCCTGAGGCTGTGGCCGCCTCAATATTAACTAAAGGCGCTGTCCTCGCTTTTGATTTTGGCGAAAAACGTGTTGGGGTTGCGGTAGGCGATTGGGAAATGGGTATTGCCCACCCACTACAGACCATAGACGAAGAAGGTAACGATGCAAGATTCAATATCATTGCCCAGTTGATTACAGAGTGGCGTCCGGTGCAATTGGTGGTGGGCTTGCCCGCCCATATGGATGGCACGGAACATGAATTAAGTCGTTTGTGCCGCCGCTTTGCGCGCCGCCTGGAAGGACGATTTAATCTGCCCACGGTACTCATGGATGAACGCCTGAGCTCGGATCATGCCAGCCTGTCTTTGAATGAGATGGGAATACGCGGCAGGGACCAGAAAGAGATGTTGGACCAAGTGGCCGCACAACATATTTTACAAAGTCATTTTGACACTCGACACGCTGAGGCTCAACGTCATGCTACCTGACGCAGAACAATTACTGGAAAATCTGTCGCAGCAACTACAGCCATTGATCGCTGAGGGTGCGGCATTAGTAGGTATCCATAGCGGCGGCGCATGGATCGCCTCGCGATTGCAAGAAGCACTGGGCGGCGACCTGGGAACACTGGATATTTCCTTTTACCGCGACGACTTCAGCCGCATCGGCCTGCATCCGCAAACCAAGCCTTCCAACATCCCCTTCGATGTCGAGGGTCGTCATATTCTGTTAATTGACGACGTGTTGTATACCGGGCGTACTGTGCGTGCCGCGATGAATGAGTTGTTCGATTACGGCCGCCCTGCGCGCATCACTCTGGCAGTACTGGTAGATCGCGGCGAACGGGAATTGCCTATCGAAGCCCAGGCAGTCGGCGCCCGAATGCCGCTCAAACCCGGCCAGAATCTCGAGCTGTTACGTGACTCTGACGGGCACTTCAAATTAAAACTACATGAGGAAATCAGTGAATAATCCCCAACTTAATAAACATGGCGAACTCACTCATTTACTCTCAATCGAAGGGCTTTCAGCCCCCATCCTAAAGCAGATACTGGAAACCGCCGAATCATTCGTCGGCGTTGCCGAGCGCGAAGTCAAAAAAGTCCCTCTGCTACGCGGCAAGACCGTATGCAATATCTTTTTCGAAAACAGCACGCGTACCCGTACCACTTTTGAGATCGCCGCCAAACGGCTATCGGCCGATGTGATCAACCTCAATGTCGGCACGTCATCACAGTCCAAAGGCGAAACCATACTCGACACGGTAGATAACCTGATCGCCATGCACGCCGATATGTTCGTGGTGCGTCATTCGCAATCCGGCGCCGCGCATCTGATCGCCCGCCATGTCGGGCCGGATATCCATGTGATCAATGCCGGCGATGGCCGCCATGCCCACCCCACTCAAGGGCTGCTGGACGTATTTACCGTGCGTCACTACAAACCGGATATGCATAATCTGCGCGTGGCTGTCGTCGGCGACGTGCTGCATTCACGGGTGGCACGCTCCGAGATCCATGCACTGACAACGCTGGGAGTACCGGAAGTCAGAGTGATCGCCCCCAAGACCTTACTGCCGCAAGAAGTTGAAAAACTGGGAGTGCAGGTATATCACGACATGGCTGCCGGGCTTAAAGATGTCGACGTCGTCATGATGTTACGTCTGCAAAACGAACGTATGAATGGCGCACTGTTACCTAGCGCCCAGGAATATTTCAAAACTTACGGCCTGACTCAGGAAAAACTGGCACTCGCGAAACCGGACGCCATCGTCATGCACCCCGGCCCGATGAACCGCGGCGTGGAAATCGATTCTACCGTGGCCGACGGCGCGCAGTCGGTGATATTGCCACAGGTCACTTACGGCATTGCGGTACGCATGGCGGTAATGAGCATTTTGGCGGGGAACACAGAATAAATGAAGATACATATCAAAAACGGTCGCCTGATAGATCCCCAAAACAACATCGATGCCAAGCAGGATGTATTCATCGCCGCAGGCAAGATTGTGGGATTGGGCAATGCACCCGATGGCTTCGTGGCGAACCAGATCATAGATGCCGACAACCTCATTGTCTGTCCCGGCCTGGTCGATCTGTCGGCGCGCTTACGCGAGCCTGGCTTTGAGTACAAGGCAACTTTGGAAAGCGAATTGCTGGCCGCTGCCGCAGGCGGCGTTACCAGCCTGGCCTGCCCCCCGGATACCGACCCGGTCTTGGACGAGCCGGGATTGGTGGAGATGCTCAAGCACCGTGCCAAGCTGCTGAATCTGGTCAATGTCTATCCGTTAGGTGCACTCACGCGCCAATTGCAAGGCAAGAATCTGACAGAAATGTGCGAGTTGTCTGAAGCCGGTTGTGTCGGATTCTCGCAGGCCGATAATGCGCTGACGGACACCCAGGTATTATGGAATGCACTGCAATACGCCGCGACTTTCAATCTAACCGTCTGGCTGCGTGCGGAAGATGCGCATTTAGCTAAAAACGGTGTCGCACATAGCGGCGAAGTCGCTGCCCGGCTTGGCTTGCATGGTATTCCCGCATGTGCCGAGACGATCGCCCTATCCACTATTTTGTCGCTGATGCGTGAAACGGGCGCCAGAGTACACCTATGCCGCCTTTCCACGTTAGAGGCCGTAACCATGGTAAAACAGGCCAAAAAAGAAGGCTTGCCTATCACTTGCGATATCGCTTCTACCCATTTGCATCTGACCGAACACGACATCGGTTATTTCGATGCCCAGTGCCATCTGCGTCCGCCTCTACGCACTGAGCGCGACCGCGATGCGTTGCGTGCAGGGTTGCTGGATGGCACGATAGATGCCATCTGCTCGGATCACACACCGGTGGATGACGACGCGAAACTATCCCCGTTTGCCGAAAGCGAACCGGGTGCAAGCGGCTTGGAATTACTGCTGTCACTCACGCTGAAATGGGCCATGGAGAACAAGCTCGCTTTACCTAAGGCACTGACCAGCATCACCAGCATGCCAGCAAGCGTATTAGGCATAGCCAGCGGAAATCTGAGCGTAGGAGCACAGGCCGATGTATGTATATTCGATGCCGACAGCGTGTGGAAAGTAGAAACAAAAGCCCTGCTAAGCCAAGGCAAAAATACGCCGTTCATGGGTTTGGAGCTTCCGGGGAAAGTTCGCTGGACGCTACAGAATGGGCAAGTCGTGTATCAATACGCTTAAGCCATCGGATCAGGGAATGAATCCTTATTAACTGCTTTCATCCTGGCTTCAGCCGAGGTGATCACCTTGCTTTTCACCAACTCCAGCAGATTCTGATCCAGCGTTTGCATGCCTATTGACTGACCGGTCTGGATCGCGGAATACATCTGTGCGATCTTGGCTTCGCGTATCAGATTCCTGATCGCCGAGGTACCTATCATTATTTCATGTGCCGCCACACGACCCTTGCCATCGGCAGTCTTGCACAACGTTTGCGAGATCACTGCACGTAAAGATTCGGACAACATGGCACGTACCATTTCTTTTTCTGCCGCGGGGAATACATCGACGATACGGTCTATGGTTTTTGCTGCCGACGATGTATGCAAAGTACCGAACACCAGATGTCCTGTTTCTGCAGCGGTCAGTGCCAGACGGATAGTTTCCAAATCACGCATTTCTCCGACCAGTATCACGTCGGGGTCTTCGCGCAACGCAGACTTTAGCGCACTGGTAAAAGATTCGGTATGCGGCCCGACTTCGCGCTGGTTGATCAGACATTTTTTCGATTCGTGTACGAACTCGATCGGATCTTCAACTGTCAGGATGTGCCCATATTCCTCTTCGTTAATATAATTCACCATCGCTGCTAGCGTAGTGGATTTACCGGAACCGGTAGGCCCTGTTACCAGTACGATACCGCGAGGATTTTGCGCGATCTCCTTGAAGATAGGCGGACATTTCAATTCTTCCAACGATAACACTCTAGACGGGATGGTACGTAATACAGCACCCGCGCCACGGTTCTGGTTGAAAGCATTGACGCGGAAGCGCGCCAGATCTTCCACTTCAATGGAAAAGTCGCATTCCAGATGTTCGGCGAAAGTCTTGCGTTGATGATCATTCATGATGCCGGTGATCATGGCATGCACCTGCTCGTGCTCGAGCGGAGGCGCATTGATGCGGCGTACATCGCCATGCACCCGGATCATGGGGGGCAGACCAGCCGACAAATGCAAGTCGGAAGCTCCGTTTTGCACTGAAAATGCCAACAAATCAGAAATCTCCATGAATGCTCCGCTGATATAATTTGCGTGGATTATGACAACAATCACACAACGTTCGCAAGCTATTCTGTCGCAGATCGAGAATGCGACCTTTGCCGCAGGCAGACCTGCGGGATGCGTTACCTTAGTAGCCGTCAGCAAAACGCATGAGGCCGCCTTGTTACGTGAAGCACACGATGCAGGCTTAAGGGATTTTGGCGAGAGTTACCTACAAGAAGCGCTGGATAAAATACAACAACTCGCCGACTTGCCACTTATCTGGCATTTTATCGGCCCCATTCAAAGCAACAAAACACGCCCCATAGCCGAATCTTTCAGCTGGGTACATGGGATAGACCGACTGAAGATCGCCCAGCGTCTGGCTGAGAGCCGTCCCAGGCATTTGCCTCCTCTAAATATATGTCTGCAAGTGAATATCAGCGGAGAAGTCACCAAAGCAGGTTGTGCTCCGGATGAATTACCCGCGTTAGCACGCGCGGTAAGCGTATTACCCCAGCTCAAATTACGTGGTTTGATGGCGATTCCCGAACCCACGGCAGATGTCGCCAAGCAACGCGAGAATTTCAAATTATTAGCACAGTTGTTGAAAACAACAAATCAAGAAGGATTAAAGATGGATACTCTTTCCATGGGCATGTCTGAGGATTTTGTCAGCGCTATCATGGAAGGCAGCACTATGGTCAGGATAGGCACGGCGATATTTGGGCAAAGACATGCATATTCACGATAAAATCAGCATGATCTGATCAACAATCCAATCAGCGATTCAAAAACAGGCTAGCACTCATCATGACCATTAGTTTTATCGGCGGCGGCAACATGGCTAAAGCACTTATCATAGGGTTGCTGGGCGATGGCACGCCCGCGGCACAGATAACGGCGGTTGAGCCGGATGCCGGTAAACGCGAGCACTTGCAGCAAGAATTCGGCATTAACGTCAGCGACCAACTTGCCGCTGCTGCACATGCCGATAACATCGTTCTGGCGGTAAAACCGCAGCAGTTGCGTGATATCGCCATCTTTCTTTCCAGCTTGTTGCAACGACAATTAGTGATTTCCATCGCTGCCGGCATACGCACCACAGACCTGATCCGCTGGCTCGGCGGTTACAATAAAGTGATCCGGGTGATGCCGAATACCCCTGCGCAAGTGCAAGCCGGTGTTTCCGCACTTTATGCTTCGCCGCAAGTAAGTTTGGAGCAAAAACAACAAGCATTTCATATACTCGAAGCTGCCGGAACGTGCATATGGCTGGAGGATGAAACGCAGATGGATGCAGTGACCGCCATTTCCGGCAGCGGCCCCGCTTATATGTTCTATTTTCTAGAAGCCATGCAACAAGCGGGCACAGCATTGGGACTAAGCCAGGAACAAACTCGCGTTCTGGCATTGCAGACCATGCAGGGTGCCGCCAAACTCGCGGCAGCCAGCCCGGAGGAGTTCGACACACTGCGTGCGCAAGTCACTTCCAAGGGTGGTACCACGGAACAAGCGATCAATGCCATGCAAAACTCGCAGGTCAAAGAGCACATCATCAAAGCGATAGAATCGGCTGCAGCTCGCTCAAAAGAACTGGGCGATCTACTAGGTAAAGACTAAGGAAACCGCATATGTTCACAGAAGCTTTTTTATTTCTGCTTAATACTCTATTGGGGCTTTTCACGATCGCGGTATTACTGCGTTTTTACTTGCAGCTTACCGGTGCGCCTTATTACAACCCGGTGTCGCAAGCAGTGGTCACTGCGACTAATTTCCTGGTACGGCCCGTTCGCAGATTTACCCCTTCTTGGCGCAGTTTGGACTTATCCACATTGGTGCTGGCATTCATCGCCCAGTTGATCATAAAGCTTGCGCAATTATGGGCGGAAGACTACCCGCTGGGAGTGGCCAACTTTAACGTTTATCTCGCAATCTTCGGTTTGGTGATACTGGCTTTGATTAAACTCAGCCTCCATATCTTTCTTTATGCCGTCATTATTCAAGCCATCATGAGTTGGGTGAGTCCTTATAACGGAGCCACAGACGCATTGAATAGTTTGACGGCACCTATGCTCAATCCCATACGACGCCTAATAGGTAACAACATTGGCGGACTGGATTTTTCGCCGCTGATCGTATTCCTCTTGGCACAATTGGTCTTGATGCTGGTGATTGCACCGCTGGAACGCTTGTTGATGTCGATGTTATAGCGTGCCCGCTGAAAATCGAAAGAATCGCATGCTTAAACTTTACGGCTCACCCGGTTCCCGCTCTACCCGTGTCGCCTGGGCATTAGAAGAAGCAGGGGCGGATTACGATTTCATTCTGACCGACATCAAAAATAATGCGCAAAAAGCGCCTGCATTCCTGAAACTCAACCCTAGCGGCAAATTACCCGTACTGGTAGATGGGGATTTGGTATTGAGCGAATCGGCCGCAATTTGTACCTATATCGGCGATCGCTTCCCAGCTTCAGGCCTGGTGCCGCCCTTGGAGCAGACTGTAGCTAGAGCCCATTATTTCCAATGGTGTTTTTTTGCCATGAGCGAGTTGGAAGCGCCGTTATGGACCATGAGCAAGCACTCACGCCTGTTACCCGAGGAGCACCGTGTAGCAGGCATTGCGCCAAGCTGCTTGTACGAATTCGAAAAAGCGGCGATCGTATTGATGCAACATATGGAAGATCGCGAATACGCCATTGGCGCCCAATTCACGGCGGCCGACATTCTGTTAGGCGGCACGCTTAATTGGGCACGAGGGCTCAATATTGCGTTACCCGGCTCACTGAAAGCTTACGCCAAGCGCATGAATCTCCGCCCGGCATTGGACAGAGCAAAATTACGGGAGCGTCAGGCTTAGTTCTTTTCTACTTGCGTCACGTCGCGTACCGCCCCCTTGGAAGCGGAAGTCGTCATGGCGGCATAAGCGCGCAGCGCTTCCGATACGAAACGTTCACGCTTCACCGGCTTCCAGGCATCTTTACCTTTTGCTTCCATTTCGGCACGGCGGCTCGCCAGTTCAGAATCGCTCACCACCAGATGAATAGTACGTTCGGGAATATTGATCTCTATGGTGTCGCCTTCTTCAACCAGCCCGATCGCGCCACCCTCTTCCGCTTCCGGCGAAGCGTGACCGATACTTAGACCCGAAGTACCGCCCGAGAAACGTCCGTCAGTCAGCAACGCACAAACCTTGCCTAACCCTTTGGATTTGAGATAGGACGTGGGATAAAGCATTTCCTGCATGCCCGGGCCGCCGCGCGGACCTTCGTAACGTATCACCACCACATCGCCCGCCACGATCTCGTCGGCGAGGATGCCTTCCACTGCCGCGTCCTGGCTTTCGAAAATACGGGCGCGACCGGTGAATTTGAGAATGCTCTCATCCACACCTGCCGTTTTGACGATGCAGCCTTCCAGCGCGATATTGCCGTAAAGTACTGCTAATCCGCCGTCTTGCGAATAGGCATGCGCTTTGTCGCGGATGCAGCCTTCTGCTCTATCATCATCCAGTGTCGGATAGCGCATGGATTGGGAAAAGGCGATGGTGGTCGGAACACCGCCCGGTGCCGCACGGAAGAATGATTTAACAGCCTCGTCCTGTGTGCGTTTGATATCCCATTGATCGAGCGCTGTACCCATCGTAGGTGCATGTACCGTAGGCACATCGCGTTGTATCAGTCCCGCTCTATCCAGTTCCCCCAGAATCCCCATCACTCCACCGGCACGATGCACGTCTTCCATATGATATTTCTGCGTAGCAGGCGCAACTTTGCTCAAACACGGCACGCGACGCGAAATGCGGTCTATGTCCTTCATGGTAAAATTCACTTTGGCTTCGTGAGCCGCAGCCAACAGGTGCAATACTGTATTAGTAGAGCCACCCATTGCCACATCCAGGCTCATGGCATTCTCGAACGCGGCCATGGAAGCGATGGCGCGCGGCAAAACAGAAGCATCTTCCTGCTCGTAATAGCGTTTGGCTAATTCCACGATGGTGCGGCCCGCGCGTAGAAACAGTTGTTTTCTATCGGCGTGGGTAGCCAGTGTAGAACCGTTACCGGGCAGGGACAGGCCCAATGCCTCGGTTAGGCAGTTCATGGAATTTGCGGTGAACATGCCGGAACAGGAGCCGCAGGTAGGACAGGCAGAGCGCTCTATGGCTTCGGCTTTTTCGTCACTTACGTTACTGTCGGCAGCAGCCACCATGGCATCCACCAGATCCAGCTTCATCTCGTCACCTTGCCAGGTCACTTTGCCTGCTTCCATCGGACCACCGGAAACGAATACCACGGGAATGTTAAGACGTAATGCCGCCATCAACATGCCGGGGGTGATCTTGTCGCAGTTGGAGATACACACCAATGCATCGGCGCAATGCGCATTGACCATGTATTCCACGCTATCGGCGATCAGGTCGCGACTCGGCAAGGAGTACAACATGCCGCCGTGACCCATGGCGATACCGTCATCCACAGCGATGGTATTGAATTCCTTGGCAACGCCGCCGGATTTTTCAATCTCGCGTGCCACCAGTTGCCCCATGTCTTTCAGGTGCACATGGCCGGGCACGAACTGGGTAAAAGAGTTGGAGACTGCGATGATGGGCTTGTTGAAATCGCCGTCTTTCATACCGGTGGCACGCCATAAAGCGCGGGCACCAGCCATGTTGCGGCCGTGAGTGGTAGTACGGGAACGATATTGCGGCATGATGAAACCTCTATTTGCAAATCTAAATACGTATAATTGAGCCAGTGCTCATTGAGTACAGGCTCAATTTTACTCTAATTCTGAAAGCTATCCTAAATGCTAGTCCATCCACACTTCGACCCCATCGCCATCCATATTGGTTCCTTCGGCATCCACTGGTACGGGTTGATGTATTTGACGGCTTTCATGGCATTCCTCTGGCTGGGCAAGTACCGCGTCCAGGCTCATCCCGAAGCAGGTTTTTCGATACAGACTCTCGATGACATGCTTTTTTATGGCGCACTTGGGGTGATCTTGGGTGGAAGGCTAGGCTACGTGCTGTTCTATCAGCCATCCCATTTTTTCGCGCACCCTGCGGAAATTCCTGCAGTATGGCAAGGCGGCATGTCCTTTCACGGCGGGTTCTTGGGCGTACTGACGGCGATGTGGTTTGTAGCGCGTAAATACCAGCTCAAATGGCTGGCGCTGATGGATTTTGTTGCGCCTCTGGTTCCGCTGGGCCTGGGTGCGGGGCGCATGGGGAATTTCATCAACGGCGAGTTGTGGGGCCGTCCGACCGATCTGCCGTGGGGCATGGTTTTTCCCTATGTAGATGATGTGTCGCGTCATCCTTCACAGTTATATGAATTCGGACTGGAAGGTATCGTCCTGTTTCTGATCTTATGGCTATATTCAAGTAAGCCGCGTCCCATGGGTGCGGTGTCGGGACTGTTCTTGATCGGCTACGGCAGTTTCAGGTTCCTGGTGGAGTTCACTCGCCAACCTGATGGCTTCCTGGGTCTGTTGTCACTTGGGTTAAGCATGGGCCAATGGCTCAGCCTGCCTATGATATTAGTAGGAATATGGATGATGGTTTGGGCGTACAGGCAATACAAAACGGCAACGTGATAAAATAAGCTCTGAAGCTGGCCAGACAGTCGCCGCCTAGAAATGGGGGGAGGAAAGTCCGGGCTGCACAGAGCGGGATGACGGCTAACGGCCGTACGCAGCAACTTTTGGCTGTTCGCAGCCAGAGGCCAAGGCGAGGAACAGGGCCACAGAGACGAGCGTATTAAGTTACGGTGAAACGCGGTAACCTCCATTCGCAGCAAGACCAAATAGGCTGGCATTTTACTTCGGTGATAAGGCGTGGCTCGCGCTGCCAGCGGGTAGGTTGCTTGAGTGCACGAGCAATCGTGTGCCTAGAGGAATGACTGTCACTTACCGCAAGGTATGAACAAAACCCGGCTTATCGGCCAGCTTCAATTTCTTCTGCTTTCCGTAAGCACCTCTGCGTCCATGCTAATAATTAACATTCAGTTAATTTCATAATCAATTGATTTTTAAGAAAAAACAATTTATCAACTTTCTCGCCTAAGTATTTGAGTAAAAAAGAAAAAATAGCAAAAAGAGCTTGCAAAGCTCTTTTTTTTTATCTATAGTTCCGCCCAGTGGGAAAAAGTGGGATTTTGTGGGAGTCGCTGTTCGAAACTAAGGGCGGATGGCGACTTCCTTTGTTACTGTTTTCTCATGAGGCACTCAGGAAACACTTTTAAAACCGGTTCATTTTAAGGCTCATTCATGTTTCGCGGCGCAACATCTCTCAATCTGGATGCTAAAGGCCGGCTGGTAGTGCCCAGTCGGCATCGCGACGCCTTGATGAACCAGTCCGCAGGCAATCTGGTACTTACCGCACATCCCCATCGTTGCTTGTTGTTATACCCGCAACCGGCATGGGAGCCCATACAGGCCAAGATCATGTCGCTTTCCAGTTTTGATCGCCAATCGAGCGCGTTGCAACGCCTGCTGGTGGGTTATGCCGAAGACATGGAGATGGATAGCGCGGGGCGCTTACTGGTCTCCCCTGCCTTGCGCGAATTCGCGCAGCTCGAGAAATCGGCCATGCTGGTCGGTCAAGGCAGCCACTTTGAGTTGTGGAGCATGGAGGCCTGGAAGGCGCAGCTGGATCAGGTCATGGATGCAGATAGTTTGCCAACAGAGCTGGAAGGTTTCTCGTTGTGACCGCAGGGCTGAGCGCCCAACCACAACACCTTCCGGTATTGCTGCATGAAGCAGTCGAAGCATTGAACATTGATACAGGCGGCATTTATGTAGATGGCACATTCGGACGCGGCGGGCACAGCCGGGCGATTTTGCAAAAGCTGGGCAAGAGCGGGCGGCTGATAGCTCTGGACAGGGATGCACAGGCCATAGCAGCGGCGCAGGAGATCAACGATCCGCGCTTCACTGCAGTGAGAAGCCCGTTTAGCCAAATGGCAAAGATTTTAAGGGATTTGGGTATTTCAAAGGTGGCTGGCGTGTTGCTCGATATAGGTGTTTCGTCACCGCAGATTAATGAGGCCGAAAGAGGTTTCAGCTTTAGAAACGATGGTCCGCTGGATATGCGTATGGATCAAAGTCGCGGGCAGACTGCCGCAGAGTTTTTGGCAACAACATCCGAGCAACAACTTCAGGAGGTTATTAAAGATTATGGTGAAGAACGGTTTGCTAAACAGATTGCAAGGGCGATTGTTGCGGCACGCACAGACGGGCAGCTCATTCACACCACTCGACAGCTTGCCGCGCTCGTGGCAAGTGTTGTCACCAAAGTCGAGCCCGGTCAGGATCCGGCGACACGCACCTTTCAAGCTCTACGGATTTTCCTCAATCAGGAGCTTGAGGAATTGTCGCTAGCGCTGCCTCATTGCGCTGAACTTCTTGCCCCCGGCGGCAGATTAGCCGTCATCAGCTTCCATTCTCTGGAAGACCGCATCGTTAAACGTTTTATTCGCTCGCAGCAGGACCGCGACGACCTCCCCAGCAACTTCCCGGTACGTGCAGCAGATCTGCCGCAACCGCGTCTTATTGCCATAGGCAAGGCGATCAAGCCAGGCAAACAGGAAATCGCTTTTAATCCGCGTTCGCGTAGTGCCATATTGCGCGTGGCAGAAAGAACCTCCACGCCATGACCAAGCTCAATCTTATTTTGCTGGCGATACTGTTATGTTGCGCACTCAGCGTGGTCACTTCGCAGAACAAAGCGCGCAAGCTCTATATTGAATTGCAACAGCAACAGAACCAGGCCAAACAATACGATATCGAGTGGGGTCAGTTAGAGCTGGAACAAAGCACCTGGGCGGTACATTCGCGTATTGAACAAGTAGCCGCCAGCCAGTTACAGATGAAAGTACCCGAAGCTTCGCGCATTCAGGTCATACAATTGGGCGGAGTGCGCTGATGGCACAAACTCCTGCCCAAGCACTATCAAAAGCAAGAGCGCAGGCCATGCCGATGCGTCTGCCTTCGTGGCGCAGGCGCACACTGCTGATAGGTTTGATGCTGTGCTTTGCTACCTTGTTGGGGCGAGCTGTCTACCTGCAAGGCCTGCACCGCGACTTCCTGCAACAAAAAGGCGACCAGCGTTACGGTCGCACGCTCAGTATTTTCGCGCATCGCGGCATGATCACCGACCGTAATAACGAGCCGCTGGCGATCAGCACGCCAGTCGAATCCGTCTGGGCCAGTCCGCCCGATGTCGAGATCACCCCGCAACAGACAAAGAATCTGGCGGAATTGCTGCAGATCAAGCCCAGCGAGATCAACAAAAAGATCAAAAACAACGACAAAGATTTTATTTATCTCAAACGCCGCATGCCTCCGGAGGCTGCTGCCCGCGTGATGCAACTCGGCATTCCCGGCATATATCTACAACGGGAATACCGGCGTTTCTATCCGGCAGGCGATATGTCGGCTCACATCATCGGTTTTACCGGTGCTGACGACATCGGCCAGGAGGGGATGGAACTGGTGTATCAAAACTGGCTGGCCGGCAAACAGGGAAGCCGCCGCGTGATCCAGGATAGACAAGGACACATCATAGAAGAGCTGGAAGAGGTAAAAGTACCGCAAGAAGGCCGCGATCTGGTGCTGTCCATAGATAGACGCATTCAGTATCTGGCACACCGCGAACTGGCGCACGCCGTCGAAATCAACAAAGCCAAGGCCGGCAGCATCATCGTCCTCGATTCACGTACCGGTGAGGTATTGGCATTGGCCAACCAACCTACTTACAACCCCAATGCACCCACCAACCTGGCCGTGAGCGCCCGCAATCGCGCCATCGTCGACACCTTCGAACCCGGCTCTACGCTGAAGCCATTCACCGTCGCCACTGCGCTGGAAGCGGGGACATTTAAACCCGATACCTTGATCAATACCGGAAACGGCAAACTTAGCATCGGCCCCGCTACTATCACTGATGCCCACTCGGTTGGAATAGCTACTGTGTCGCAAGTGATACAAAAATCGTCAAACGTCGGCGCGGCCAAGATAGCGCTAACGCTACCGCCGGAATCGATGTGGCGCATGTTTAACCAGATGGGGTTCGGTTCCACCGCACATATCGGATTCCCCGGCGAAGCTTCCGGCCATTTGCGTCCTTGGCAACACTGGCGGCCTATCGAGCAAGCGACCATGGCTTTCGGACATGGCATTTCGTTGAGCTTGATACAGCTGGCGCGCGCTTACACCACGTTTGCCGATGATGGCGAGATCATGCCTATCTCCTTGATCAAGCTGAAAGAACCTCCTATCGGACAACGTGTGATATCGGCACAAACCGCCAAAGAGATACGCGATATGCTGGAAATGGTAGTGGAACCCGGAGGCACTGCTCCTCGTGCACGGATAGCGGGCTATCGCGTAGCGGGGAAAACCGGCACTGCGCACAAGCTACTCAATGGGAAGTATGCAGAGAATCTTTACGTCTCATCCTTTATCGGCATGGCTCCGGCCTCAAATCCGCGCCTGATCATTGCCGTGATGATCGACGAACCCAGTGGCGGTGAATACTATGGCGGTGCGGTCGCCGCCCCTGTGTTCAGCAACGTCATGGCAGGTGCGCTGAGAATACTGGCCATACCGCAAGATGCACCGGCCACCAATGTCACGCCTGTTATCGACGCCCCTGAAGTCAAGGAGAGTGTATGACGACAGGCGCGCAAGTATTGGCACAAATGCAAAAGACACGGCCTCGTCGCTTGGTGAACGATAGCCGCCAAGTGCATAGCGGAGATGCCTTCGTCGCTTATCCCGGCGAGCATGTCGATGGTCGGGATTTCATACAACAAGCCATTGCGCAAGGCGCAATAGCTGTACTGTGGGAGAACTCAGGGTATGCATGGAATGCCGATTGGAGAATCGCCAATTGGCCGGTGAACAATTTGCGTGAACAGATTGGCAATATCGCCAGCGCTTTTTACGGCGAACCTTCGCAAAAATTATGGGTGATCGGCGTCACCGGCACCAACGGCAAAACTTCTTGCAGTCACTGGCTGGCGCAAGCATTGCAATTACTGGGTCGCAAAACGGCTGTCATCGGGACGCTGGGCAACGGTTTCCCCAATGCGCTATCGACCACTATCAATACCACGCCCGACCCCATTCTGCTGCATGGCCTACTGGCTGATTATCTGGCGCAAGGCGCGACAGATGTTGCCATGGAAGTATCTTCCCACGCATTGGTACAACACCGCGTAAACGGCATGAGCTTCGACGTGGCAGTGCTAACCAATCTATCGCGTGACCATCTGGATTTCCACGGCAACATGACTAACTACATCGCCGCCAAACGCATGTTGTTCGACTGGCCGGATCTACAACATGCAGTGTTGAATGTCGACGATCCATTTGGCGCTGAAATGGCGCAACAATTGAGTAAACGCGACATCCATGTACTTACCTATGGCTTCGATCAGGCCGATGTGCAAGGACACGATCTTCATTTCGATGCCCGTGGATTATCGATGCGCGTAACTACACCGCAAGGCGAGGCCATGCTCTCTGCCCAGCTCGTCGGCCGTTTCAATGCCAACAATGTACTGGCAGTGTTGGCCGCTTTGTTATGCTCAGGCATCGATTTTCAGGAAGCAGTAGGCGCCATATCCCAGCTCGTTCCTATCGCAGGCCGCATGCAACAACTTGGCGGCGGCAATCAACCTTTAGTCGTCGTAGATTACGCACACACTCCCGATGCATTGGAAAAAGTTCTCTCTACACTCAAAGAACAATGCACAGGTCGCTTGATCTGCGTATTCGGTTGCGGCGGAGATCGCGATAAAGGCAAGCGACCATTGATGGGCGAAACAGTCTCAAAATTGGCGGATCACGCCATCATCACTGCCGACAACCCACGCCATGAAAAGGTGGAAGACATCATCGCCGACATCGTGCAAGGCATGCGCGGTGAATACCGAATCGAACCTGATCGTGCCAATGCGATTCGTACTGCCATCAAGCAAGCCCAAGCGGGAGACATTGTATTATTGGCAGGCAAAGGCCATGAAGATTATCAGCAGATAGGTGCCGCAAAACTGCCTTTCAGCGATCTGGAAATCGCCAGGGAGGCGCTGTCATGATGACGCTCTCTACCGTCGCAAAAGCGACCAACGGTCAGCTCATAGGTACTGACGAAACATTCAATGCGGTGAGTACGGACAGCCGCAAAATCACCACCGGCAACCTGTTCGTTGCGCTGAAAGGCGAGAGTTTTGATGGGCATGATTATGCTGTCCAATGCCTGCAACAAGGCGCAGCCGGTATTCTGGTCAGCCGCAGAATAGAAACCGACAGCCCGCAGATCGTAGTGCAAGACACACGTCTGGCGCTCGGCAAACTGGCCGCGTATTGGCGCGAACAATTCGATATCCCGCTCGCCGCCATCACCGGTAGCAACGGCAAGACCACAGTCAAGGAAATGCTGGCAGCTATTCTGCGTCATGTTGCCGGGGACGAACATGTGCTGGCGACTGAAGGCAATCTGAATAACGATATCGGCCTGCCATTGACCCTGTTCAAGCTACAAGCACACCATCGTTTCGCGGTGGCCGAATTGGGGATGAGTAACCCTGGCGAGATCGACTATCTGACCCATCTTGCGCACCCCAGCGTGGCTGTGGTTAATAATGCACACCCTGCGCATTTACAAGGCATGGGAAATGTAGAAGCAATAGCCAGAGAAAAAGGCAGTATCTTCAATGGCCTCGATTCTTCCGGCACCGCGATTTTCAATGCCGACGATGCTTTTGCGCCGCTATGGAAATCGTTAGCCGCATCGAAAAAGACGCTGACATTCGGATTGCTTCATGATGCCGATATCAGCGCAGACTATGAATTAAAACCTGACTCTTCGCAGCTCACCATACAAACCGCTGCCGGCAACGTAACCGTCGCACTCAACGTGCCGGGCATCCACAATATCAGTAATGCGCTGGCAGCCACTGCCGCAGCACTGGCGATGGGCGTGGAATTGTCCGACATCGCTGCCGGTTTGGGAAATTTCGCGGGAGTCAAAGGTCGTCTGCAACGCAAGCAAGGCAAAGGCGGTGTGCTTGTGATCGACGATAGCTACAACGCCAACCCGTCATCCATGCGCGCCGCTATCGCAGTATTGGCTAGCGCTTCCGGCCGCAAGATTCTGGTGCTGGGCGACATGGGCGAACTAGGAAATGACGCGAGACGATTGCATGAAGAGATCGGTGAATTCGCCAAACAATCCGGCGTCGATCAGCTGTTCGCCTTGGGTGATCTAAGCCAGCACACCGTACTTGCCTTCGGCAGCAACGCACGACATTTCGCTACGTCAGTCGAGCTAGCGGAAGCGCTTGATCCTTATCTGCAACCCGATACCACCATCCTGGTTAAAGGCTCGCGTTTCATGAAAATGGAGCGCGTGATCGACGCCATACTTAAAGACACTAATGCCTGCCAGCAGGCAGAAAGGGTGCACTGATGCTGTTAGAACTTACCCACTGGCTGGCTCATGACCTGCGCGCATTCAATGTATTCAATTACATCACTTTACGCGCCGTATTAGCCATTCTTACCTCGCTGGCGATCTCTTTATTGGTCGGTCCAGGCATGATACGTAAGCTGACCCAGTACAAGGTAGGCCAATCGGTGCGTGACGATGGTCCGCAGACACATCTGGTCAAGGCCGGAACCCCCACTATGGGCGGCGCGTTGATACTGGTCTCCATCGCTATCGCCACACTGTTGTGGGCCGATCTGCATAACCGCTTCGTGTGGGTGGTGCTGTTCACCACGCTGGGATTCGGCATCATCGGTTGGGTGGATGACTGGCGCAAAGTCGTACATCGCAACCCCAAAGGGCTGTCGGCCAAGGAAAAATATTTCTGGCAATCGCTCATCGGATTCAGCGTGGCGGGCTATCTATATGCAACTTCATCACTTCCTGCACATACCGAACTCATCGTGCCTTTCTTCAAGCACCTGGTATTTCAGCTCAGTGCCATCGGCTTCATAGTGCTGGCTTATCTGGTGATCGTGGGTTCAAGCAATGCAGTCAATCTTACCGACGGCCTGGATGGCCTTGCCATCATGCCTACCGTACTGGTGAGTAGCGCGCTGGCGATATTTGCCTATGTCGCCGGACATGCATTCTTCTCAAAATACCTGGGTATTCCATACATACCAGGTGCCGGCGAACTGGCGGTGTTTTGCTCGGCAGTAGCAGGTGCGGGCCTGGGATTCTTGTGGTTCAACGCGTATCCCGCTGAAGTATTCATGGGCGATGTCGGTGCATTGGCTCTGGGGGCAGCACTGGGGACTGTCGCAGTCATCGTACGCCAGGAGATCGTGCTGTTCATTATGGGCGGCGTGTTCGTGGTGGAAACGGTATCGGTCGCCGCACAAGTCAGCTATTTCAAATACACCAAATACAAATACGGCCAAGGCCAGCGCATCTTCCTCATGGCGCCGCTACATCACCATTATGAGCAAAAAGGCTGGAAAGAGACCCAGGTTGTAGTCCGCTTCTGGATCATCACCATGATGTTGGTGCTGCTCGGCCTTTCAACGTTGAAATTGCGGTAAACGATAAATGGAACATATGGATCTTGATCTGAAAAATAAGCAGGTGCTGGTGCTGGGACTGGGAGATACCGGTCTGTCGGCATTGCGCTGGCTGTCAGGTCAAGGTGCAAGACTGACGGCTGCCGACAGCCGCGATGCGCCTCCCAATCTGGCCCTGGTACAAGTGGATATGCCGCAGGTGACGGTTCATTTAGGGACATTCCGAGAACGCGCATTTGCCGGTGCGGAATTGATCGTCATCAGCCCCGGCGTAGCTTTGAGCGAACCGCAAGTCCAAGCGGCGATCGCACGTGGAGTTCCGGTAGTGGGCGACATAGAACTGTTTGCGCTATACCGCCCGAAAAAATCCAGAGTCATCGCCATTACCGGTTCTAACGGCAAAAGCACAACGACCGCTCTCGTCGGCGCCATGTGCCAAAGAGCCGGCCTGAAAACCATAGTCGCAGGCAATATCGGTCTTCCGGTATTGGATACTCTGTCCATGGAAGCCCCGGACGTGTTTGTGCTGGAGCTCTCCAGTTTCCAGCTCGAAACCACTTCCAGTCTGAATGCGAATGCGGCTACCGTGCTAAACGTCAGTGAAGACCACTTGGACCGCTACCCGGGCATGGCCGAATATGCCGCAGCTAAAGCGCGCATCTTCGCCGGAAATGGCGTGCAAGTACTCAACCGGCGTAATAGCTGGAGCAAGAAAATGGCCTTGCCGGACCGGCATATCGTGTATTTCGGGGATGACGGCCCGGACGCCGCCCACAATTACGGCTTACGCCAGACCGGCCGCGACATATGGCTGATGCAAGGCGACACCGATCTGCTGAATTTCGCGGAATGCCGGATCGCCGGATTACACAACGCCACGAATGCTTTGGCTGCATTGGCCTTGTGCCGTGCCATCGGCCTGAATCGTGCACCTATCCTGGCTGCTTTGCGTGAATTCAAGGGTCTGCCGCACCGGGTCGAATGGGTGACCGAGATCAACGGCATCACTTTCTTTGATGATTCCAAAGGCACCAATGTCGGCGCTACTTGCGCTGCCATCGACGGATTACCGCCAAAAGTGGTGTTGATCGCAGGCGGCGATGGCAAAGGGCAAGACTTCAACCCCCTGCAACAACACATACGGCGCAACGCACGCGGCGTGATACTGATAGGTCGCGATGCGCCCATTATCGCCGCCGCCATTAAGGCCGCCAATGTGCCGTTGATCGGTGCCGACAACATGCAGGAGGCAGTGCAAAAAGCTTTTTCTGCGGCGCAACCGGGTGATGCAGTACTGCTGTCGCCCGCCTGCGCCAGTTTCGATATGTTCCGCAACTATATCCACCGCGCTGAAGTATTCGTAAGCGCTGTTCGTCAGTTGGAGGCCGCAACATGATGGACAGCATGAGCGGAATGATGACCATGCTGCGCGAGCGCGGTAAGATCGTCGCAC
This sequence comes from Methylophilaceae bacterium, assembly GCA_036561085.1. Lineage (GTDB taxonomy): Bacteria > Pseudomonadota > Gammaproteobacteria > Burkholderiales > Methylophilaceae > CAILHX01. The sequence goes on along the minus strand of DATBPY010000139.1, from coordinate 10,553 downwards.
CTCCTTACGACCAGGCATTGCTGTGGGCGGTATTGTTGCTTCTGTCTTTCGGGCTGGTGATGGTCTATTCCGCTTCTATTGCGCTGGCCGAAGCCGACAAAGCTTTCGGCCACCAGTCCACCTATTTTCTCGTGCGTCACACCATCTTTTTGTTTATAGGGCTAGCAGCCGGGTTAGTGACTTTCCAATTTCCCACGCGTTTCTGGCAAAAAATGGCTCCGTTGCTGTTTCTGGTCGGCCTCGCTCTGCTGGTGCTGGTACTCATTCCGCATATAGGGCGTGAAGTGAACGGTAGCCGTCGCTGGATACCTCTTATCTTTTTCACCTTGCAGCCGTCGGAACTGATGAAGCTGTTCGCCGCCATGTATGTAGCCGATTACACAGTGCGCAAAGCCGCATTCCTGCATAGCTTTACCCGTGGGTTTCTGCCTATGTTGGCAGTGATGTTGCTGGTAGCGGGTTTATTGCTACGAGAGCCTGATTTCGGCGCTTTCGCGGTGATTGCCTCAGTGTCCATCTCGATCTTGTGGCTGGGGGGCATCAATGGCCGCATCTTTGCAGGTTTGCTGGTGATGTTGGTGACGGGGCTGGTTTTCCTTATCTGGAGCTCTCCGTACCGCCTGCAACGCATTACCGGATTCATGGATCCCTGGGCTGACCCCTACGGTAAAGGCTACCAGCTCTCACACGCCCTGATCGCATTCGGACGCGGTGAATTATTCGGCGTCGGCTTGGGGGGCAGCGTGGAAAAACTGCTGTATCTGCCGGAAGCGCATACCGACTTTCTGTTGGCAGTGATCGCGGAAGAACTCGGATTTCTGGGCGTACTGGCTGTGGTACTGGCCTTTGTATGGCTGGTGATGCGCGCTTTCAGTATTGCCAAGGAAGCCGCGTTGTATGAGCGCAACTTCTCCGCGCTGCTGGCGCAAGGTATAGGGGTGTGGATGGGAGTGCAGTCGTTCATCAATATGGGCGTCAATATGGGACTGCTGCCTACCAAGGGATTAACCCTGCCTTTGCTCTCCTTCGGCGGCAGCGGCATCGTTGCCAATTGCATCGCACTGGCGATACTGCTGCGCATCGATTATGAGAATCGACGCCTAGCGAAAGGACTGCCCGCATGACGCCGACGCTAATGATCATGGCAGGCGGAACGGGTGGTCACGTATTCCCGGCAATAGCTGTGGCCGATATGCTGAAAGCCAAAGGCTGGCAGATCGTCTGGCTGGCGACTGCAGGCGGCATGGAGAATCAACTCATCGCCAACAAGAACTATCAAGTCAGTACCATCACCATGCGCGGCGTCAGAGGCAAAGGTTTGCTGCGTTGGCTGCAGCTTCCTGTGGGATTATTTACCGCTTGCATGCAAAGTCTCAAGGCAATGCGCAAGCATCATCCCGATGTGGTGCTGGGCATGGGCGGTTTTGCCGCCTTCCCCGGCGGTCTGATGGCTTGGTTGAGGCGCACACCCTTAGTTATACATGAACAGAACTCGGTGGCGGGATTGACCAATCGCATTATGGCGATATTTGCCCGCAACATCCTCGCCGCATTCCCGGCTGCATTCGGAAAAAGAAGCCTGGTGGTAGGCAATCCGGTACGGCCAGAGATCACTGCCATTGCAGACCCTGCAACACGTTTATCAGGCCGTAGCGGCAATCTTAGGATACTGGTGATAGGCGGTAGCCTGGGGGCTCAGGTTTTGAATGAAACCGTACCGCTCGCTTTAGCGATGATACCCACAGGGCAACGACCTTTGATCACACATCAGGCTGGAGCCAAACATCTGCAAGCATTGCAACAGTACTACGCTGCAGCCGGTGTCGAGGCAGAAACATGTGCATTCATTGAAGACATGGCAGCCATGTATCAATGGAGTGACCTGGTCATTTGTCGCGCCGGGGCGCTTACCGTTTCCGAACTGGCGGCTGCTGGGGTAGCAAGCGTACTGGTGCCTTTACCGCATGCGGTGGACGACCATCAGACCGGTAATGCACGATACTTGGCCGATGCTGGTGCAGCGCTGCTATTGCCGCAATCGGAATTGAATCCGCAAAAACTGGCCGACATTATTAAGGATTTTACCCGCACCAGATTGCTGGAAATGGCTGGTAACGCGCGCCGTTTAGCAAAACCCGCAGCCACTGAAGACGTCGCACGTATATGTGAGGAGTTGGCTTATGCGACATAAAGTCAAACGCATACACTTTGTGGGCATTGGTGGGATGCGACCGGCCGCGAGTGGCAACGGCCGCCAATTGCGTTTATACGGAGTGCGTGATGCGACATAAAGTCAAACGTATCCACTTCGTAGGGATTGGCGGCTCGGGGATGAATGGTATCGCCGAAGTATTGCTGAATCTGGGATTCAGTATCAGCGGTTCGGATATTGCCGACAATTCCACCACGCAACGCCTCAAAAATATGGGCGCGATCATTCATCAGGGTCATGCCGAAAGCAATCTGGCCGCAGCCGATGTGGTGGTGGTATCTACGGCGGTCAAAGATGACAACCCCGAAGTAAGAGCCGCCAGAGAACGCAAGATCCCGGTCGTTCCACGCGCGATGATGCTGGCGGAATTGATGCGTTTCCGCCAAGGCATCGCGGTTGCCGGCACTCACGGCAAAACCACGACCACCAGCCTGATCGCCAGCATCCTGGCGGAAGCCGATATGGACCCCACCTATGTCATCGGCGGACGGCTGGAAAGCGCCAATACCAATGCGCGCTTGGGTGCAGGAGAATTCATCGTGGCTGAGGCCGACGAATCCGATGCTTCTTTCCTGCATTTGTCGCCGGTATTGGCAGTCGTCACCAATATCGATGCCGACCACATGGAAACCTATGAGCATGATTTCGACAAACTGAAAAATGCTTTCGTGGATTTCCTGCAACGCCTGCCGTTCTACGGAATGGCAGTTGTTTGCATAGACGACCCTAATGTACGCGCGATATTGCCACGGATATCCAAGCCCATCATGCCTTACGGTTTCAGCGAAGATGCGCGTTTCCGTGCCGTCAATGTGCGTGCCGTAGGCGCGCAGATGTGTTTTACCGTGCAACGCATCAATGGCGTCACCAGCGAGTTTGAAGTAACGCTAAATCTCGCCGGCACGCACAATGTGCTCAACGCGCTCGCCGCCATTGCCATTGCCAGCGAACTCAATATCTCGGATAAGGCCATCGTCAAAGCCCTGAAAGAATTCAAAGGGGTAGGACGGCGTTTCGAGCGCTATGGCGAAGTGCCTGCCAAAGATGGCGGCAAATTCACATTGATAGACGACTACGGACATCATCCGGCTGAAATGCAGGCCGTGATCAATGCTGCGCGCGGCGCATTCCCAAATAGACGTTTAATGCTCGCTTTTCAACCGCATCGTTATACCCGTACCCGCGATTGCTTCGAAGACTTCGTCAAAGTGTTATGCGAGGCCGATGCAGTGTTGTTGACTGAAATCTATTCCGCCGGGGAAGCACCCATCGTGGCCGCCGATAGCCGTGCTCTGCTACGCGCCATCCGCGTGATGGGAAAACTCGAGCCGGTGTTCGTGGAAACTACCAGCGAACTACCTCAAGCGATCCTGCAGATCGCCAAAGCCGACGATGTAGTCATCGTCATGGGCGCAGGTTCTATCGGGCAGGTAGCGGCTAATACCAGAGATTTGGCACAGGCATGATGACCCAGACACAGACTCCTACCGGCAAAGTGATTCATAACGAGCCCATGAGCAACCACACCAGCTGGCGTGTTGGCGGCTTGGCCGACCGTTTGTATATCCCTGCCGGGATCGATGATCTTTCGTCATTCCTCAAATCGTTACCGCACGGCGAACCCATCCATTTTGTAGGGCTGGGTTCCAATCTGCTGGTACGCGACGGCGGCGTGCGGGGCACGGTGATCTTGCTGCATGGCGGCTCGCTGGACCGCCTGACCATAGATAAAAACACTGTTTATGCCGAAGCCGGCGTGACCTGCGCCAAGCTTGCCAAATTCAGCGCTCGTCAGCATCTGCATGGCGCGGAATTCTTTTCCGGCATCCCCGGCACCGTAGGCGGGGCATTGGCAATGAATGCAGGTTGCCACGATTCCGAGACTTGGGACGTAGTGCATCACGCCTTAACCATAGACCGTGCGGGCGTAGTGAATGAAAGATCGCAAGTGGACTTGGAGATCGGTTACCGCCATGTCGGCTTGCCCAGCGAAGAATGGTTCGTCGCCGCTTGGTTCGAGTTGGAAGCGGGTGATGCAAATGTAGCCGAACAAAAGATCAAAAATCTGCTGGCGAAACGGTTGGAATCGCAACCATTGAACATGCCCAATGCCGGATCGATCTTCAGGAATCCTGAAGGCGATTTCGCCGCGCGCCTGATCCAGTCATGCGGACTGAAAGGATATCGATTGGGCGGTGCGCAAGTATCGGAAAAACATGCCAATTTCATCGTCAATACCGGCAACGCAAGCGCAGTAGAGATAGAGCAACTGATGGCTCATGTGCATGAAACTGTGTTGCGTGAAACAGGTGTGGATCTGCAACGTGAAGTAAGAATTATCGGTGAGTCGCAAAGGCCGGAGAAATGAAAGATTCAATGAAAGATTTCGGAAAAGTAGCGGTACTGCTAGGCGGCAAGTCAGCCGAACGCGAAGTTTCGCTGAATAGCGGTAACGCCGTGCTGGCCGCCTTGAAGCGCAGCGGAGTGAACGCTCACGCTTTTGATACTGCGCACCTGCCACTGCATGACCTGGAAACCTATGATCGCGTTTTCATCGCACTGCATGGCCGCTACGGCGAAGACGGCACGGTGCAGGGCGCGTTGGAGTTAATGGGTATTCCCTATACCGGTAGCGGCGTATTGGCTTCGAGCCTGGGCATGGATAAATGGCGCACCAAACTGATGTGGCAGGCAACTGGCATCGTCACACCTGCGTTTGAAATTGTAGAGGCGGAAAGCGATTTTGCTTCGATCGAAGCACGGTTAGGGCTACCGCTGTTTGTGAAACCTGCCAACGAAGGCTCGAGCGTGGGCATCAGCAAAGTGAAGCAGGCAGGGGGGCTGAAAGCGGCCTATATGGAAGCTGCCAAATACGATGCTCTGGTGATCGCCGAGCAGTTCATAGGCGGCGGCGAATACACCGTAGGCATTTTGGGCGATACGGCGCTGCCCATCATACGCATCGTGCCTGCCAACGAATTTTACGACTACGAAGCTAAATACTTGCGCGACGACACGCAATACCTGTGCCCTTGCGGATTGGAAGCCGGGCAAGAAAAGCTTATCCAGCAAGAAGCATTAAAAGCCTTTCAGATATTGGACGGGCGTGGCTGGGGACGGGTGGATTTTCTGATGGATGAAAACGGCCGCCATTATTTCCTGGAGGCGAATACCTCTCCAGGCATGACTGACCACAGTCTCGTACCCATGGGCGCCCGCGCCGCAGGTATTTCGTTCGACCAGTTGGTACTGAATATTCTGGAGTTGGCGCATGTGGGATAAACCCAAGCTGATCATCTGGATCGCAAACCTGCTCTACGCAGTCGCTGCGCTGTTGCTGCTGTATGCGGTGCTGTTCGTGGTGCTGCATCTGCCTATTTATCCGATCAAGCATATCGAGGTCAATGGCGAGTTGCTGCATGTCACGCGCGACCAGCTGAAATTGATCGCAGAAGGTCATTTGCATGGCAACTTTTTCACGGTGGATCTGGTACAGACGCGCGATGCTTTTCAAAAACTGCCCTGGGTACGCAACGTCAGCGTGCGCAGGCGCTGGCCGGACATGCTGGTGATACAGGTAGAAGAACAGAGAGAGCTGGCAAGGTGGGATGACATCGCGCTCGTCAATACCCATGGGGAGATGTTTCACGCCATCTCCGACAAGGAGCTACCGACATTTTACGGGCCGGGTGAAAGCGTGAAGGAGATCACAAACAACTATCAACTCTACGACCAGATGCTGGTGCCGATCGGAATGAAGGTCAATCGCTTATCGCTCAGCGCGCGCCGTGCATGGCAGATAGGCACGGACAAAGGAATGGTGATCGAACTAGGCAGAGATCAGATGGAACAGCGCTTAAGGAAATTTGTGAATATTTACCCGGTCGCGCTTGGCACACAAAGTGGGTTTGTGAGCTATGCAGATCTGCGTTACCCCAATGGTTTTGCGATCCGCAGGCCGCAAGGGCATTTACCGCCGGCCAAAAAAGTATCTTGAGGAGAAGTGTATGAGTAAAGAACAGCAAAATTTAGTGGTCGGCTTAGATATAGGGACATCCAAGATCGTTGCCATCGTTGCCGAGCTGATGCCGGAGGGGGATCTCAAGGTCATCGGATTAGGCCAGCATGAATCGCGAGGTTTGAAACGAGGCGTGGTGATCAACATAGATTCCACCGTTGCCGCCATTCAGCGCGCACTGGAAGAAGCAGAATTGATGGCCGATTGCAAAATAAAATCGGTCTATACCGGCATCGCGGGCAGTCATATCCGCAGCGTTAATTCGCACGGCGTGGTGAAGATCAAGGATGCCGAAGTCAATCAGATGGATGTGGACAGGGTCATAGAAATGGCGCAAGCCATCAGCCTGCCTAACGACCAGCAGATTCTGCATATCCTGACCCAGGAATTCATCATAGACGGCCAGGAAGATGTGCGCGAACCGCTGGGCATGAGCGGTATGAAACTGGAAGTCAAAGTACATATCGTCACCGGGGCCGTGGCTGCTGCGCAAAACATCATCAAATGCGTCAAGCGCTGCGGGTTGGAAGTCAACGATCTGGTACTGCAACCGCTGGCTTCCAGCGTCTCGGTACTCACCGATGATGAAAAGGAATTAGGCGTCTGCCTGGTAGATATCGGCGGCGGCACGACGGATATCGCGGTATTCAAACAGGGCGCGATTCGCCATACCGGCGTGATTCCGATTGCCGGAGACCAGATCACCAACGATATCGCGGTGGCATTCCGTACCCCCACCCAGAACGCCGAAGAGATCAAGATCATGCACGGTTGCGCGTTACAGCAATTGGCTGAACCTGAGGCATTGGTAGAAGTGGCAGGTGCAGAAGGACGTGAATCGAGACAGTTGTTACAGCAAACGTTGGCCGAAGTCATCGAAGCGCGCGTGGAAGAGATCTACACCTTGGTGCAGGCAGAACTGCGTCGCAGCGGGTTCGAAGAAATGATCGCCTCCGGTGTCGTCATCACCGGCGGTAGTAGTCTGATGCGCGGCATGGTCGACCTGGGTGAAGAGGTGTTGCACATGCCGGTACGTTTGGGCCTGCCTACCAAAGTAGGCGGGTTATCTGAAGTAGTAAGTAACCCTCGCTTTTCCACAGGCGTGGGCTTGTTGTTGATGGGCAAGAACCAGCTTGAGCGGCATATGCAGGATCGCATCGAAACCACGTCCTTCGGCAGGTTGTGGGAAATGATGAAGAGTTGGTTCCAAGGAAATTTTTAAGTGTTGTTTGGTTCGATTTAGTTAACTTGAGGAGGATACAAAATGTCATTTGATTTCGAAGTAATTGATCGTCCCGCTGATAAAGCGGTGATCAAAGTCATCGGTGTGGGAGGTTGCGGCGGCAACGCAGTCGAACACATGATAGACATGGGAGTGACGGGCGTGGAATTCATCAGCGCCAACACCGATATAGGCGCTCTCAACCGTAGCCGTTCAGAAGTGCAACTGCAACTCGGTAGCGCACTGACTCGCGGACTGGGTGCAGGCGGTAAGCCGGATGTGGGTCGTGAAGCTGCTATGGAAGACCGTGACCGTATCGAAGACATGATACGCGGCGCGGATATGTTGTTCATCGCCGCAGGCATGGGCGGCGGCACCGGCACCGGCGCAGCTCCGGTAGTGGCAGAAGTGGCACGCGAACTGGGCATACTGACAGTAGCTGTAGTGACCAAACCGTTTGCGTTTGAAAACAACCGCAAAGTATTGGCAGATGACGGCATTGCCACGCTCGCCAAGCATGTAGATTCCTTGCTGGTAGTACCGAATGAACGTTTGATGGAAGTGCTGGGCGGTAAAGTTACGCTGAAAGACGCTTATCGTGCTGCAAACGGTGTATTGCATAGCGCAGTATCCGGCATCGCTGAAATCATCAACGGTTATGGTCAGGTCAACGTCGACTTTGCCGATGTGCGCACGGTGATGTCGGAAAACGGCATGGCTATGATGGGCTCTGCTACTGCTTCCGGAAGTGAAAGAGCGCGCGAAGCAGCGACTCAGGCCGTCAACAGCCCGTTCCTGGAAAACGTCAACCTTAAAGGCGCACGCGGTGTTCTGGTCAACATTTCTGCCAGTGAAGATACGTTCATGATGGATGAATTCTACGAAGTAATGAATACGATCAAGGAATTCACCGCGGACGACGCTTCAGTGTATTACGGCAACGTGTTCGACAATTCGCTGGGCGACGATCTACGCATCACACTGGTCGCTACGGGCTTGGGTAACGCCAGTGGACAAAAAGCGCGCCCCACTCTTGCTGTCAATAATGAATGGGCGAATGCTGTCGGCCGTACCGGAACGCATGATGAACCTATCGTATTCGGTGGTGCCGAAGACAACGTACCTGCCGTGATGCAGAGCAATCGCCGTGCACAGGCGGATGTGATGCGGAGTAATGGCTACGATGAATCGGATATACCGGCATTTTTGCGTAAGCAAGCTGATTAAGTTGCAGTAATCAATACTGCGTTGATCTATAGCGAATCGCTCCTCTTCGCCCGCGTTCCGAACCAGCGCGGTTGCCGGAAGCGGGGCGGTGATTTGAATAAAATTGTGCTATGATTCACGCACTTATAGCAACTTCGATGGGATCGGTCAACAGTGCTTCAACAGCGCAGCCTTAAAAATATCATCCGCGCCACCGGCGTGGGTTTGCATACCGGCGACAAGGTGTATCTGACCTTGCGTCCGGCCGCGCCTGATACCGGCATCGTGTTCCGCCGCGTCGATCTGCCTGAGCCTGTGACGATAAAAGCCGCTCCGGAACATGTGCAAGATACCCGCCTGTCCTCTACCCTGGAAGTAGATGGCGTCAGAATTGGCACGGTAGAGCATCTAATGTCTGCCCTTGCCGGTCTGGGTATCGATAATGTCTATGTGGATCTGTCTGCCTCCGAGTTGCCCATCATGGATGGCAGTGCAGGCCCGTTCGTGTTCCTGTTGCAATCGGCCGGTATCGTTGAGCAAAATGCACTGAAGTAATTCATCCGCATCAAAAAAACCGTAGAAGTGCAGGACGGTGATAAATGGGTGCGTTTTGAGCCGTATCAAGGCTTCAAAATGGCGTTCACCATAGACTTCTCCCATCCTGTATTCGAGCATTCCAGTCAGTCGGTTGTGATCGACTTCGCTGAGGACTCTTACATCAAGGAAGTCAGCCGCGCGCGTACTTTCGGCTTTATGCGTGAAGTGGAAGCTCTCAGGGCAATGGGCTTGGCACGTGGCGGCAGCCTGGATAACGCAGTGGTTGTGGACGAATACCGTATCCTCAACAGCGAAGGGCTGCGTTTTGAAGACGAGTTTGTAAGGCACAAGGTATTGGATGCCATTGGCGATCTTTACTTGCTGGGCCACCCCCTCATCGGCTCATTCACTGCCCATAAATCCGGGCACGCGCTCAATAACCGCTTGTTGCGCGCATTATTGGCCGACAGTAGCGCTTGGGAATATGCCACTTTCGAACATACAGAAGACGCGCCGCGCGGCTTTCCCCAACTCTTTACCCAGCCAGCTTAGCGCTGTGCCAAATTCTGTGTCCGTACAACCATGCTCCTGATGCGATTGCTACTGGGCTTAGGTGTCATCTCCATCGCTGTAGGCGTAGGCGTTTATTTCGTCACCAGTGACCGCCGATGGCTTCGATTCTCCTGGCAACTGTTCAAGTTCGGAGTGGTGCTGGGAGCCATAGTCGCTTTGGTTTTCATGGTTGGGCGCTTCATTCTTTAATTTTCTATTCGTCACAACTGGCGTGTATTCTTACCGCATGTCGAAAAAGCTCTCATTCTATCTACTCGCCGGCCTGCTCTTTCTTGCTGGGCAGTGTTACGCCGACGACACGCTGATCGACAATGCCTATATGGCTTATAAGAATCGCGACGACAACGCACTTGTCGCTTATGTGCAACAGATGCAAGGCCAGCCGCTTGCGGCATACCCGGAATATTGGCATTTATTACTCACTCTGGATCAAACCGACAGCGCAGCTATAGAGGCATTTCTGGTTCGTTATAACGACACGCCTTTTGCTGAAAAGCTACGTCAGGAATGGCTGAAAAGTCTAGGCAAACAGCAGAACTGGACTCTGTATCTGACGGAACTCCCCAAACTGACCATGATGGACACGACCAATAGTTGTTATGCCGCATTGGCTCAGTCCGGCGAGAACGCTGTCTTGCAAAATGCCAAACCGCTTTGGTTCAGCGCTAACGATCTACCGTCCAACTGTAATGATCTATTCGATGTGATGCGCGACAAAGGGGTCATCAAGGATAACGATGTGTGGGCAAGATTGCGTCTTATATTTCAGGCGAACCGCATCTCGG
>DATBPY010000138.1:0-1538 GCA_036561085.1 Methylophilaceae bacterium | reverse complement strand
CTTGCGCAGCTCAGTCACGTCGCGCACGCACAGCAACAGGCGTATGGTGGTATCCGCACCGTCGGTGATCGGCGACCAGTTCAATTCCAGGATCTTGACGCGACCGTCGGGCATGGTCTTTTCGATCTGCCCCACCATCAAATGCTGGTTGAACTCGAAATTCATCAGGTCTTCGCCGATGCAAGCACCGCCGACTGCTTCTACTTGCGACAGCGTATCCGCCCCTAGATTCGTATTGGAAAACACCAGGTCCATCATGTCGCGGCCTGCGATGTCGGCAGTTTCGAATATGGTTTCCAGGTAGGCGGAGTATTCCGCATGCACCTGGTTGTTGCCGGCGATGGTCAAGATACCTTGCGGCATGTTCTGCAACATGGTCTGTATATCGGTGGTCTTTTGTTTCAACAGCCCGGAGCTTTCCTGGATCTTCTCGATCATGCTGTTGAAAGCCAGAATGGAACGGCCGATCTCATCCTGCCGTTCAACCGGCACGCGGCGCGTGAAGTCCTGGCTGGCGGCGATCTCGCTCATCATCGACTGCATCTTGCTGATGGGGCGGGTGATCTGGCGGTACAGCACCACGCCGAAGATACTCAGCACCACGATGGTCAGCAGCGTCACCAGCGACACGATATTGACGGTGTTCGACAGGCTCTTGTTCAGGGCTTCAATGGCGGTATCCTTGCTGCGGTTCTTCTCGATACGTAAAGTAGCGACGATGCCTTCAAGCTCCAACTGATATTGCGCAACACTGGCAATCAATGATGCTTCCGCCAGCTCTTTCTGCCCCGTCATCTTGAAATTGGTGGTCTCTTCGATGGCACCGAAATAATTCGCCATGCTTTCTTGCGCTTCTTTCACCAGACCGCGCTGTTTATCGTTGCTGGCCTGTTTGCCTTGCAGCTCGATACTTTGTTGTAACTGCTTTTTCTTGGCGACCAGCTTTTCTACCGATTGCGCCGCCAGCTTCTCATCGGGAGAAGTCACCACAGTGACCACCGCCTGCTGCACATCCTTGAGTTCAGACACCAGATCGGCGGAAGCGAGGGCGCTGGGAACCACCCCTTCAGTCACGCTTTTCACTTCAGTCGCGTTGTGTAAAGACTGCACGATGGAATAGCCGCCGATGGAGAATATGGCAACGAATGTCAAAACGATAAGGACAGTGATTCTATGGCGTATATTCATGTTTTTAAACCTTTATTTTCGTCAAAAACGACACAAAGCGACCCCGGGCAACGCGATGGTTGGAGTGCGGGAAGATTTCCCAGAGGGCGGATATTGGCCTACGAAAATGACTGATTTGTGACGGATCGGTTAAGTTTTTACTTAGGAAAAAATACAAAGCTGGGATTAATATGATCATCACCAGCTGAACATTGGCTTTGGAGAAGGCATTTATTTTTTGCAACAATATGTAAAAAGTCCGTTACCACTTTTTGGCCTGCCCCAAGTATGATCTACAATGAACATTGGTCTTAAATACTGAGAAAAACCATGACCACCACACATAGCTGGTTCTACTGGGCATTCCTGTC
>DATBPY010000137.1:0-3510 GCA_036561085.1 Methylophilaceae bacterium | reverse complement strand
TGTATGTCTACCGCCGTAAAAGCGCAAATATAGTAAAACCAAGGGGTTAACAGTGTCGCAACACACGCCAGCCATGCAGTCTGCAATATTGGTTCTCGCAGATGGAACAGTGTTTAAAGGCATTGCTATTGGGGCCTCCGGCGCGACTGTCGGTGAGGTGGTATTTAATACTGCCATGACCGGTTATCAGGAGATACTGACCGACCCTTCCTACGCCGAACAGATCGTCACTCTGACCTATCCACACATTGGTAACTACGCTACCAACCCTGAAGATGTCGAATCCGACAAGGTATATGCCGCCGGGCTGGTGATACGCGACCTGCCTTTATTGGCCAGCAACTGGCGTTCCACGCAAACACTACCCGAGTATCTGAAAGCCAACAATGTAGTGGCCATCGCCGATATCGATACGCGTAGATTGACACGCATATTGCGCGAAAAAGGAGCGCAAGCCGGTTGCATCATCGCCGGTGAAATCGACGAGGCAAAAGCACTGGAACTGGCGCGGGCATTTCCCGGTCTGGCGGGTATGGATCTAGCCAAAGTGGTGTCGTGCAAACAAGCCTATGAATGGAATGGCGGCGCATGGGCATTAGGGCAAGGTTATACGTCTCCACCGGAACATGTATTCAATGTTGTGGCTTTTGATTACGGCGTGAAACAAAATATTCTGCGTCTGCTGGCATCAAAAGGTTGCAAAGTGACGGTACTGCCTGCGCAGGCGACTGCCGAACAGGCGCTTTCTTATAAGCCAGACGGCATCTTTTTATCGAACGGTCCCGGCGATCCGGAGCCTTGCGATTACGCGATCGAGGCGATCAAAACCTTGGTGGAAACCGGCATACCTATTTTCGGTATCTGCCTCGGCCACCAGCTGCTGGCACTCGCGAGCGGTGCCAAAACCATGAAAATGAAATTCGGCCACCACGGCGCAAACCATCCGGTACAGGATGCAGAAGACAAGCGCGTATTCATCACCAGCCAGAATCATGGGTTTGCCGTGGATGTGAAGACCTTGCCCAAGAATGTTAAGACCACGCATGTGTCGCTGTTCGACGGTAGTTTGCAAGGTATCGCGCGTACCGATAAACCGGCATTCAGTTTTCAAGGCCACCCTGAGGCCAGCCCAGGCCCACACGAAATGAGTTACCTGTTTGACCGCTTCATTAGTCTGATGCAGGAAAGGAAAACCAGCTAATGCCTAAGCGTACAGATATCAAGAGCATCCTTATCATCGGAGCCGGCCCTATCATCATCGGTCAAGCTTGTGAATTCGACTACTCGGGCGCGCAAGCCTGTAAAGCGCTGAAGGAAGAAGGCTATCGCGTCATTCTGGTGAATTCCAACCCGGCCACTATCATGACCGACCCGGAAATGGCGGATGCCACTTACATCGAACCGGTGACGTGGCAGATCGTGGAAAAGATCATCGCCGTGGAACGTCCGGATGCACTGCTGCCTACCATGGGCGGCCAGACGGCACTGAATTGCGCGTTGGATCTTGATAAGCACGGCGTACTGAAAAAATATAACGTTGAGCTGATCGGTGCTTCCAAAGAGGCCATAGATAAAGCCGAAGATCGTCAAAAATTCAAAGAGGCGATGACCAAGATCGGCCTCGGGTCCGCACGTTCCGCTATGGCGCATAGCCTGGAAGAAGCATTGCAGGTACAAGCCAGTATCGGATATCCAGCCATCATCCGTCCTTCGTTCACCATGGGCGGTTCCGGCGGCGGTATCGCTTATAACCGCGAAGAGTTCGTGACCATTTGCGAACGCGGACTGGATGCATCGCCTACCCATGAATTGCTGATCGAAGAATCATTGCTGGGCTGGAAAGAATTCGAGATGGAAGTGGTGCGTGACCGCAAGGACAATTGCATCATCATCTGTTCCATCGAAAATCTCGACCCTATGGGCGTACACACCGGTGACTCCATCACCGTTGCTCCGGCGCAGACCCTGTCGGATAAAGAGTATCAGATCATGCGTAACGCCTCGATCGCAGTATTGCGCGAGATCGGCGTGGATACCGGAGGGTCGAATGTGCAGTTTGCCATCAACCCCAAAGACGGCCGCATGATCGTGATCGAAATGAATCCGCGTGTATCGCGTTCATCCGCACTGGCATCCAAAGCTACCGGTTTCCCTATCGCCAAAGTGGCAGCCAAGCTTGCCGCAGGCTATACGCTGGATGAACTGAGGAATGAGATCACCGGCGGCGCAACTCCGGCTTCGTTCGAGCCTTCCATCGATTATGTAGTGACCAAGATCCCGCGTTTCGCTTTTGAAAAATTCCCGCAAGCCGACTCGCGCCTAACCACGCAGATGAAATCCGTGGGTGAAGTGATGGCAATAGGCCGTACTTTCCAGGAGTCGTTCCAGAAAGCCCTGCGTGGCCTGGAAGTCGGCGTGGACGGTCTGGATGAAGTCACCACTGATGTCGATCTGATTGAAAAAGAACTGGGTGCGCCTGGCCCTGAGCGTATCTGGTATGTAGGCGATGCCTTCCGTGTCGGCTTGACTCGTGAGCAAGTGTTCGCGCATTCCAGCATAGATCCATGGTTCCTGGCCCAGATCGAAGATATTGTGTTGCGCGAGAATATGGTCAAAAGACGTACGTTGAGTAGCCTCGATAAAGATGAATTATTCAGGCTGAAACGCGCCGGTTTCTCTGATCGTCGTTTGGCAAAATTGCTGGACACGGATCAGCACGCAGTTCGTGCCTATCGCCATGCGCTGAATGTGCGTCCGGTCTATAAGCGTGTAGATACTTGCGCGGCGGAGTTTGCTACTGCAACCGCTTATTTGTACTCCAGCTATGAAGAGGAGTGCGAGGCGCAACCTACCGCCCGCAAGAAGATCATGGTGCTGGGCGGCGGTCCTAACCGGATCGGTCAAGGCATAGAGTTCGATTACTGTTGCGTGCATGCTGCCTTTGCTATGCGCGAAGACGGCTATGAAACCATCATGGTCAATTGCAACCCGGAAACCGTTTCTACCGACTACGATACTTCCGACCGCCTGTATTTTGAACCGCTGACTTTGGAAGATGTGTTGGAGATCGTTAATATCGAAAAGCCGGTCGGCGTGATCGTGCAATACGGCGGCCAAACGCCGTTGAAGCTGGCGCGCGACCTGGAAAAAGCTGGCGTGCCTATCATTGGCACTACGCCGGATGCTATAGATCAGGCCGAAGATCGCGAGCGTTTCCAGCAGATGCTGGTGAAATTGAATCTCAAGCAGCCGCCTAACCGCACTGCGCGCACTCCTGATGAAGCACTACGAGCAGCGAATGAAATCGGTTATCCGCTGGTGGTGCGCCCCAGTTATGTATTGGGCGGCCGGGCGATGGAGATCGTGCAAGAGCAATCCGAGCTGGAGCGCTATATGCGCGAAGCAGTCAAAGTCTCCAATGAGTCGCCGGTGCTGTTGGATCGTTTCCTTAACGATGCCAAAGAAGTCGATGTGGACGCCATTTGCGATGGTCACGATGTATTGATCGGC
>DATBPY010000136.1:0-9616 GCA_036561085.1 Methylophilaceae bacterium | reverse complement strand
CTCCTGCATATCGGTCAGTGAAGTCATCAGGATCACCGGGATATCGTCCAATGCCTCGTCCGCTTTGATCGCCCGGCATAAGCCGTAACCATCCAGCTCGGGCATGACCACATCGCTGATGACCAGCGTGGGTTTTTGTTGCCGGATCGACTCCAGGGCCAGCAATCCATTGGTAGCCATCCTGACTACATAGCCGTTCTCTTCCAGCAGATGCCGCAGTTGCTCGGCCTGGGTTTTACTATCCTCGGCGATCAATATCTCAATATTGCTTTTTTGGATTTTAAGCGTGTTCATCACTTGCGTTCCTTTGTTCGGGGTTCACTAACCTTGCCAATAACGGGGCGATCCTTTCCGGAGGTAGCACCCATGTCGCTGCATTCAGTTTGATGGCTTCGCCTGCCATGCCATGCACCACGGAGCTGTCCTTATCCTGGGCAAACGTGGCGGCACCTTTATCCTTTAACAGCTTGAGCTCATTGGCGCCGTCGCGTCCCATGCCGGTGAGCAACCCCGCCACCGCTTCGTTACCGAATGCTTCAGCCACCGAGCGAAACAAATGCGAGACTGAAGGGCGCAGACCGTTCTCCGGCGGTGCCCGAGTGAGGGTTATACGACCGCCACGCTTGATTTCCATATGCGCATCATCAGCCGCCACATAAACATATCCGGGCTGGATATTCTCGCCGTGTACTGCAAGCCGGATAGGCAGCACTGAAGTTAACGACAACCAGTCGATAAAGCCTTTGATGAAATCGGGTGTCATATGCTGGACGATGAGTATCGGCACATTGAAATCCTTGGGCAGCCCGGCCAGGATGGTTTGCAACACCGACGGACCGCCCGTCGATGAGCCTATGGCGACCACTTTGAATTTTTGCGGCATGCGCAAGCTCACCTGGGGCGACGGACAAGCATTCGTCGCAACCGGACGTCTGGGCCAGCGCCGTATCACTTTGATCTCTGACATGAGCTTCACCGTCTTTATCAGCTCTCCGGTCGTCGCTTCGTGAGTAGGGTGGCCGAAGCCGGTAGGCCGCGGCACGAATGCCACGGCTCCGGCCTCTGTGGCCTGGAACATCAAGTTCACCTCGGAATCGCTGGCTCCGCTCACGATGACGATGGGGACCGGATAGGTCTCCATGATGCGGCGCGTCGCTTCCAAACCGTCTATTCTCGGCATATGAATATCCATGGTGACCAGATCCGGTTTCAGGCGTTGCACGGCCTCGACCGCTTCCTCGCCGTCGTTCGCTGTTCCGACGACCTGGATGCCGGGTGCCGACCCAAGTACGTGCACAAGGAATTCGCGTATTACCGCTGAGTCTTCCACCACCATCACCCTGATCAAAAAATCCCTCGCTATCGTTTGCTTAAAAGGTCTGTCTACAAAATGTCACTGGTATGTATCACCATGCCTTGTGCCCTGTCATATCAATTGCTTCACCACCTCCAACAGATTGCTTTGATCGAAACTGCCTTTGACGATATAGGCATTGGCGCCGACATCGATACCGCGTTCCTGGTGCTCGCGCGACCCCAGCGCCGTCACCAGCACCAGGGGTAGATCCATCAGTTGCTTATCGGCACGTATCTTGGTGGTGAGATCGAAACCATCCATGCGCGGCATCTCCACATCCGACACCACCAGGTCGAACGCTGCGGTTTTGAGCGTGGTATAGGCATCGATACCGTCTACGGCGGTGGTCACCCGGTAGCCTGCCGATTCCAGTATATTTTTGAGCAAGGAGCGCGAAGTGACTGAATCCTCGACCACCAAAATGGACTGCTTTTCCGCCACGTCCTGTTTCTGATGCGCGACCGAACCGCGCGATACGGCACTTTGCCGCACGGTGGATTTCAATAGATCGGCAACATTCAATACCGGCACTACTCGGCCGTCTCCCAGCACACTGGCGCCGGCCACGTTACGCACGTGTATCAGCTGCGGGCCGAGCGATTTGACCAACACTTCCTGTTCGCCCAGTACTTCATCCACACAAAAAGCGATGCGTGCAATGCCGGTGCCCAGCACCACGATCGGTATCTTGGGCAAGGTGTCGAAACTGGTGCTCTGGCTGGGCAATTCAAGGATATCGCTCAATCTGACCAGAGAAACCACCTGCCCGTTAAGGGTGATGGTTTCCCGGTTCTCCACGGTCTGGATACCGGCCCGGTCTACCCGCGCCACCTGTTCGATATTAGGCGTAGGGATCACGAAATAATGCTCTTCGATACGCACCAGCACGCCGCGTAATGTCGCCAGGGTCAACGGCAGATTGATACGGATGGAAGTGCCGACACCGGCATGCGTATCGAATGCGATAGCGCCACCCAGTTGCTCGACTTTTTCTCTGACGATGGCCAGTCCCAGGCCGCGCCCGGAAATATCGGTGATGATGGGGCTGGTCGATACGCCGGACTGGAAAATAAGCGCCCGCGCTTCCTGGTCGTCCATGTGCGCGGCCTCTTCGGCAGTCACGATACCCAACCTGGATGCCGCCGCTCGCACTCTATCCGCATCGATACCTGCACCGTCATCCGCCAGCAGGATCTCGATCTTGCCGCTGTCTTTCTGCCCGATGGCGACGGTGATGGTGCCGTGCACCGGTTTTCCTTTCTTCTGCCGCTCACTGGCTGTTTCTATGCCGTGATCGATGCAGTTACGCAGCATATGCATGAGCGGGTCTTTCATCTCTTGCAACAATTGCCTGTCGATCTCGACCTCCCCGCCGCGGATCGCCAGTTCCACCTGTTTGCCCTGTTCGCGCGCAAATTCGCGGATGACGCGAGGAAAGGTTTCCAGCAGTGAAGAGAACGGCAGCAACTGCATCTCTTTCACGTCATGCAACAGGCTGTCGGTCATGCCGGTCAGTGTGCGCTGGTCGCGTTCAGCCAGTTTGCTGAGGCTAAGTATCTTGCCTTCCAGCGTTTTCATGAACAGTTGTTCCGACTCCAGATGCTCCAGCAGTTTCGGCAGTTTTTGCAAATGACCGGCGCTGCTGCTCTGCTTATCTTCAATTTCAACATGGCGCGCGATCGAGCGCAGCATGGGGCGGATGCGCACGCGCTGTTTTTTCCAACTGGTAAAAGAGGCAGTGATCTCTCGCAACTCTTTGACACGCTGTGCCGACGCCAGCTTGGGCGATAACAGTTCTTCTACTTGCCGCATCACCGCATCCAGCTTTTTGGTGGATATCCTGACCGTGTCGGAAATAAGAGAGGAAGGCGGCGGTGCGGCGGCAGGTGCGGGCTCTTCTGTTCTCGCACGCATGGTAGCGCCGGGGTTGGGTGTTTGCGCCTTGGCAGTATCGCTGACGCTACCGGAAAGCGGTTCTATCGCCGCATCTTCAAGTTGCTCCATCAATGCGTCTGTCTTGGCCTCGTCGAATCTCGGTACCGGTTCGATCAGTCCGCCCAGCATATCCAGCGCCTGGTGCAACAGGTCCAGCAAAGGCAACGACACCGCTAGCTGGCCTTCTTTCAGTTTTGCGAATACGCTTTCCAGAGTCTGGCAGATCGATTCGATCTGCCTGAGATTGACTGCCCGTGCCGCGCCTTTCAGGCTGTGCGCTTCACGGAATACCTTTTCGACGATCTCCGCCTGCAAGGCTCCCTGCGGTGCCTTTTCCAGTTCAAGCAGACCCGAAGACATCGTTTTGATGTGTTCGTCGGCTTCGATGCGGAACGTCGCCAGCAGCTTCTTCAGGAATTCTTCATTCGGTTGCGCCATGACTCTGTTTCACTCAGTCGATCATCAAACCGCTTTTTTACCGATCAGCAGCCCCAGTCGCTGCCCCAATTCGTGCAGCCCCTGGGCGGCACTCTCGGCCTGCCGCGTACCCGCCACATTCTGTATGCTGGCCTGTTTGATGTTCTCCATCGCCAGCGCGATCTGGTCCATACCCACCATCTGCTGCTGGCTGGAGACGGCGATCTGGGTCGCGGACTGTGCCGCTTCGGCGATGCTTTCGGCCAATTGCCGGATCGCCTCGCCTGTTTCCGTGGATTGCCGCACCCCAGCCTCTACCGCCTTGCTGCCTTGCTCGGTAGCGAGCACCGCAGTTCCGGTAGCTCTCTGGATGTCGCCCAGAATGGTGCGTACTTGCGCGGTCGCCTGCTTGGATTGCTCGGCAAGGCCTTTGACTTCCTGCGCCACCACGATGAATCCCTTGCCCTGTTCCCCCGCTTTGGTGGCTTCAAGTGCCGCATTCACCGCCAGCATGTTGGATTGTTCGGCCAGGTCGTTGACGGTGGCGATGATCTCGCCTATGGCCTGACTTTGTTCTGAAAGCTGCACAATGCTCTCGGCGATGGATTCCATCTGTTCCTGGATACGGTGCATGCCCTGCACTGCGTCTTCAACCGATTTGCGCCCGTTCTGCGATACCTGGGCGACACTCTGCGCGTTCTCCATCACTCCTTTCGCTTTCTGGCTCGCCATCTGCGCGGTTTGCTTCACCTCTTCCACCGTCGCCGTGGTCTCGCTCACCGCAGTCGCAGTCTCAGCTGCGCCGGAGGCAACTTGTGTCGTCGTCGCCAGGATCTCGGAAGATGACGCCGACAGCAGCGCGATACCTTCCTGCAATTGCTTGCTGATGGTGCGCGTGATCAGAAGCCCGATGATAGCCAGCAAAACGAATGCCAGCGGAATGCCGTATTTGACGATGGCAAGCGTGGTCTGGCTACGCGCAGCCAGCTGACTATTGCGCAACGCCAGTAAACGATTCTCATCATCCCGTATCTCTCTCATCACCAACCTGACATCATCCATCGCTTGCTTGCCTTTATCCGTGCGCACCACTGCCAGTGCGGCGTCAAACCCCTTGCTGCCTTTGCGTAGCTCTATGGTTTCCTTGAGTTCCGCCAGTTTCGTCGCAACCAAGGGTTCGAGCTTGTCCAGGTTGCGCTGTTGATCGGGATTATCTGCGGTAAGCTGACGCAATTCCTGTGTGGTTTGGTTCACCGACTCGATCGCCGCAAGATAGGGTTTGAGATATTTATCTTCGCCCGTCAGCAGATAACCGCGTTGCCCGGTTTCGGCATCTTTCAGAGTCGAGGCCACTTGCTCCACGACCTGCAGCACATGAAAGGTATGCGCTCGCGATTCCGCGGACTGGAGCAGTTCGGAGATATTCCAGTACGAAGTCAACCCGACGATAAGCAGCATAAGCAATGCCACGGCATAGCCGGCAGCGATTTTTGTACCAATGGATAAGTTCATCGTTTTATTCTCCTTTTAATTGCAACTTTCAGTTTGTAACCTTAATTACCGCCCCACCTGTTCATTCACCACCATCTTTTCATCAAGCAGCAACTTCGCCGCATCGAGGATCACGGTACGTCCTGCCGTGATGCCGCGCAGATATTCTTCCCGGATACCTGTGAGCGTAGGCAATGAGGGTTGTATCTCCAGTAACGGAATAGTACGTACCCCGATGATCACGTCCGCCAGGATGCCGAATACCATGCCGCCGGATTGCAGGACAATGATCTTGTGCAAGTCGGCGATGCCCTGTTCCGGCAGATCGAAGAACTTCTTGATATCGATCACCGAAAGTATCTCGCCATGTACATTGACGCTACCTCGCACAAAAGCAGGAGTGCACGGCAACGGCGTGAGGCTTTCCAGGGGATGCACCTCCCGTATGTAGCGCGATTCGACTGCATAGATCTCGCTGGCCAGTTGAAATTCGACGACTTCGATCAGTTCATCGGCAGATGTTGCCTGCATATGTTCGCGGGCGAGCACCTGCGCTCTTGCCTTTAATATGCGCTTGGTTTCTGCGGCCGTCGGTGCCCAGACCTGTTCGACGGCGATGCGCGCGGCTTCCAGCCGCTTTTTCACTGCACGCCAATCAATGGCTGCCGCTTTGTTTTTCTTGGATGTCAGTGAGCTGGCTGGCATGGTTGTTCCCTATGGGCTCATTGCCGCATGCGGCAAGCTCAAGCGCGCCGAGGCGACGATCGCGGCCAGCCGCCCGATAGTGAGTCCTTCGGACTCCGGCAATGCTGCGTCCTGAGGGTATTTATGCAGCAAGGCCTGGGTATTATCGAAATGCCGCTCCGCTTCGCGCCAACGGCCTTGGGACAGACACAGATTGCCCAAGGTGAAGTGCGCCAGGATGAAATTGGGGTCGAGATAGATGGCACGCTTTAACGACTGTTGTGCGTCGTGCGACTGATCCAGTTCTTGCAGTATGGTGGCGAAAAGGTAATGTGTCTGCGGATTCAATTTATCCACAGTGATCGCCTGCCGACACCAATCCGCGGCAGCAGTAAGCTCACCTTTATTGGCACACTGCCATGCCTTGGCGCGCAGCCTCTCGGAGGCGTCTTGCGGTGGCAGCGTTGTCCCTGTTTCGAGCGGCATATCTGGCGCATGATGATCCGTCATGCCGAGCAACGGCAGCGGTGGGAAATCACCGATCGCAGTGGCATTGAACGCGGATGCATAAATGGGCATTGCGGGCGTGGTGAAGGCTAAAGCCGGATGGTCGGTATAGCCCGGTCGCGCGCTGCCCGGTGCGTCTTTGTGATAGAACATGGCACCGGGGAAATTCACCAGCGTCAGTTCCGGGAAAAGCCGTTGCGAAGTCTCGGTGGCACTCACTGCAAGCCAGCCGTCTTTCATCAGCGACCGGGTAAGATTATCGGTGACTTTTTTCGTCAACGCTTCGCCGAAATACATCAACACATTACGGCACAGGATCATGTCCATCGCATTGGTATTGTTCAGCAGCGACGGGTAGGTTTGATCGGCCAGATTGAGATATGAGAATGTCACCCGTTTTTTGATCGCCGCATGAAGCTCGAATTGCCCTTGCCGCTTCTTTTTGAAATATTGCTCCTTGACCCAGCCCGGAGTACCGCGAAACGACCATTCGCCGTAAACGCCCTCCGTGGCTTTTTTCAGGAATTTCGGGTTGATGTCGGTGGCCAGGATGGTGATGTGCCACGGTTCCTGATCGGGTAACAATCTGTCGAGCAACATGGCGATGGAATAAGGCTCTTCGCCGGTGCAACACGCCGCGCTCCAGATACGGAGACGGCGCTCCCCCGAATCGCGGCGAGAAGAAATGAGTGCCGGAAGGATAGTCTGCTCCAGCGCTTCAAAGAACTTCTCATCGCGGAAAAAATACGTTTCGCCCACGGTCAGGTGACTGGCGATGATCTCTATCTGATGCTGGGTCAACGAAGTGGATAACAGCCAATTGGCGCATACTTCCAATTCAGGCATGCCCAGTTCCTTGGCAGCAGACACCATGCCGCGCTCAAGATCGCTCCAACGTTTTTCAGGGAAGTACAAACCTATCCGCGCCATCAGGAATTCGCTCAGGCGGTGCAACAGCGGATCGGAAAGAATGTGGCTCATGGCAATATCAGATGGCCTCCATCGCCTGTTCCAAAGAAGCTTCTTCTTCGATCGACAGAAACTTGTCCAGGTCATTGATGAGGATCAGCCCATCCTGCAATTTCACCACGCCTGCGACATGATCCATGCCCGGCAGGATATGGGCTCCGCTGGCGATCACTTCACCGGGGTATTCGGCAGCGGCGATCACCTCATCCACCACCAGCCCGACCATGCGCCGCGAGGTGTGCGCAATGATGAGTTGGTCGGATAACAGGAGTTCGCGTTCCGGCAGGCGGAAACGCCGGCGCATGTTGATGACGGGAACGATATGCCCATGGAAATTGATGATACCGAGCACGATCTCCGGTGCTTGCGGCAACGGGCTGATCTCTACGATACGGACAGCCTTTTCCACTGTGGACAGGTCGAGTGCATAGCGCTGCGACATCAGGCAGAATACGATGAACTGGTTATTCATGGTTATTCATGGCAAGCTGCGTCGAAGTTCATTGCACTACCCTCCTAGATGTCATTCTTATAGCTGATTGTTAAAATTCTTAAGCACTATTCGAGTGTGATACTAGGGCCGCACGGTCACTCAACGCGAGCACCCATGCAAGGTGATGTAAGCAAATCCAGCAAGGTTTTGCCTATCGCCACTCCGGTGAATTTATCATATGCTATAGATACACCACGGGCAATAGGCGGTACGACTCTGTATTCGATTATTAGTATCCACAAACGGAACCTAACCTACCGAAAAAACCGGTATGTGGGTATCAGGGTGAACACGGATTACTTTGCCGCCCTTCTCTGATAAGAACAGCTTAGAACAAGCGGATGGTTCTGGCGGCAGGGAGGAGGATAATGAACATTATCCCCAAAGAAGGACCTCGGTTCCTTGTCAGAAAGGAAATGCACCCACAGTCCACCCTTTCACTTCATTTTCACCATAGGTCTGGCCGGTGGCTACATCGACAAAATTCATTGCCTTATAGTCCCAACGGCAATCCCTGAAATTACCTTTGCCGTTTTCCATTGCTTCGGGGATCAGCACGATAAGCTTGAGATTTTCGGGAACGCCTAGATGGCTCTTCAGTGACGGGAAAGTCGTCAATGCATTCTGAAAAGTCTGCCACTCCGCGGCAGTACCGGTATAAAGCTGGCTCAAAGACGCGCCGGTATCTTGATGGATGTCGTTCTTGCCGGTAACGATTTTAGACATGATGTTCCTTTCGAGGGAATGAATATAAGGCAGGTTGCTTGAAACTTATTATGCAGAGTTTGAACCATTTTCCTGACAGTAACCTGACAAAGCCTGGATTTGATAATGATCTACCAGTTTCCAGTTCTCCCCTCCGATATCATTGCGAATAAACCATCGACCCGTTTCTTTTCCGCTGCATCCTGCGGGATCAGGTAGGCCATCAGCACATAGATGATTACGTTGACGCACAGGGCCACCGCGCCCGAAGTCAGTCCGTAACCCCAGGGCAATGTACCGTGATAAGCGAACTCCAGCACCACAGCCACGATAAAGCCCACCGACATACTGGTGATGGCGCCGTACTTGTTGCCGCGCTTCCAGAATATGCCCAGGAACTGCGGCACGGCGAGCTGGATGATGCCCTGATAGGCCAATACCGCCAGCGAGAACAGCGCAGGCAATGTTAAGCATGAGAACCACGAGGCGAGCATGGTCAGCGCTAGCATGCCCAGTTTGGAGATCACGATGAGTTGTTTGGTCGTCAGCGAGAAGTAATTGCCGACCAGATCGTTCGCGATCTGCGAGCCTGTCGCCTGGATGTTACCGTCGATATGCCCCATGGATGCGGCAAGCAGTACCGCTCCCGCGAGACCGAGCAATACCAGCCCTCCAGCCTGGTGTGAGACGATGAACCATACGTCATTCGGGTTCGCGCTTACCTCCGGCAGCACGCCTCCTAACATGCCGAAAATCAGCAATGCTGAACAAAATATCAGAGACAGCGGTATCGCCAGTGCAGCCGACTTTTTAAGACTGCGCACGCCGTTGGAAGTGAATAGGCGCACGAAAATATAAGGCCAGCACCAGCCGCCGAGAGCACCGGTCAATATCAGGCTTAAGAGGAACAGCGGGCCTTCTTTCGAGCCCATTCCCGGAATGGCGAACTTGGCGGTATCCAGGCTGGCAAAGCCGATGCCTTTCACTGTCACCAGCCACGCTATCAAGCCGATCAACATCGCCGTGCCGAGCAGGTAAGCGACGATGCCCTGATAGAA
>DATBPY010000135.1:0-16846 GCA_036561085.1 Methylophilaceae bacterium | reverse complement strand
GGCGATCTGGTCAAAGTCTCCAGCCGCCGCGGCAGCTTGGTAGTACGCGTTAAGCAATCCGACGAGATGCTGCCCACCCAGACCTTCATGCCCATGCACTGGGGCAAGCGGCAGATGAACAGCGGCGGCAGCAATGCGCTCACTATAGGCACTTTTGATCCCGTCTCTAAACAGCCCGAACTCAAACACGCCGCCATCAAGGTGGAAAAGCTGAACCTGCCCTGGAGCATGGTGCTGATGCGGCGCGGGGTAGATATGCTGAGCACGCTGGATAGCCTGCAACCGCTGCTGGGGCGTTTCGATTACGCCACTTCCGGCCTCTATGGGCGGGACGAGGGCATACTGATATTGCGCGCCGCCGGGAAAGAAGCTGCATCGCCTGAACTGATAGACGAATTCGATGCGCTGCTGGGCATAGACGAAGACACCCCCAGCATGATCTATAACGACCCCAAGCGCGGTATTTCCAAGCGGGTGGTGGTGGAGGGCGGCAAAGTGACCGGTGTCAAGCTGGTCGGCGAGACGCTGGCGGCCGAATGGCTGAAAGAAGTGATGACGCGCCAGGACTTTCCCGAAGCCGTGCGTCTATGGGCGCTAGCGCCGGTAAGCGCGCCGCCGACCGGAAGCCAGAGCCGGGGGCGCATCGTGTGCAACTGCCTGGACGTATCGGAAAAAGAGATCGCGGCAATGGTGGCCGAAGGCGCCGACTTGCCCGAGTTACAGGCAAAACTTAAATGCGGTACGCAATGCGGCTCCTGTGTGCCGGAATTAAAGCGTCTGGTAAGCGTAGGGTAAGGGTGGCTACTATTAACAGATAGGCTTCGTCATTGACCGAACCCGACGAGCTCTAGTTCTCCATTCCAGGCTATCCTTAAATGATAGAATAATGCTTATCAAGTATTTATAAGATATAAATATTTTATAAATCAATGGGCTATCTGCAGAGGGTGCAGATGATATCGTTTCTGCCAACCATAAGTAGTTCTGTATTACTGATGATCTCTATACCCCATCAACAAAAAACGATCTCCGATGAAGATGCGCTAGCAGTGATCGAAGCTTTGCGTTCCGGCTATTTAGTTGAGGGACCGGCGATTGAGGCTTTTGAGAATGCGGTCGCGCAGTATTGCGGAGCGAAATATGCGGTTGCCGTAAGTAGCGCGACCGCTGCTTTGCACATGGCTTGCCTGGCTGCGGGAGTAGGGCCTGGCAGGTCATTGTGGACATCGCCGAATGCTTTTGTGACCTCTGCGAATTGCGCTCGCTATTGCTACGGGGAAGTGGATTTTGTAGATATCGATCCGCTTAGTTTCAATCTGGATGCCGCAAAACTGGAACAAAAACTCGGCGATGCCGAATTGCAAGGCAGATTGCCGCAAGCGGTATTGCCTGTACATTTCGCCGGACAATCTTGCGAAATGGAGAAGATATACCAGTTATGCCAGCATTTCGGCACATTGGTGATCGAGGATGCTTCCCATGCGTTGGGGGGCTACTATCGAGGTGCCAAGGTAGGTTGCGGTCAGTATTCGGATATGACAGTGTTCAGTTTCGACCCGTCGGCTATCGTCACCAGCGGCGAAGGCGGTATGGTGCTGACCAATCGCCACGACTTATATCAAAAACTGCTACGACTCCGATCCCATGGTGTCGCCCACCAGCCGGAATCCATGCGTAGCCTGTCTCAAGGCGAGTGGGTTGCCGAACAGGTAGAGCTTGGGTTCAATTACCGGATGACCGAAGTGCAGGCTGCGCTCGGTGCCAGCCAGATGGCGCGTGTCGATAGTTTTGTGCAGCGCCGTCATGAGATCGCTGCCGACTATGACGCTGCATTAAAGGCTTTGCCTTTGACCACTCCCTGGCGGCATCCCGATGCGTTTTCAGCCTGCAGTCTGTATACCATCGAGTTGAACGATGCTGCGAAACGTCAATTAGTGTATGGCAAATTGCGCGAGGCAGGCATCGATGTAGGCGTGCATTTCATGCCGCTGCATTGGCATCCCTATTATCGCAAGTCAGGCTTCAGGGTCGGCGATTTTCCGATTGCCGAATCTCATTACCAACGCACCCTTTCCTTGCCGATCTTGCCCGTGTTGCAGGCAGAAGAGCAGCAGCATGTGATCGAAGTGTTGACCGCGGCGATAAGCGTTTAGAGGTTAGAGAATGACGCAGTTAGCCCGCACGGAATACGAGCAATGGTTAGACCGGCGTGTTTTTCAGCGTACCGAACGCGAGCAGTTCCAGGCGCGTATGGCGTCATGGCAACCCACACCGAGATTTCACCTGGTCATCAATGCCGTGGGGGCGAGCGAAACGCAGATCGCACGAAGCTTAGATTCCTTGCATGCACAATTTTTCCCGTTATACCAGATCACCGTAATTTCAAACACTGCCTGCCCACCTGGCTTGAGTACCCGCGTGCCATTTTTTTGGCAACCTTGCCACTCGGCCTGGTCTGAGGCTGTGAATGCCTTGTTGACGCAGGATAAGCAGAGCCATTGGGCAGCAGTATTGCCGGCAGGTGACACGCTGGAACCGCATAGTTTGATGCTGATCGCCGAGGCTATTCACACTCATGCAGACTGGCATTTGGTATACGTCGATGAAGATACATTAGAGCAGAGCGGAGCGGTCGGCAATCCTCTGTTCAAACCGGATATTAACCTTGAAATGCTATTGGCCTATCCTTATCTCGGCGATGCATTGTTTTTTCGCACGGAGATATTCAATCAGCTGGCAGGCTTACGTACGCTGGGCAGTATTGAAAGACATGATTTTGCCTTGCGTTTGATCGCGGCTAAAGGCGAGCAGAGTATCGGTCATTTGCCTTATGTACTGCATCACCGTGACATCGCTCGGGCCGGGGCTGTGTTGCAGGAAGTCATCAGCAATGTTCCGCTGGCATTGAATGACTACTTTAGCCAGAAGAATATTGCCGTAAATATCTTGCCGGGTTTGTTTGCGGGTAGTTTCCGCGTGGATTATAAACACTCGGATGAAGCCAGTGTGTCCATCCTGATCGCGGTAGAAGACCAGCTTGCCGCGTTGCAGGAATGTCTGGAGTCGCTGCTTAATGTCAGTGCTTATCAGAATTTTGAAGTGATCCTGCTGGCTGCGGCCAGCTCCAGCCCTGAAATGCTGGCCTATTTGAATGGGATTGAAGCACTGGACAGTGCGCAATTGCGTGTAGTGCGGAGTGAAAGCAAGCCATCGTTGGGCGCACTCCATAACGAGTTGGCACGTCATGCCCGCGGCGATTTTTTGTTGTTCCTCTATCATGACTCTCTGGTGCTGAGCGATAGCTGGCTGAGTGAGCTAGTAAAGCTATGTCGCCGTGCGGAAGTCGCTGCCGTCGCTCCGCGGCGTTTGCTGCCGGATGGCACGGTACGTTCCAGCGGGGTCATTCTTGGCTTCGGCGGTATCGGTGATTCTGCTTTTGCCGGGCTCAATCTACAGCATGCCGGTTATATGAACCGTGCCCATCTCACACAGCAGTTCTCGGCGTTGACGGCAGGGTGCTTGCTGGTCAAAGCGCAGGCATTCCATGCGGCTAACGGCTTTGATGAAAGCTTATTGGACGACGCGCTCTGCACCATTGAAATGAGCGCGCGACTACACAGTAGTGGTGCCAAGTTGATATGGACACCGCATGTCAACATCATGACCCGCAACACTGCTTCTACATGGTTAAGCCAGCATCAAGCCATGCCAGGTAACTTTGTGCAGCAGCAGGAATATGCGCATCAGTTATTGAGCGCATCAACTGCTGACTTTACGCATGATATTGCCTATAACTCCAATCTGTCTTTGCGCACGGCTGCATTTTCTTTGGAACACAGACCTGAATTCAACTGGGACGTACTGAGCTGGCATCCTTTGCCGCGTATTCTCAGTTTTAACGCGGATGTTTCCGGCTGCGGCCAGTATCGTATTCTCGCGCCGACACGGGTCATGAACGGTGAAGCCAAGGCACAGGTATGGAGTAGCACCACGTACCCTAACGTGATGGATCTGATGACGCTGGAAGTGGATAGCATGGTATTCCAGCGCCAGATCAGTCCGCAACAGGCCGAGATGATGGTGATGCTGAGTAAGTTTGGCGACAAGTTCATCGTGTACGACTTGGACGATCTGCTGATCAACTTACCGCGCAAGAACATACATGCGGCAGAGATTCCCAATAATATCAAAAGCATATTGCGCAAGGGCGTGGGTGCCTGCGATCGCTTCACGGTTTCCACGGAATTCCTGAAGCATGCTTACCGCGACCTGCATGACGATATCGTGGTCGTTCCCAATTGCATTGAATACGATCTGTGGAAAGATCTGCAACCTAAACGCGGTGTGAGTAGAAGACCAAGAATCGGCTGGGTCGGCGGCAGTAGCCATATAGGCGATCTGGAACTGATCGAAGAGACGGTGCGTGAACTGGCAGAGGAGGTAGACTGGGTATTCATGGGTTTATGCCTGAAATCCATGGTGCCGTATGTGAAAGAAGTGCATGTGGGCGTACCGTTCACCGAATACCCTGCAAAAATGGCCAGTCTGAATCTGGACCTTGCACTGGCACCGTTGCAAATGCATCCGTTCAACGAAGGCAAAAGTCATTTGCGCTTGCTCGAATACGGCATTCTCGGCATTCCGGTGATATGCACCGATATCCTGCCGTACCAGGGCGATTACCCGGTTACCAGAGTCGTTAATAAAACGGAAGAATGGGTGAGAGAGATACGCGAACATATCAACGCGCCGGAGGTGATGGCGCGACGCGGCGATGTGCTACGCCAGCATATTTTGCAGCATTGGTTGCTACACCAGCGTATCGACTCATGGTTAACGGCATGGAGCCGTCCCTGACAGGCATGCTGTTGGCGACAACCCGCCACTATGCTTGTGCTAGAATCCGAGCACTGTCGTTAACGAGATGAAGGTTATTGATAATGAAAGCAGTGATTCTTGCCGGGGGCCTCGGCACCCGTCTTAGCGAAGAAACGCAGATCAAACCGAAACCGATGGCCGAAATAGGCGGTAAGCCTATTCTTTGGCACATCCTGAAGATCTACTCTACTTACGGCATCAACGATTTCGTCATCTGCCTCGGCTATCGCGGCTACGTCATCAAAGAATATTTCGCCAACTATTTCCTGCATACCTCCAATGTCACTTTCGACATGAGCAACAACCGCATGGAAGTGCACCAGAACAACGCCGAGCCCTGGAAAGTGACGCTGGTGGATACCGGCGAGAAAACCATGACCGGCGGGCGTTTGAAGCGCGTGGGCGAATATCTGGACGACGAGGATTTCTGCTTTACCTATGGCGACGGCGTGGCCGATATCAATATCGGCAAGCTGCTTGAATTCCATAAACAACACGGTAGGCTGGCGACAGTTACTGCGGTGCAGCCGCCTGGTCGTTACGGCGCGCTGGATATGCACGGCAGCGAGGTGCGCGGCTTTCTGGAAAAACCGCAAGGCGAGGGCGGCTGGATCAACGGAGGTTTTTTTGTCGCTTCCCCTAAAGTGTTGGACTTTATTGCCGACGATACTACCAGTTGGGAATTGGAGCCCATGGAGAAGTTGGCGAAGCAAGCCAAGCTCATGGCATATGAACACAAAGGTTTTTGGCAGCCTATGGATACCTTACGAGAAAAGATCTATCTCGACGAATTGTGGAATACAGGTAAGGCACCCTGGAAGACATGGCAATAGACGCAGCGTTCTGGCGCGGTAAAACAGTATTCATCACCGGACACACCGGCTTCAAAGGCAGCTGGCTGTCGCTATGGCTGCAACATCTGGGCGCGAAAGTCGTAGGTTACGCGCTGCAACCGCCAACTGACCCCAGCTTGTTCGAAGTGGCGCAAGTCGCCGACGGCATGACCTCCATCATCGGCGATGTGCGCGACTACGAAAAGTTAAAGCAGGCACTCGATCAGCATCAGCCGGAGATCGTCCTGCATCTGGCGGCCCAGGCCTTGGTACGTCTTTCTTACAGTAACCCGGTGGAGACTTATGCCACCAATGTGATGGGCACCGTGCATCTGCTTGAAGCAGTTCGGCAGAGCGGTAGTGTGCGCTGCGTGGTCAATGTCACCAGCGATAAATGCTACGAAAACAAAGAGTGGGCATGGGGGTATCGTGAAAACGAGCCCATGGGCGGTTTCGATCCGTACAGTAATAGTAAAGGATGCGCGGAATTGGTGACCGCCGCCTATCGCAACTCGTTCTTCGGGCAACATGGTAAAGCCATCGCGTTGGCCTCCGCCAGGGCAGGCAACGTAATAGGAGGAGGCGACTGGGCGCTGGACAGGTTGATCCCCGACATATTGCGCGCCATTGCCGAACAACAAGCGGTGATGATACGCAGCCCGAATGCCATTCGTCCCTGGCAACATGTGCTGGAACCGTTGAGCGGTTACCTGCTATTGGCACAAAGATTGTATGAACACGGCTCTGAGTATGCCGAAGGCTGGAATTTCGGCCCTCACGAAGAAGATGCCAAGCCGGTGCAATGGATCGTGGAGCGGCTTGCCGAACAATGGGGCGAAGGTGCGAGTTGGAAGTTGGATCAGGCACAACATCCGCACGAAGCCAATTATCTAAAACTGGACTGTTCCAAAGCGCGGACGCGCTTGCAATGGCAACCACGATGGACACTGCAACAAGCATTGGAAAATATCACTGCATGGCACCGCGCGCATCATGCCGGTAACGGGGATATGCGCCGATTCACTTTGGGGCAGATCACGACTTATATGGAAAAAGCTCACTAAAATGGATTGTCGTCACTGCCATCATCCTTTGGAACAAGTATTTCTCGATCTCGGATTCGCGCCGCCTTCCAACGCTTATTTGAATGCTGCCGATCTCACCAAGCCGGAACGTTTCTACCCGCTGAAGCTTCATGTGTGCGATCAGTGCTGGCTGGTGCAGACGGATGATTACAATGAAGCGGACGAGTTGTTCGACGACAACTACGCTTACTTTTCTTCCGTTTCGCAGAGCTGGTTGGAACATGCCAAACAATACAGCCAGATGATCACTCGGCGTTTGGGTTTGAATCAGCAAAGCCTGGTGATAGAAGTCGCGTCGAATGACGGCTATCTGCTGAAGAATTTTGTCGCGGCAGGTATTCCTTGCTTAGGTATAGAGCCTACTGCGAGTACTGCTGCGGCAGCGGAAAAGCTCGGTATCCCCGTACTGCGGGAGTTTTTCGGGCAGAAGCTGGCGGAGCGGTTGGTGGCAGAAGGCAAGCAAGCGGATCTGATCCTGGGCAACAATGTCTATGCGCATGTGCCGGATATCAACGACTTCACTGCAGGTCTCAAGACAGCGCTCAAGCCGGGCGGCACAGTGACCCTGGAGTTCCCGCATCTGATGCGCTTGATCGAATATACCCAGTTCGATACCGTGTATCACGAACATTTCTCCTACCTTTCGCTGCTTGCGGTCAGCAGTATCTTTGCCAAGGCCGGTTTGCGCGTGCTGGATGTGGAGGAGTTACCCACGCATGGCGGTAGCCTTCGTGTTTACGGCTGTCACCAGCAGGATGCACGACCCACTACCAATGCCGTGGCCACCGTGTTGCAAGAGGAGCGTGATCGCGGTTTGGATCAACTCGCGACCTACCAGGATTTCCAGTTACGGGCAGACTTGTTAAAAGACGATCTGGTGATGTTCCTGATAGAGCAAAAGCGTGCCGGGAAAAGTATTGCGGGCTATGGTGCAGCGGCCAAAGGCAACACCTTGCTCAACTATGCCGGCATCAAACCCGATCTGTTGCCCTATGTATGCGATGCCGCGCCGTCCAAGCAGCATAAATTCTTGCCTGGGACGCATATTCCGATTTTGCATCCCGATGCGATCAAACAGCAGCAACCGGATATCGTGCTGATATTGCCGTGGAATATACAAACCGAGGTGATGCAGCAACTGGCTTATATTCGCGACTGGGGAGGCCGCTTTGCAGTAGGTGTGCCTACCATTAAAGTGCTGTGAAATGCGATTCGTTCCCACCCCTATCGTTGGCGCTTATGTGGTTGAACCGGAACTGATCGAAGACGAGCGCGGGTTCTTTGCCCGCACTTATTGCCGCGATGAGTTTCTGGCTAACGGTCTGAATCCTGATCTGCTGCAGTGCAGTATTTCATTCAACAAGCGTCGAGGTACATTGCGCGGCATGCATTATCAGAAAGCGCCATATGCTGAAACTAAGCTTGTAAGATGTACGCAGGGTGCGATTTTTGATGTAATAATTGATTTGAATCGAGAATCGGCAAGTTACTTGCAATGGTTCGGGATCGAACTGACGGCGGAGAAAAGGAATGCGTTATATATCCCGCCGGGGCTGCTGCACGGTTTTCAGACACTGAGCGACGATGCGGAGATCCTGTATCAGATATCCGAGGTCTATCGCCCGGAATATTCTGCCGGTTTTCGCTGGAACGATGCCAGTTTTGGGATCGACTGGCCTGAACCGGTAACGGTCATGTCGCAACGGGATAAGAGCTATCCTGACTTTATCGATTAAGGCATTACGATAAAATCGTACCGAACCGACAAACCAGATACATAATTTGAGCAACTTGGAGTATTTAATGAGCACTGAAAAATTGAAAGAAAGTCTGTCAAAGATCGCACAAAACCCAGATTGGAAGCAATCGTTCATAGAGTCGATGAAATCTTTTGAGAAAAAGATCGAAAGTCTAGGGCTTGATGTACGTGAAGATATCACGGGTCCATTAGTGGATGCCTTGTTCGATGATGATCAAGTGGTCAGGAAAGAATTGTCAGACGGCACCAAGCTGGATTTTTTCTATCGCTCCAAGATCGCGCGTGATTTCGTGATGTCGGAACCGATACGCCCCAATCATGCATGGGAACCGCACACGAGTAGGTTGTTGGTCAAGCTGGCAGCAATCAACTCGAAGAATGTAGTGGTAGGCGGGGCTTATTTCGGGGATCAGGCGATACTCATCGCTAAAGAAGCCAGCAAAATGGGTGGTGTGGTGCATGCTTTTGAACCGAATAACGACCAGCGCGGCATGTTGATGCACAACGCGGAATTGAATTCGGTCACCAATATCCGCCCCAATAGCGAAGGTCTGTGGGACGATGCTTCTACATCGCTGGCACTGGTCGGCTACGACTCGTTCGCGCACCCTGAAAAAGTGGATGTCGATGCAAAGGATGCATTCAAAACGGTCACCATAGATGGATATCTCGCCGCACTTGGAGAGAAATCGCTCGGTCTGATCATGCTCGATATCGAAGGCGCTGAATTGCGGGCACTGAAGGGCGCTGCCGCCATGCTGAGCCAGCCTGCCGGGCAGGCACCGAATATCGTGTTCGAAGTTCATAGAAGCTATGTCGACTGGTCGAACGGTCTTGAAAACACAGATATCGTGCGCTACCTGACCGGACATGGCTATCACGTGTTTGCAGTGAGGGACTTTAACTCCAACTATGATCTATCGGGCAAGCCGATTGAGATCATTCCTTGCGATTCCGTGTTCCTTAAAGGGCCGGATCACGGGTTTAACATGGTTGCCGTCAAGGACGTCAATCTGTTGTCGGGAAAAGACTTCCTCATATGCCGCGATGTCAGCCCGAAATACTTGCGCCATAAGGATCCTGCGCTGCATCATCCGCTAGGCGGGCTGTAATTGCCCGAATCGAGTTATACAGTTCTTGGCGCCACGGGTTTCGTCGGCTCAAGGATAGTCGCTACCCTACAGAAGGCCGGCCACGATGTTTATACTCCCGGCCGCGAGGAGCTTGAGCAGTTCTCGCGCCCGTTGGGTAAAGTGTTTTACTGTGTCGGGCTGACTGCGGATTATCTGTCGCGACCATATGATACTGTCGAAGCGCATGTCAGCTTGCTGGCAAGGTTATTGAAAGAGGCTGAATTCGACAGGCTGGTTTATTTGTCGTCCACCCGTTTATACGATGGGCTGCCGGAGTCTATAGCATCGGAAGATGTTACGTTGCAGTTGAACCCGGCTTCACCCAGGCATATCTACGATCTATCCAAAGCATTGGGCGAGAATCTATGCCTGACGGCGTCGAGTGGTCGCGCTTCGATAGCGCGGTTGTCTTGTGTTTATGACAGCGCGCCAGGGTCTCCCGGCTTTTTGTCAGAATGGTTGCAACGGGCAGCAAGGGAAAAAAACTTTGGTCTGGACTCCGGTACCGGAATCGTACGTGACTATATCCATCTGGACGATGTGGTGACTGCCTTGATCGCGATCCTGGAGAGTGAAGAAAAAGCCATATTCAATGTGGCCAGCGGTGAGAATGTGTCCAATGCGACCTTGGCCGAAATCTTCAACCGCCATGGCTGGTCGGTCACGCTGGATCGAGATACCCCTTTGCAGAAAGCATCTGTCTGCGATATCAGCCGCCTGCAGAGGCTTGGCGTCCAGCCCCGGTTGGTTAAAGACGTGGTGGATCAATATCTGGAATTGGAACACGCCTAATGGAACTGATTGAACAATCCGTGCAGGGTCTGGTTGATTATACCTCCAAGCAACTGGAGACCTTCTTCCCGGACGGTCGGCAAGGCACAATCAAAGAAGTGCTGAGCCGTCATGTCGACCAGACATTGGCGCGTATCGAAAAATGCATCAATGCCGTGCAGATGTGGCCTGAAAACAAATTCAATTACCTGCATTCCTCTCAATATTGTATCTATCTGTATTTTCTAGCGAATACCATCTGGCGTAACGAAGCGGATGCCATGATTTGCACTAAATTGTTTTCATTAAATAAGATGTTGAATGGCATAGATTTATTCTACGAAATAGAGATGCCGGACATTTTCTTCATCGGCCACTCGGTAGGGATCGTTCTGTCCAAGGCAACCTACGGTAATTACCTGGTGCTATATCAGAATTCCACGGTCGGCAAAAACCATGGCGTGGCGCCGGTCATCGGCGAAGGCGTGGTGATGTACCCCAATACTGCTATCATCGGGCGATGCCATATCGCGGACCATACTGTGCTTGCGATGGGCACTCACATTGTGAATGGCGATACGCCGGGTAACTGCTTTGTGTTCAATGCGGAGCAGGGCGCTCTCGTATTCAAACCGCCTACTCGGCCGGTGATCAAAGATATATTCAGGGTATGACTAAAAATCCAGTAGCGATCAACTTCCGGTTCAAACTCAAAATCATATGAGCACGATTTCCTACGATGAAGCGGTGCGGCTGGCGCGGTCAGGCCGGTTTGTCGATGCCGAGAAGATGTGCAAAAGATTGCTCAAGGCGTTTCCCGGTAATTTTGCTTTGGACTCGTTGATGAGTTCGATCACCTTGCTTACCGGACGCTATGAAGAGAGCCGTCGTATAAGCCAGAGACTGCTTACTCATCCCGAGGTGAATGCTGATGTATATAACACCTTGGCGGCGATCAGCGCGGATCATGACGGCGACATTGCGCAAACCGAGATTTGGCTGAAGAAGGCATTGCAGGCTGAGCCCGGGCATCGCAAGGCGCTGATCAATATGGGTAACCACTATATACGCTTACGCCAGGTGGATAAGGCAAAGGAGTGCTACCAGCAGGCCACCAGCGATAACGAGCCCAACCTTGAAGCGATGAATGGATTGGGAATGGTGGCTGCCGTTAAAGGTGACTTCCCGGTTGCGATTGATATATATAAAAATATCCTGGAGCACACGCCGGGTGATGTGTGGGCTTGGAGCCGGTTGCTGGAGGTAACTGCCAGAGCCAATAAGATAGACGAGGCCTTGGCGCTTTCAGCCAAGATCGTTGCAATGAAGCAGCCGGGAGTCGCTTCTGTCGCTGCTTTTTCCATCGCCAAGTTGTATTGCATGTGGGACATATCGGATAAGTTGCTGCCGAATGCAGTACACGAGTTCGATAAAGGCACCAAATTATTCACCCTGTTCTTGATGGCGAACCTGCCGTTTCTAAGCAGTCACGGCTTCAGCAATAAAAAATTATTGGATCTGCACCGTTCGGCGGCGCAGGTATTCCGCAGATTGCGCATGCGTCCTGCATTCACTGAATATCCGGTCGCATTCGCGAGCAGCAAGCGTATTCGTATCGGCTACCTTTCGGCAGACCTCAGGCATCATGTGGTCACGCGGTTCTTACGCAGCCTGATCAACTACCGGGATCGCAGCAAATTCGAGATTTTCCTTTATTCCGCAGCGTCGAAAGAGCAGGAAGATTTCGTTACCGAAAGCTATATCGGAGCGGCTGATCATTTTATTCGTATCGTGGATATGAATGACGTGGAAGCTGCAGATCGTATCCATGCCGACGGGATCCATATCCTGATCGAATTGGGAGGCTATACCGCAGGCGCGCGTACTGAAGTTTTGATATACCGCCCCGCGCCGGTTCAGATGAGCTATCTGGGCTATCCATTCTCATACGGCCTGGAAGAAGTGGATTACGTCGTTTCCGACCCCTGGCTGGATGGCCCGAAAAGTTCGTTGTATTTCGTCGAGCGTTTGCTGAGACTGCCCGAATCATTCATCACCGTGGATGAGTTGCCGGAACATGAGATCGAACTCCCCGTGCCTGTAGTCAGGAATGGTTACGTGACATTCGGCTCAATGAATAACATATACAAGCTGAATGTGCCTACCATTGCCTTATGGAGCCGCATATTACATCGCGTACCCGGCAGCAAGATATACCTGAACCACCCTAATCTCAAAGTGCAGGCGACTCGCGATAATCTGATCAAGACATTTGCGCGTTATGGCGTTTCCGCCGACCGAGTGATCATGGTATTTGAGAAACACCCCAAAGGCGGCGCGCACGTCCTGTACTACAACGAGATCGATATCGCCCTGGATACATTCCCGCTCACGGGCGGTACCACCACGGTAGAGACTTTATGGATGGGCGTGCCTGTGATCACATTGGTCGGCGATACGCATGCACAACGACTCTCGTATTCGATCATTAAGAATGTGGGCATGGATCTGGATGATTGCATCGCGTTTCACGAAGATGAGTATGTGGAATGCGCAGCCCGCTTGGCCGAAAATCCGCAACGCATTTCCGATCTCAGGCAGCAGATTCCGGCGGCCATGCGCAAAGGCATCTTTGGCGATCCGGTCAGGTTCACGGCGCAAATGGAAGCTGCTTATATCGAGGCTTGGGATAAAAAATTCCCGGAATTGCCTATCGCCAACCTGTTGGGTGACGAAGTTGTGGTTTCATTGCCGATAGGGGACAACAGTCGCCTTTTAGTGCATGACCTGCCTGATGATATGTATGCCTATATCTTGCGCGAGCAAGGTAAATGGTTTGAGGCTGAAGATGAATTCCTGGTACAACATGCCGGGTTATTCAAGACTTTCTGGGATTTTGCCGAAGATCCGGGTGTGTTCGCTATTCCTATGGCTAAGGCGCAGTCGGTTTCAGGCGGCATGTCTGTGGCTGTGCGCGCTGATCCGGTCGCTATTTCGCTATTGCATAAATCGATTGCATACAATCAGTTGAAGAATGTGACCGTGCTGGACTCCCCCGCTAGCGATCAGCCGTTACCTGATTTGGTCAGATTCTCTCTTGATTACAATGACGGCACGGCATCAAAAATCGGTCATTTGATCGATATCGTTGATGCATCTTCTCCGCTCATTCTGGCATCTCTACGCAATTCTTCGAAGACGGATTTAAGTACTTACAACCTGTTGAAGGTCTGCGGATATACGCCTTACAGATTACTTCCAGGATATGGTTTGTT
The DNA here is from genome assembly GCA_036561085.1 of Methylophilaceae bacterium. Classification (GTDB taxonomy): domain Bacteria; phylum Pseudomonadota; class Gammaproteobacteria; order Burkholderiales; family Methylophilaceae; genus CAILHX01. Next base: position 3,112 of record DATBPY010000135.1, on the reverse strand, counting down.
GGTACCTCATCAAGATGAGGTAATAGAGTTGTCGCTTATCAACTTGTTTTTCTGCAAACCTGATACGGCAATCAAGCTGGAACAGCAAGGCATACTTTGCGGGACAACGGCGGAGATAGAAAATATCGCTGCTTTGGAAAATGCCAATCTATGGCATGAAAGCCTTTCGGAAATGGCGTATGCGATCCCTCAATTGTCAGCCTGGATGAACGCTGTGCCTTCCGGTCAATTGGGTAATGCTTATTGGCTTGCGCTGAATCTGGATAGGCAGGGAAGAGATCAGGCGCTTTCCCCCGCACAGCGTTGGGCAAGTATTCAGCGAGCGCAAGCGATTGTGATGTCGCTGATGCAGGGCGAGATCACCGTGCCGCGATTGCTGTCCGGCATCAGAATCATGGCAGATAGCGGGCGGCGGGAAATGTCTGCGCAATGGGCCCAAGGGTTGTATGAGAACCTGCAGGGCAAAGCGGGCCCTGTTTTTAACGAGCCTTGGCTCGCCCCCTTAAAAGAATTTGAGCAATTACCCATGACCGATGATGCCCTTGGATGGGTGCGTACTGTAGCCGTGGTCGCGTATGAATATCTTCGCAGTTTTTCGAGTTGGTTTACTGCTGAACAAAGCTTGAAAGTATGGGAAAAACTTTCAGGAGAGGCGTTGATGGATAAAAAAGCCAGATCCATGGCGGAGCTTATACATAAGCGCCTTTCCGGGAAAAATTGAACCAGCATGAGCGTACAGGAAAAATTAGGGCAAGCGATCGGCCTGCACCAGGCGGGAGAATTGGAATCTGCGAAGCGCCTTTATAAGCAGATATTACAAGCGTCCCCACAGAACGCCGACGCGCAACACAATCTCGGGCTATTGAATATCAGCCAAGGCGATACAGCCGCAGGCCTGGGACTTTTACAAGAGGTTTTGCAAACTCACCCGGAGCATTCGCAATACTGGTTCAGCTATATCAATGCTCTGGTGGACCTCGAAGAATGGCAAGCTGCTGGAGAGGTGCTGGATCTGGCACGTCAACATGGATTAAGCGGGCAGGCTTTGGATGATCTGGCTGCCCATATAGTGCGAGAACCGCGCAGCCGACAAGCGCCGAATCTGCCGGAGACTCAGCGGCCCCCGATTCAATCGCCTCATGCACAACCCACATCGCCGGTGCTTATTCAAGGGGCAACTCAACCGGATGCAATGGTTCCCACTCAAACCCCCACCGAACAACTCATCAATCTTTATTATAGCGGCCAGTATCCCGCCGCCGCGGCACTCGCGATTTCACTTACTCAATCGAATCCGCAGGATGCTTTTGCCTGGAAAGCTTTGGGGTTGGTTTATGCCCAACAGGAAAAATATATTGAGGCAGAAGGTGCATTGTTAAAGGCTGCAGAATCGACGCCTGACGATCCGGATATTTATAGCAATCTGGGAAACGTACTCCAAGCTCAAAAGAAATATGAAGAGGCAACCGCCAATTTTCTACGTGCCACGGAGCTTAACCCCAATCATGTAGAAGCCCAATTCAACTTGGGTAACACCTACAAAGAACAGGGGCGGTTTGATGATGCTATTGTTTGTTACAGGCGCGCCATCGCGCTAAAACCAGACTTTGCAGAAGCGTATGGTAATTTGGGTACTGCGCTTGATAAAGTCGGTCAATATCAGGAAGCAATCGCTTGTTACCTTAACGCGATCGCCATAAAACCCGATTTCGCAGAAGCCCATTACAATTTGGGGCTGGTGTTCAAAAATCTGGAGCAATATGACGAAGCTATCGCCAGTATAAAAAAAGCCATTCAGCTTAATCCCACGCACAGCGAGTTGTATTTTAGCCTTGGTTTGATATATGAAATATTGGGAGACTTTGAAAAATCCAGAGACGCCTTGGTTGAAGCGGTAAATTATGATCCGCAATCATATAGAGCGCTGACCAGGCTGGGCTTGGTCTACTGCACTTTAAATCAATTGATGCTGGCATTAGCTAATTTAAGCAATAGCCTCAGCATAAACCCGGATTTTGCTGAAACGCACCATCATCTAGGCATATATTTTGATAGGGCCGGTTATCCGGAGATGGCAATCGATAGCTATAAAAAATCGATAGAACTAGCGCCTACCAATTCTCAAACATATAACAATATTGGCAATGTATTCAAAGATATTGGCTCGCTGGATGAGGCCTTGGCTTACTATCGTAAGGCACTGGAGATCAATCCTGATTATTACGTGGTCTTCAGCAATATCTTTTTTTGCGTGAATTACCACCCTGATTACAGTAGCGAAGAGCTGTACGCTTACTACCGGCAATTCGAAGAACATGTTGCGCGCGTTTTCTACGATAACTGGAAACCGCATACCAACAATCGCGACCCCAAACGACGGTTAAAAGTAGGTTATGTTTCTCCCACATTCTTTAATCACTCCAGCCGCTATTTTCTGGAGCCCTTGCTGGCGCATCACGACCATAGCCGGTTCGAAATCTATGCCTATGCGCAGATCAATCAAGCGGATAGCGGTACCGCGGTCTACCAGAGTTATGTAGACCACTGGATCCCCACCCGCGGCATGAGCGATGCTGCACTAGCAGAACGCATCCGCGCCGACGGCATCGACATCCTCATCGACGTCGCCGGTCACACCGGCGACAACCGCCTACTGGTCTTCGCCCGTAAACCCGCGCCCGTCTCCCTGCACTGGCTGGACTTCGGCTACACCACAGGGCTTACCGCCATAGACTACTACCTGACCGATGCCCCGACCGCACCGCCGGGGTCTGACGCCTACTTTGCCGAGAAACTATGGAGACTCCCCACCCCGGCCTACGCCTACCGCCCCATCAAAGACATCGGTGAAGTAGGGGAGCTCCCTGCCAGCCGTAAAGGCCACATCACCTTCGGCACCCTGACGCGCTCGGTACGCATCAACTACAAACTGATCCGTGCCTGGTCGGAGATCCTCAAAGCCGTCCCGGACTCGCACCTCATCATCAACAGCGGCAACTTCAAAAGCGAAGCCATGCAGGAACGCATGGCCAAACAATTCATGGCACACGGTATCGAGAGAGCGCGCCTGGAGATCGGACACCAAAGCCCGCCGTGGGACGTCTTGCGTAAC
>DATBPY010000134.1:0-7636 GCA_036561085.1 Methylophilaceae bacterium | reverse complement strand
GTGCGGGTACTGGCTTTCTCGAAGATCATCACCAAAGTACGATCCGACAACGGCCAGTATTGCTGGTAATCCTTGAATTTGGCTTTGATCCAACGCGCGCGGGCAAAGATGTAATCCAGTTCTTCCCGGTTCAGGTCCTTGAATTGCAGGAAATGTTTGACTGCCATGTCATTCACCATTATTCACCGTAATCCACTCAGGCCTGTAACAGCTTCTCGATCAGGCCGGACAGGATATCCACCAGTTGTTGCGCCTCATGCTGCTGCATCACCAGCGGCGGCAATAACCGCACCACTTTTTCTGCGGTGACGTTGATCAATAGCCCGGCTTGCAATGCCTGTGCCACCAGTTCCATGCATGGCCGGTCCAACTCTATGCCTATCATCAGTCCGGCGTTGCGTATCTTCACCACGCCCGGTACGTCTTTGAACTTGGCGCTGAACGCGGCATTGATCCAGTTGCCGAGTTGGTCGGCGTGCTGCATCAATTTTTCATCTTCGATCACGGCCAGCGTGGTCAAGGCAGCAGTACACGCCAGCGGATTACCGCCGAAAGTGGAACCGTGCTTGCCGGGCGTGAATACCTCGGCAGCCGCGCCGTGCGCCAAACAAGCGCCTATCGGCACGCCGGAGCCCAGGCCTTTTGCCAGCGACATCACATCCGGCATGATGTCGGTGTGCTGGAAAGCGAACCATTCGCCGGTACGACCGACGCCGCTCTGCACTTCATCCAGCATCAATAGCCAACCTTGTTTATCGCATATGGCACGCAGGCCGCTCAGATACCTTTCGGAGTCTTTGGGGATGTTGATACCGCCTTCGCCTTGTATCGGTTCCACCAGTACAGCGACGACATTGGGGTTGTTCTTGACCACGATATTGATGGCGTCCAGGTCGTCGAACGGCACGCGCACGAAACCCGGCACCAGCGGCTCAAAGCCAGCTTGCGCTTTCCGGTTACCGGTGGCCGACAGCGTCGCCAAGGTACGCCCGTGGAATGACTGCTCCATGACGATGATGGCCGGCAGTTCTATGCCTTTACCATGCCCGTATAACCGTGCCAGTTTGATGGCGGCTTCATTAGCCTCGCAACCGGAATTGCAGAAGAACACTTTGTCCATGCCCGAAACGGCAGCGAGTTTGTCGGCCAGTCGTTGCTGTTCGAGCGTGTGGTAGATGTTGGAGACATGGATCATCTTGCCCGCTTGTTCGCTGACGGCAGCGACCAGTTTGGGGTGTGCATGCCCCAGGCCGTTGACGGCGATGCCAGCCAATGCGTCCAGATAACGTTTGCCTTCGGTATCCCATAGCCATGCGCCTTCGCCCTTGACGAAAGTAACGGGTTGGCTGTTATAGGTATTCATCAAATGTGACATGATGTTTGCAATATCTTAAATTTAATCCTGCTTTTAAAAAGGAAAACGGCGGCAAGCGCCGCCGTTTGCGCTCATATTAAATCGATTTAAACGATGCGGTGACTCAACCCCGTTGCCATGAAGAACAACATCGGGATGCTCAGCATCATATTGGTACGCGAAGCCAGCATGGCGACGCGACGTGCTTTCGCTTTCTCGTCGTCGGAAGCCGGCTTCATGCCCAATATCTTTTGCTGGTTAGGCCAGATCAGTACCCACACGTTGAACAGCATGATAGTGCCCAGCCACGCGCCGATACCGATACCCGCGAATTCGGGACGCAACATCAACGCAGCACCGAGATTCGGGCCCAGCAATGATGCACCGGCCAGCCAAGTCACGACCGCAGACCAGCGGAACCACAACAGCGCGCGCGGCGCCACGTGTTTGCTGATACCGGCAGCGGTACCGTCAGCGGCGGCATCTTTCATCGCGGCCATCTGTACCAGGTTAAAATAGTAAAGCAGGCCTATCCAGGTGATACCGGCCATGAAATGTATCCAACGCGCAATTGCCGGGAAGTATTCCATATCAGACCCCCGCCAGAATAAAGTTTTTGAGAACCAAGAACAGCACCAGCGTCAGGATCAGACCTGAAACTATGGTACCCGTGACCGACTCAAGTGGATTTTTCATCATACCCTCGCTGTTAGCTTGCAATTTATTTTTATAATCGTAAATTTATAATCGTATTTCTAGTATATCCCCAGCACATGTAAAGGGTATAACAAAAGGTCGATTCAGGCAAGAAAAGGAAGCCCTGAACAAGTCCGCTGCAAGGGCATCCTTTACTCCTCTCGCTATGCGAATCGGCTATGGATCAATGCTGCAGTCCTGCCAGCATTTCTCCCACATTCCTCGCCACGCAATCTGTGCCGCACAGGATGGTGATAGCGCTATCGCCTACGGCGCTTGTGCCGCCGTCAAAGGTAGCGACACCGGAGATCAGGTCCTTGCCTGCCATCATGCCGAAAGCAAGGCGCGCGCCGGTATTGCGAGCCCTGTAGGCTGTGATGGTGTAGGTGACGGGTTTTGCGTTTGCCGACTTCTTGCCGTTATAAGTCTCTTTCAACGTTTGCAAGATAAAATCGCTGGGTTTGCAATCTCCGCAATCCAGGACTATGGTCAATGCTTGCCCTGCAGCGTCTGTACTCGGCGTTGTTACGTCGTCTGCAGTCGTCGTGGCGTCATTCGGCATTTGTTCCTGCAGTTGCGGGATAGGCGTTTCATCGACTGGGGCGATCTCAGGCAGTACAGCTTCATCTGCAAGAACCGCGGTGTTTACCAGCACAAACAGACAGATACCTACTATATTCCTATTGAATGATTTGTTCATTACAACCCCCTTTATAGTTAGTTCCAAGATTATTATGTAATAGCTGCCAACACCCTCGATGCTGCCACAAAACCGAACACGGCGGTCACGCATACCGAGGAACCGAACCCGGCGCAATTCAACCCTTCCGGCGCAGCGTTCGTACCATCGACCCCGTCACCAGTATCGCACGCCTGTTGCGGATACTTTATCGGCTCATCCGAAAATACGAATTCCACCCCGAATTTCTTCTTCGCATCGCGGGTAAACCCATACTCCTTGCGCAGCAGACTACGCACGCGAGCAGCCAGCGGGTCTTGTATGGTTTGTGTCAGATCAGTCACCCGCACTCTGGTAGGATCGGTCTGCCCGCCTGCGGCACCGGTAGACACTATATATACGCCCTGCGCTTTGCACCATGCGATCATTGCCGCTTTGACGCGGGTCTGGTCTATGGCATCCAGCACTGCGTCGTAACCCCGGCCCAGCATTTGATCCAGATTCTGCGCATCCACGAACTCTTCTATCATGGTCACTTCACATGCCGGATTGATGGCATGGATACGATCCGCCATCGCCAACACTTTGGCTTTGCCGTACTCGTCGCCCAATGCATGTATCTGGCGGTTGGTGTTGGATTCCGCGATGTTATCCAGGTCTATCAACGTCAGCTTGCCTATGCCGCTACGCGCCAATGCCTCTGCCGCCCACGAACCTACGCCGCCTATGCCCACCACGCATACATGCGCACCATGAAAACGGGCAAAAGTCTCCTCGCCGTAGAGCCTGGAAGTACCGCCGAACCTGCGCTCAAAGTCTGCATTCATCTCGTGTCTTAATATCCAGTACCAACTCAACATTTAAAATCATCATCATATGCGAAACAATCAGTTAGAATGTATACCTAATTAGAATCCACATATCTGTAGGCCTTGTGTCTACAAACCGCATATGACCCTGTTCCGGCATAAGGCATGAATAGAACAACGACCCTGAATAGTTTGTGGATGGTCGTCGCTGCTATTTCTTTTGCGATTATGGGCGAATGTGTCAAATACGGGGCGGTAAAATATTCCTCCGCCGAGTTGGTATTTTACCGTTCGCTGTTCGGACTGATCGCCATTGTACTGTTTACGCTCCCCCGGCACATGCCGCTTGCCACACCCCATATACGACTGCATCTTTCACGCAGCATCAATGGCTTTATCGCCATGATGCTGTTTTTCTATACCGTCCCGCAGTTACCGTTAGCCACCGCGCTGTCGCTGAACTATACCTCGCCCATCTTCCTGGCGATCTTCTTTGCCTTCACCATGCATGAGAAAGTAAGTCCGGTGCTGGTCGCTTCTATCCTGCTGGGATTTGTCGGCGTGGTGCTTTTGCTGGACCCCATGCTGCGCTGGAGTTTCATGATTTCCAGCGGTCCCGGTCTGGTTTCCGGCATTTTGACAGGCTTCGTCTACCTGCAGGTGACCCAACTCGGCCGCCTCAACGAACCGGAATGGCGTAGCGTGTTCTACTTCACCCTGGTATGCACCATAGGTAGCGCCATCTGGGCCATGACCCAGCAATTCCACTCTATCACCATGGCAGACATTCCATTATTAGTCGGCATAGGCTTTGCAGCCACCTTGGGGCAACTCGCCATGACCAGGGCTTATCGCAAAGGCGATTGCCTGACGGTGGGTAGCCTTGCCTACTCTACCCTCGTATTCGTCAGCTTGTTCGACATCTGGTTCTGGCATGCCCATCTGTCGGCGCTTAACTGGCTGGCGATCTTGCTGATCATCGGCGGAGGGCTGTTGAGTGTTTGGTTCACTGCGAACAAAACGCCGACATCTCCACTCTAACTTTTTAATTCAAGTCTCAACTCTAGAAAGAACTCAATATGATACGAGCCTTAAACCAACGATTCGGCAGCTTAGGAGTCACCTTGGTTGCCAGTCTGTTAGCTGTAAGCGGCACCATAGGCATGACAGCGATCTACGACCTGGCCATCAAACACGCCATTCCCCGTGAAGACCTGCTGATAGGTGCACTCGCTTCCGCCACCATCGCGCCGCTGGTCATTTACTGGCTGGCGACCCTGTCTTACGAGCTGTATAAATCCGAGCAACGGCTATCTGCGCTGTCGCAAAAAGATCCGCTGACGGGAGCTTACAACCGCCGCTATTTCGACGAACAATCGCGCATAGAATGCGCGCGCTCGCATCGTTACGGTCAGGCGCTTTCCATCCTGATGCTGGACCTGGACAAATTCAAGCAAGTGAACGATACCCATGGCCATGCCGCAGGAGATGAAGTGCTGAAAGCCATCGTCCATGTCGGACTCGGCGCTTTGCGTAAATCGGACATCCTGGCGCGCTTCGGCGGAGAAGAATTCGTGGTATTGCTGCCTCACGCCGATATCAAGGAAGCCAGCATGCTGGCCGAGCGCCTGCGTAAAGCCATAGAGAATACCGAGATCATGGCTGACGGCATCAAACTGAAGGTAACGGTAAGCATAGGGGTGTCCATCCTGGCTGCCAGCGAATCAGACAGCATAGAGATGCTGTCGCGGGCCGACCGCGCCATGTATAACGCCAAGAATCAGGGAAGGAATCAGGTCGCGGTGACGCCCGCGCCTGTAGCGTAAGGAATCATAAGTTACTGCCTCGTTAACTTATGTCCTTCCAGTTAGTTTATTAAGGGTCGATCAAGCCGCAACGCATCGCCATGAGGGCCAGATCGGCGGAAGTGGAAGCGCTTAGTTTCTGTTTGATGTTATAGAGATGGGTGCCCACGGTGCGCGGGCTTAGACACAAAGTCTCGGCGATGTCGTTGGTGGTCTTGCCTTTAGCCAACGCGATGAACACCTCGAACTCGCGTGCAGACAATACATCCACCGGATTCTGTTCACCGTTCAATTGCTGTATCGCCATCTGTTGCGCGATGCTGGCTTCCAGATATTTCTTACGTCCGGCGACGGTGCGTATCGCCTTGATCAATTCTTCCGCCGCGCTGCGCTTGGTCAGGTAGCCCAAAGCACCGGCATTCAATACGCGCTTGGGGTGCACCGAATCTTCATGCGCCGACAGTACCAGTATCCGGGCATGGTCGTCTTTCGCCATGATGCGTTCTATCGCTTCGAGGCCGCCGATGCCGGGCATGGTGATGTCCATCACCACCACGTCGGGCTTGGCTTCGCCGTACATCTTCACGCCTTGCTCGCCGTTCTCGGCCTCGGCGATGACCTTGATGTCGCTCGCCGATTCCAGCAGCATCTTGAAACCCATGCGCACCACAGCGTGGTCATCTACCAGCATGACATTGATCATTCCTTGCCTCCGATTGGTATGTACACCTGTATATCCACCCCTTTACCGGGTGACGATTCTAATGCATAACTGCCGTTCAACGACTGCACCCGTTCGCGCATGCCCAGCAAGCCGAACTGCTGGGTCTGATCGATCTTGCCTATGTCCATGCCTACTCCGTTGTCCCGCACCTTAAGACTGACATCTCCACTCGGAGTTCGTTGCAAGCTGATGTTAATTTCGCTGGCACGGGAATAGCGTACCGCGTTGGTCACCGATTCCTGCACGATGCGGTACAGGTTGATATTCAATGTCTCGCCCAGATCGTTCAGTTTTCCGACGAACTCCAGGTGGAATTTCATTTTCGGGCTTTGCACCTGCCACTCGGTTACCGCATCGCGCAAAGTCTCGGTCAGCCCCAGATTATCCAGCGCACCCGGTCTAAGCTGGCGGATGATGTTGTGCATGCCGTCATAGATATGATTGGCTGCGGCGACGATGGTTTGCGCGCTGGAAGTGATCTCGGGCGAGCCTTTGCCGGCTTTATTACCTATCGCCACGGCAAACGTCTTGACTGCTGTCACGTACTGCCCCAACTCGTCATGCAACTCGCGCGCCAGGCTGCGACGTTCGTCTTCGATGTGCTGCTGGATGATCTGCGACAACTGGCGCGTCTCTTCCAGTTTGCGTTCTGCTTCTTCCGCGCGGTTATGCTCGGTGGTATCGCGCATGGTACAAATGTCGCCCACCACCTGGTTATCATGCGGATCGATGAACGGTGCCGCAGACAAGGCGACATCCAGCAGACGTCCATCCCTGGTCAAGCGCTGGGTCTGGAAATTTTCCAGCAAGCGCCGTTCGGCGATCACCGCCAGATTGTGTTTCAGTTCATTCTCGCGTCCCGGCGGGATCAAGCGTGTTGCCGACTGGCCTATCATTTCGTCGGCGCTGTAGCCGAACATGCGTTCCGCAGCCGGGTTCCATAGCGAGATATTGCCTTGCAGGTCGTGCATCATCATCGCATCGCCGGTCTGCGTGACCATCAACGCCAGGCGGCGGCTCTCTGCGGTACTGACTTCCAGCGAAGCCGCCATCTGATTGAAACTCTGGCCTATGCGATGGAATTCCGGCAACTTGAATCGCGGCAGACGCACACTCAGATCGTCCTGCTCCATGCGCCGTATCGCGCCCAGGATGTCCCGGATCGGCCCCAGAGCTTGCCCCAGCGCCCAGTACACCATCAGGTTCAGTACGACAAAGAACACGCCCACCATCCATAGCAACTGCCGCACCGTGCCCCAGGCTTCGCGAACCGCACCGCTCGAGTCCGATGTGACTTCCAGTGCGCCGAAGCGTACACGCCGCATCACGCTTTCCGTGTGCGGAGCCACCAGTTGCTTGAACCAGTTCGGCGGCTCGTAATCGAGATGGTAAGTGGATGGAGGCGACTGGTAGAGCAATTCACCATTGGGGCCGTAAAGCAATATGGTATTGCTGCGCACATGCCCCAGCGATTGCAGGAAGAGATGCAGCACCTCATGCGGTGGGCCCAATTCCGGGTTACGGAAAGCACTGACGATCACCGTATCCAGCAATTGTATGGTGACGCGC
>DATBPY010000133.1:0-2824 GCA_036561085.1 Methylophilaceae bacterium | reverse complement strand
CAACAGCGGGCTGTCCTTTTTCTTCGGCGTGCGGTGCAGGCCGGGCAGGATCACCGTGTCGAATTCCAGCCCCTTGGATTTATGGATGGTCATGAACTGCAAACTACCGTCAGCCTGCACATCCGGCGCGGCATAGAGTTTTTCCATTTTGGCTTGCAGTTGCGTCGCATCGAAGCTTTGCATATTTTCCAGCAACGCCAGGAACGCCTGCACGTCGCGCACATCGCCTGCATCCCACAAACACGCAGCGCCGCCCAGTTTGAGCCATACCGATTCCACCCAACGGCGCATGGATTGCCTGCCCTGATGCGCATAGGCCTCGGCGATGATGTCACGCACATGCCGCAAACGTTGCTGGCCGTCGCCCGAGAGTTTGGCAATGCGTTCTTCATCCTGCATCAGTTGCCAGATATTGCTGTTGTGGTCGTCTGCCGCCAGTGCGTGCATATCCGCCAGCGTCAATCCGCACCAGGGTGCACGCAGGATCGCCAACCAGTGCACGCGGTCGGCACGGTGGAATAGGGCGCAAGTTAGCGCGTGTATATCCTGTACCGTCTGGCGACCGGAGAGCTGTTCGATCTCCACTGCCTGGAACCGCAGGTCTGCCTGATGGCTGCGTATCTCCGCCACTAACGTTTCCAGATGCGCTCGTGCACGTACCAGCACGGCGATACTGGCATTGGGGTTTGCTGTGCGTTCACGCACGATCAATTCGGTCAGGTAGCGTGCTTCTTCGGCGCTCATGTCACCACTGCGACTATCGTTGCTCAACACCAGCGGATGCACTTGCACGCCTTCATTGCCTTCGGCACTGTGAGTCGCAGCGAATGGCCTATATCTTATAGCTCCGCGCGCTTCGTCATCCTGTTGCGGGAAAACCTGCGCAAATGCCGTATTCACCCAATCCACCACTGCCGGGCATGAGCGATTGTTGCGGGTGAGTTGCAGCGGCGTCAACGGCAGATCGCCGACACCGAATTCGGAGGCCTGCAAGAACAATCCCACATCCGCTTTGCGGAAACGATAAATGGATTGCATGGGATCGCCCACGCAGAACAGAGTCCGGCCATCTTCCGGCTGCCATCCGGCGGTGAGTTTTTCCAGCAATTTGACTTGCGACGGGCTGGTATCCTGAAACTCGTCTACTAACAGGTGCTGAATGCGGTAATCCAACTTCAGTGCCAGATCGGTCGCGCCATCGTCGTCTTCCAGCGCGGTCAGTGCGCGGCTGGCGACTTCCACGAAATCCACCTCGCCCGCTTCCTGGAACACCACCATAAGATGGGCCGCAGCCAATTCCAATAATTTCGCGAGCGCGCTCACGATGCGTTGCTCTTCTGCGGATTGCGGGTCCGGCAAAGTACGTATGCGTGCCAGCGGCGCAGCAGAAGACAGCGTAGCGACGATGTCCGCGAACTGTTTTTTATGGTCGCGCCCGGCATCCGTCGCCGGGAAACCGTAGCTGACGTTTAGCCCTTTTTCCTTGCGGAATTCGCCATCCCTGGTCAGCAATAATTCGCAAACGCTACGCCATAACGGTAGCGCTTCCGGCTTTGCCGGAATGGCGGTATCCCAGTCCACCAGCATGGCAATGGTGTGGCTGCAATCGAGATTGGATGCAGCGAAGCGCGCCAGCGGCATCAACTGCTGTTGAACCATGGGCGACAACACATCTGCCGCATGTTCGATATCCTGCTGTATCAGCCCCTGCAAAGTGGTGGCGACTTCACTCTGGATATGTACCGCGTCTGCCAGCCACTGGTCGCGCTTCAGCAGCATATCCGCCAGTAGGTCGGTCAGCCGCCCTGTGTCGTTATCGAGATAACGTAACGCTTCGGTCACTATGCCGTCACCCGCTTCATCTTCCAGCGTTACCAGCGCACGGCGTGCGGCTTCCTGGCAATGCGCAGTCGCATCTTCCACCACGCCCGGCTGGCCGCCGAAACGGCTCAATAACGGCATCTGCCGTGCCAGATAACTGCATAGGGAATCTATGGTATTGATACGCAGCCGCGCCGGTTGCTCCAACAGATTCCAATGGTTCTCTGCCGAGCGCAGCAGCGCTGTTTGCGCCAGGCCGTAAGTGATCTTTTTATGCGCTGCTTCGGGTGTTTCGCCGTTGGCTGCACGCTGCAAGCTATCCAGAATGCGGCTACGCATCTCCGCCGCTGCCTTATTAGTAAAAGTGATGGCGACGATCTCTTCCGGCTCATTCACGGTAGCCAGCAGTTTCAAATAACGTTGCGTCAGTAACTCGGTCTTGCCTGCGCCAGCCGGAGCCTCGACAATGAAAGAACCATGCTCTAACGCACGCATACGGTTGGCTTCATCCTGCTTCAGCATGTCCACGGATTCGGTCATGCCTTATCTCCCCGCTCCATCTGCAGTTTGCGTTCTGGCAGACGCAACAACGGTTTCACTTCGCAATATTCCAACGGTTCTTCATCTGCAAAATGCACCGCAGCAGCGCCTGCTTTGATCTCGTCGGCGATGCTTTCCAGACTGTCGCGCCAGTGTTGTAACAAGTCGTGCCAAGTGGGGAATTTCGTAGCGTCGAATAACTTACGTGCCTCTTGCAGCCCCCTCACGCCAGGTAATGTATTCACGTCATTGGCAATGCCGATGAACTGGTAATCACCCGCGCGCACCTTGGCAAAACACACTGCGGCGACTTCGCCTTCGACCAACACCAATGCCGCGTAGATGGGAAGCTGCGGCTCGGTGATGCGATCTTCTGCCCAGCTATTGTGACTGAAACTCGAACCGGTCTTGTAGTCCAGTACCACTAGTTGTCCGTCTGGTAATTCATCCACACGATCCAAGG
>DATBPY010000132.1:0-7757 GCA_036561085.1 Methylophilaceae bacterium | reverse complement strand
TGGCAAAAACGCCTGCCTAACAACAGTTCGCCTTTCACCTCCACCATCGTATTCCTGGTGCGCAAAGGCAACCCCAAGCACATCAAGGATTGGGACGACATCGTCAAGCCGGGCGTTTCAGTCATCACCCCCAACCCCAAGACTTCCGGCGGCGCACGCTGGAACTACCTGGCGGCCTGGGATTACGCGCTGAAGCACAACAACAACGATGAAGCCAAAGCCCGCGAATTCGTAGGCAAGCTGTACAAGAACGTGCCGGTGCTGGATTCCGGCGCGCGCGGATCCACCACCACTTTCGTGGAACGCGGTATCGGCGACGTATTGCTGGCTTGGGAGAACGAAGCTTATCTGGCCAAGAAAGAACTGGGCCCGGACAAAGTGGATGTGGTGATCCCGTCACGCTCGATAAAAGCTGAACCGCCCGTCACCATCGTCGACAAAGTGGTGGACAAGCACAAGACCCGTGCCGTGGCACAGGCCTATCTTGAATACCTCTACAGCCCTGAAGGCCAGGAGATCGGTGCCAAGAACTACTACCGTCCTACCCTGGAAGCGGTTGCCAAGAAGTATGAAAGCCAATTCCCGAAGATCACTCTGGTGACGATCGACGATCCTGAATTCGGCGGTTGGCAGGCAGCGCAGAAGAAGCACTTCAATGACGGCGGCGTGTTCGACCAGATCTACGCGAAATAGCACACGAAATAGCAGTCAGTAACACGGGGGGAGGCCATGCCTCCCTCCTCAATCTTTCAATCAAACCGAGGAAACCATCATGTCTACACTCGTTATCGGCGGTGACCGCATCGAAACCATACGCCGCGAACTGAATGAATTCGGTTTGCAGGACATCGAGCACTGGGATGGGCGCAAGCCTGCAGATAGCCGTAAAAGCATCCCCGAGCGCATCAAACTGGTGGTGATGGTCACCGACCAGCTCAGCCACACCCTGTTGTACAACGCCAGCATCAGCGCGACCAGATTAGGCTTACCTATCATCTACACCCGGCGCGCGGCACATGAACTGCGCGGCAAACTTGGCGAGCTTTACAGCAAGAACCTGCCCAAACCCGCCCTGAAACAAGTCAGCTCGGGCTGGAACCTGCCGCTGAATAACGCAGCAATGAGTTATTGAAAGGACCCATACCATGGCCATACACGCAGTCAACGTACGCAACCAATTCAAAGGACGCATCAAGGAGATCGTCACCGGACCGGTCGTTTCCGAAGTGGACGTGGAAACGCCTGCAGGCATCATCACCGCAGTCATCACCACGCGCTCGGTGAGCGAACTGAAGCTGGCGCCCGGCAGCGAAGTACTGGCACTGGTGAAATCCACCGAAGTGTCTTTGGCACGGATTTGATGATGAGCATAGAAGCCCTCAACGCACGCAACCAGCTCAAAGGCCGCATCAGCGCCATCATCTTCGGCGATGTAGTGTCCGAAGTGGATGTGGAAACCCCCTCCGGCACCGTGACCGCAGTGGTCACCACGCGCTCACTGAATGAGACCGGCCTGCATGTCGGTGCCAAGACCATCGCCCTGTTCAAGGCCACCGGCGTATCCATCGCTAAATTATAGAGACCCAAGCTTTAAATCTAGGAATAAACCCAGGAATAAATCTATGGCTGCAAACCCTCTCAAGCTGATAGACAGCGAACCCAAATACGACCACGAGATCAACGCGCGAGGACTAAGCTGTCCGCTGCCCATGTTCAGCACGCGCAAATCGCTGGAGCATATCAACAGCGGCGAAATACTCAAATTCATCGTCACCGACCGCAACGCGATCAGTTATTTCGAGTCGCTGGCGCGGCAAACCGGGCTGCAGCTTTTGTTCTGGCGCGAGCACGCAGACACCACGCTTTTCTATTTACGTAAGCCATGAATTTAAAGCCATGAATTTAAAATCATGAACGCCTCCATCCCGCAATTGGAAGATACCGCTGTGCAAAACATGCAGCGCGAGATCGACACCATCGTCGCCGAGCTGCGCCAGATACGCGACACCTCGCTGGAACATCGCCAGCGCCGCAACCGCCCGCCCAAACTGCCTTCGCGCAAGGCACTGACCAAGATCGTGGAAGGCCTGTCCGCCGCGCTGTTCCCCAACCGCCTCGGCCCGCCGGGCTTGAATGAAGAAGGCATCGATTATTTCGTCGGCCATACGCTGGATGTCGCGTTACGCGACTTATGCGACCAGGTAGGACGCGAGCTACGCTTCAATAGCGAAAAAGACGAAGCGCTGGAACACAAAGCCTGCCAGCTGGTGAAAGAGTTCGCTGCCGCATTGCCCGGCATCCGCGCCTTACTGGACACCGACATCCGCGCCGCTTTCGAAGGTGACCCGGCAGCACGCAGCGCCGACGAAGTGCTGGTGTGCTACCCCGGCATCACCGCCATCACCCACCACCGCATCGCGCATGTATTGCACGGCTTGGGTGTACCGCTCACCGCGCGCATCATCTCCGAGATCGCGCATTCCGCCACCGGCATCGACATCCACCCCGGCGCAGCCATAGATGAAAGCTTTTTCATCGACCACGGCACCGGCGTCGTCATCGGCGAGACCACCATCATCGGCAGGCATGTGCGGCTGTATCAGGCGGTGACGCTGGGTGCGAAACGTTTCGATGTCTCCGAAGACGGGCAACTGGTAAAAGGCAACGCACGCCACCCCATCGTCGAGGATGATGTAGTGATCTACGCCGGGGCGACCATACTGGGGCGCATCATCATCGGCCGCAGCTCTACCATAGGCGGCAACGTGTGGCTGACCAAGTCGGTACCTTCCGGCAGCACCATCACGCAAGGGCCTTCTCACAGTTAATCAAAACGCGCTAGAATGAGCGCAACCAAAAAGCCTACCACTCACCGTGGCGGCATCAAATCAAAAGTTTTTGGCTAACTGACCAGACCTCTGGAGGGAAGCAGCAACCCAACAGAGGACCCATCATGGCAGATATCCATGAAGCACAAACCGCACTCGGCGACGTCGCCGCCCGTACCCTAGCCAACGCCACCAAGACCGTGCCTATGATGGGCACCATCACTCCGCGCTGGCTGGCTCACCTACTCCCATGGACAGGCGTTGAAGCCGGCATCTACCGCGTCAACCGCGTCAAGGACTCCACCAGCATCGAAGTAGACTGTTCGGCGCGCGACGAGCGCGAACTACCCAAGACTTTCGTCGATTACGAAGAATGGGGCCGCGAATACATGCTGTCCGCAGTCAACACCGTGGTCGATGTGCATACCCGCGTCTCCGACCTCTACAGCAGCCCGCACAACCAGATCAAGGAACAACTGCGCCTGACCATAGAGACCATCAAGGAACGCCAGGAAAGCGAGCTCATCAATAACAAGGAATACGGCCTGCTCAACAACGTCGCCAAGTCGCAACGCATCAGCACCCGTACCGGCGCCCCCACCCCGGACGACCTCGACGAGTTGCTGGTGAAAGTATGGAAAGAACCCGGCTTCTTCCTGGCATCGCCGCTCGCCATCGCCGCTTTCGGCCGCGAATGTACCCGTCGCGGCGTGCCGCCGCCGACCGTGTCGCTGTTCGGTTCGCAATTCATCACCTGGCGCGGCGTGCCGCTGATCCCTTCCGACAAAGTCCCGGTCAAGAACGGCAAGAGCAGCATCATCCTGCTGCGCACCGGCGAAGCACGCCAGGGCGTGGTCGGCCTGTTCCAACCCGGCCTGCCCGGCGAACAAAGCCCCGGCTTGTCGGTACGCTTCATGGGCATCAACCACAAAGCCATCGCTTCCTATCTGGTCTCGCTCTATTGCTCGCTGGCAGTACTCACCGACGACGCGCTGGCAGTGCTGGAGAACGTCGAAGTAGGCAAGTATCATGAGTACAAGTGATAGTTCTTTGAATAACATCGCCGGATTCGAACCCGACGGCAGTTGCAAGCCGTTGCAGGATGAAGCATTACTGCAGAGCCTGGTGAATGAGATGTGGCCTGTTTTAAAGAGTGGCGCGGGCGGCGGCTCGGCACCTGGTATTACTTCAGAATTGCCGCAGTCGTTCTCCCCTGCTCTGTCTGTGCCTGCGGAAAGCGTGTCGTATGCCAATTACCAGCCTACAGACATACCGCTACCGTTCGCGGACGACCTGCATGCGATCCTGGCACCGTTGAACTCGCTCACCGCGCCGGTTAACAAAGCGGGTAACAGCAGCTCATCGTTCTATTTCCTGGATGACAGTCGCCAAGCTGCGCAGTTTGCCGATAGCGGACACCCTGCGTTCGATGTGAATGCGATACGCCGCGACTTCCCTATCCTGAAAGAGACCGTCAACGGTCGCCCGCTGATCTGGCTGGACAATGCCGCCACCACGCAAAAACCGCAAGCAGTGATAGACCGGCTGGTGCATTTCTACAAGCACGAGAACTCCAACATCCACCGCGCCGCGCATGAGTTGGCGGCACGCGCGACCGATGCTTACGAGGGCGCACGCGATAAATCGCGCAAATTCCTCAACGCGGCATCGGTGAACGAGATCGTGTTCACGCGCGGCACCACTGAAGCCATCAACCTGGTTGCGCAAAGCTGGGGCAGGCAGAACCTCAAGCAAAATGATGAGATCATCATCACCTGGCTCGAGCACCACGCCAACATCGTGCCCTGGCAGCAACTGTGCGCCGAGACCGGAGCCGTGCTGAAAGTAGTGCCGGTGGATAACGACGGCCAGGTATTGCTGGAGGAATACCAGAAGCTGCTCGGTTCGCGTACCAAGCTGGTGTCTTTCACCCAAGTCTCCAACGCGCTGGGCACGGTCACCCCCGCCAAGCAAATGATAGACATGGCACATCGTACCGGCGCTCTGGTGCTGCTGGACGGCGCGCAATCGGTATCGCATATGCGTGCGGACGTGCAACTGCTGAACTGCGACTGGTTCGTGTTCTCCGGTCACAAGGTATTCGGGCCGACTGGTATCGGTGTACTGTACGGCAAGGAAGACCTGCTCAACGCCACCCAACCCTGGCAAGGCGGCGGCAATATGATCGCCGACGTGACTTTCGACAAGACCGTCTACCAAGCCGCACCTGCACGTTTCGAGGCCGGTACCGGCAACATCGCCGACGCAGTAGGTCTGGGCGCAGCGCTGGATTATGTCGAAAAGATCGGTATCGAGAACATCGCCCGCCATGAGCATGACCTGCTGGCATACGCCTCCCCCCGGCTGAAAGATATCCCCGGCCTGCGTTTGATAGGCACCGCTGCCGAAAAAGCGGGCGTGCTCTCTTTTGTGCTGGAAGGTTTACCCACGGAAGAAGTCGGTTCGGCATTGAACAAAGAAGGCATCGCGGTACGTTCCGGTCACCATTGCGCCCAGCCCATATTGCGGCGTTTCGGTGTGGAAAACACGGTACGGCCTTCGCTGGCGGTATATAACACCTATGCCGACATCGATGCATTGGTGACGGCGGTGAAGCGCATCAAAAGTGGGCCTCGCCCGAATCTCTACTAATAAATCGTACTATTTTGATTGCCACGGCGCGTTCATCCCGCGCCGTTTTTTTGACTTTTATTATATTAAATAGTTATAGCACTATGTTCTTTAATTCTTTTACATTCTTTAAATCCGACCGTATAGTTCGCTTCATCAAAAAATCATAACGAAAGCCAAGTAAATGTATTTCAAGCTTCTATACGCGCTGATCCTGTTCTTCCCTGCGGTGGCACATGCCGATGCTTCGCTGCTCAACGTCTCCTATGACGTATCGCGCGAGTTCTATAAGGATTACAACCCGGCATTCGCGCAATACTGGAAACAGAAATCCGGCGAGACGGTGACGGTCAATCAATCGCACGGCGGCTCCAGCAAACAGGTGCGCTCCGTGCTCGAAGGACTGGAAGCAGACGTCATCACCATGAACCAGGCCAGCGACATCGACGTGCTGGCGGAACGCGGTCACCTGATTCCTGCCGACTGGGCCAAGCGCCTACCGAATAACAGCTCGCCTAACTCGTCCGTTACCGTATTCCTGGTGCGCAAAGGCAACCCCAAGCACATCAAGGATTGGGATGACCTAGTCAAACCGGGCACGGCAGTGATCGCGGCCAACCCAAAAACTTCCGGCAATGGCCGTTACGCCTACTTGGCAGCCTACGGCTATGTGCTGAAAAAAGGCGGCGACGACAAGAAAGCTGCCGATTTCGAAAAACGCCTGTTCAAGAACGTACCGGTGCTGGATACCGGCGGACGCGGCGCAACCACCACTTTCGTACAACGCGGCATAGGCGATGTGCTGATCACTTTTGAGAACGAGGTGTCGCTGATACGCAAGGAATTGGGCGGAGACAAGTTCGAAGTGGTATACCCCTCGATCAGCGTGCGTGCCGAAAACCCGGTGACCGTGGTAGACAAATTCGCCAACAAACACAAGACGCAAGCCGTGGCTCAAGCCTACTTGCAATACCTGTATTCGGACGAAGGCCAAGAGATCGCAGCACGCAATCACTTAAGACCGGTATCGGAAACCGTCGCCGCCAAACACGCCGCAGACTTCCCGAAACTGGAATTGTTCACGGTGAACGAAGTGTTCGGTAGCTGGAAACAAGTGGAACAGAAGCACTTCGCCGACGGCGGCGTGTTTGACCAGATCTACTCTAAATAAGTGCGTACAAAATAAAGTAAAGGTAACGTAAAGGATATCTATCATGGTTCAAGAAAATATAAGCCAACTCAAGACGGACCTGCGCGAAGCGCTATTCCTCGATCTGGACGATTTCGGCTTGGAGATCACCTCGGACGAAGTGGTCAGCAAATTCGCCGGATTGCATCTGCGCAGCGTATTCCAGCCCATTAACGTGCTGGGTCAGGATGCCACGCCGCTGGGCTACGAAGCCCTGCTGCGCCCATCCATCGGTGGCACCGACAGCCTCACCCCGTCGGCGGCATTCAGCTTTGCCGACAACCAGGGGCGGCTGGTCAAATTCGACCGCGTGGCACGTACCCTGCACACGCTGAACTATCTAAGCCTGCCGCAGGAAAGAGGGCTGTTGTTCCTTAACGTGCATCCCAAGCTGCTCACCAGCGTCAATGCGCACGGCAAGGTGTTCGAGAACATCCTGCACAATCACTCCGTACCCACCCACCAAGTGGTGATCGAAGTGCTGGAAAGCGAAGTTGAACTGGACCAGAAGCTTAACGAAGCCGTCGCCAATTATCGCGACCGCGGCTACCAGATCGCCATAGACGATTTCGGCAGCAAGCACTCTAATTTAGACCGCCTGTGGGAGATCTCGCCCGACTTCATCAAGCTGGATATCAGCATCATCCGCCAGGCACAGATCAACCCCAAAGTACGCAAAGTGCTGCCCAAGTTGATACAGATCATCCAGGAGCTGGACGCACAAGCCATCGTCGAAGGCATAGAGAACGAGATACAACTGCACATCGCCATCGACTCCGGGGCCAGGTTGCTGCAAGGCTACCAGCTGGGCAAACCGGCACCCGCAAGCGTGTGGCACAAATTCAAGTCGGCACAACAGTTAAAACAAGTGGCATAGCAGGGAGTCACGAAAATGGATCGCTCCAGAGTCGCAATATTCACCTCGTACTTGTTGATGGCACTCTCCATCAGCCTGATCCTGGGCTTGGGAGTTTTAGGGCTGAGTTCCACTACTTGAAACAAATCTGTAACAAACACTGCGTATGATGCGCAGCCTTCCGGACAGATTTAACACTGCCCAGATTAAAGACTTACTCTCCTCCTCCAGACGCCTTCGGGCGTCTTTTTTT
>DATBPY010000131.1:0-23941 GCA_036561085.1 Methylophilaceae bacterium | reverse complement strand
TGCACGATCTCGGTCGTGAGTGCGGCCCGGTCGTGAGATTCATGCGTTTGTCCGGCGGCATTTTCGCTTTTATTAGCCGCCACTGCTGTATCCATAGCTCACCCCCATGACATGGATTAGCACCGTTGCAATATCGTCCAGACCTATGCTGCTGGCTGTTGCGAAGCGTATCTAGCCACGCTGATAATGAAACCGGCAATCATGAAATCATACACCGATTGTAGGGTTGTGTCGGCTTGGCTATGCAGGGGATTTTATCCTCCGAGATTTGCTTGATTACACCGCCATCTTGCTTCTTTACACATTTGCGCTATCGAAAATCCTGCATAAAAAATGCAACAAACATCTTCTAAGGTGATGGTCGTAAAAACCAGGCTGCGAGGCAAAATCAAGCTGGCATCAACCTTGCTTGATTTTCAGCGTAGAAATTTTGAAATTGCACTTTTATATAAGCACTTAAGGGAATTACATCATGCAAAAAATAAGTAGAATTCTCGGCAACATGGATACACCGCAAGGGAACCAGGTTCTTGCCGTGCTGGGTAACGGCCACTACGCGGTGGGGGTACTATCCGCACACTCCGACGTCCCTGAAGACCAGCAATATGTCGACTTGGAACTGGCATTGTATAAATGGTACGACCTGATCCATGACGATATGGGGCTGGATGCCGTGGGCACCCGTACTGCTGCAACACGCACATTATCCTGAACGAATCCGTGCATAACCGCCCTGACAAGCACCATTTTGGGTCACTCCGTAGCCTGCTCGTTGCAGCACCGGGATGGGCGGTTACTTCACCTGCCTTTCAATCCAGCTATAGATTGGCGTTTTGATGTTACGCGCCATGAACCGCTCCGATCTGGTCGTGAAGCTGGCGCATCAGTTTCCCCAGCTCACCAAAGACGATGCGGATGTCTCCGTGAACGCCATCCTGGATGAGATCTCAAGCTGCCTGGCCGTTAACGGCAGGGTCGAGATCCGCGGTTTCGGGGTTTTCAGCATACACAGACGTCCGCCGCGGCTGGGTCGTAACCCCAAGACCGGCGAACAGGTCGCCATCCCCGAAAAGAACGTCCCTCATTTCAAGGCGGGGCTGGAATTAAGAGAACGTATCAACCGCTGATATTCAAACCCATAAAACACTTACCCAAGACCAGTTTTTTCGTACGGCTTTCGTATAACTATTGCATCCATCCCGCACGACTATTTCCATATTTGAAATTTGCTGATATATTGCGTTCAGCACAAAATATGGGATAATTTTTTATTAGTTTCACCACATATAAGGGTTGATGACATGGAACATGTGAATTCAAGCGCTACCGATGAAGCCGACAACAACAGTTCGCAAGACCTTATCAGCCGATATCTGAAACTACTTGAAATAGCACCTTCCATCACCTACATCGCCAAATCCCAGAACAGATTCCGTACCACTTTCATCAGCGGCAACACCAAACAAAAACTCGGTTATGAGCCGGAAGATATCCTGGCGGATGAAGATTTCTGGGAGCGTAAGATACATCCCGAAGACATGCCCAAGATCAAAGACATCCTGTCTCGTCTTGAGCGCATAGAACACTCCGAACACGAATACAGATTGAGAGCTGCGGACGATAGCTGGAAATGGATCAGGGAAGAACTGACCATGAACAAAGACGACAACGGTGCCCCTATCGAGATCATGGGCGCGCTGACCGACATCACCGAGCTGAAGATCACGCTGCAGGAGCTCGAACACCGCGCTTATACCGATTACCTCACCGGCCTGCTCAACCGCCGCCATTTCATGTCGCTGGCCGAAGTGGAACTGACCCGCGCCATACGTTACAAGAACAATTTCTCGGTATTGATGATGGATGTCGACCATTTCAAGAAGATCAACGATGAGCATGGCCACCACATCGGCGACAAGGTGCTGCAAGTCTTCTCCAACATCTGCAAACTCACGCTGCGCGATATCGACGTAGTAGGCCGCGTGGGCGGTGAAGAGTTTGCCGTGCTGCTGCCTGAAACCGATATCGAACATGCGATCCAGGCCGCGCAGCGCCTACGCAAAGCGGTGGCTGCAGAAGGCATCATGGGAGCCGATGGGATATTCCATGTAACGGTATCCATCGGTGTGACCAGCCTGATCCTGGATGAAGAGGAAAATACTTTCGAGACCCTGCTGATACGCGCCGATTCCGCGTTGTATGCGGCAAAACATGCCGGGCGCAATGCAGTACGGGCTTCCTTCGGGCAGCCGGTCAAATCGCTAAAGATCTGATTCGGCTATTTCTCTTGCTGTGATGCGTGCTTATCGTTAGCACTGCGTTCCAGCGCCAGATATTTTTCAAAACCGGATTGCTTATTCTTGTACCAGGCCATCCACGTGCCATGGTTGACCAGATAGTCGAATTCGACAGGATAGTTGGGGCAGCTAGTTGTGCCATTTTCACCAGCTTCCCCCGCACCATCGCTGCATAGGTAGATCTGCAAAGTATCGCCCTGCACCATCCCTTTCAACGAACC
The DNA here is from genome assembly GCA_036561085.1 of Methylophilaceae bacterium. Taxonomy (GTDB): domain Bacteria; phylum Pseudomonadota; class Gammaproteobacteria; order Burkholderiales; family Methylophilaceae; genus CAILHX01. The sequence goes on along the minus strand of DATBPY010000131.1, from coordinate 21,423 downwards.
GGCCTGTACATTGGCAGCGCCTGTTATACGCCAGGTGCCTGTAACGGCAGTTCCGTTTTGTACCAAGTGCAACTCTGCGGCCGAACCCGAGAAGGTCGTATCTTGCAGGAACACCGAAACCCGCGGACCTTGTGCATCGGCCTTGAAATACCAATCGCCGTCGAACGGGCCGCCAGCCGACGCAAGCCCGGAAAAACAGATCGCAACTATCGCTATCGAACTACGTATTATCAAACCGTGCATGATCGAACCACATATGATCGAAACCCGCATCGCTAAAGCTCGGTAAACCACTTTCAATTCCTGTTCATTCTCTGGCTGATTTAAAAATCGCTGGCATATGGCTGCATATTATAGGCAGAAATGTATACTAAACTACGTTCCAATACTGCCTATCGAATGCGGAAAACCCATGAAAGCCATTGCCTACCAGAAGTCTTTACCCATACACGAGGCCGACGCGCTGCGTGATATCACTTTGCCCGAACCCGTAGCTAAAGGGCGCGACCTGCTGGTTGAAGTCAAAGCAATCTCCGTGAATCCGGTAGACACCAAAGTGCGCAAGAACGCCCAACCCGCCGCAGACGAATGGAAAGTGCTGGGCTGGGATGTCGCAGGCGTGGTGCATGCAGTGGGGCCTGAAGCCACCATGTTTAAAAAAGGCGACCGCGTCTGGTACGCAGGCTCCATCATCCGGCCGGGAGCCAATAGCGAATTGCATCTGGTGGACGAACGTATCGTCGGCAACATGCCTGCCACGCTGGATTTCGCCGCAGCTGCCGCATTACCGCTGACCGGCATCACGGCGTGGGAGATGCTGTTCGACCGCCTGGAGATCAAACCCGGCAAAAAAGTCACCGGCGAATCGTTACTCATCATCGGCGCAGGCGGCGGGGTGGGTTCCATCATGACGCAACTGGCGCGCCGCCTTACCGGGCTGACGGTGATAGGCACCGCCTCGCGCCGCGAAACCAAGAAATGGGTGAGCGAATTGGGCGCGCATCATGTCATAGACCATAGCAAATCGCTGACCGAAGAATTGAAACGCATCGCCATCCCGCAGCCCAACTATATCGTCAGCCTGACCCAGACCGACCAGCATTTCGCCCACATCGTCGAAGCCATCGCGCCGCAAGGCAAATTCGGCCTGATAGACGACCCGAAGACGCTGGATGTGACGCAGTTCAAGCGCAAAAGCGTGTCCGTGCATTGGGAGAGTATGTTCACGCGTTCCATGTTCAACACGCCGGACATGCTGGATCAACATGACCTGCTCACTGAAATGGCGGCGCTGGTGGATGCCGGGCTGCTGCGCACCACCCTGGGCGAACATTTCGGCACTATCAACGCCACCAATCTGAAACGCGCCCATGCACTGCTGGAGTCGGGCAAATCGCGCGGCAAGATCGTGCTTGAGGGATTTTGAATCAGGCAGTTTTAAATTTTACGGGATTCTTCGTTGGGTCGTTCCACAACCAGCGGCAGAATAAAACTGCCGCGATCATTCCCAGAAGCTGTGCAACGATAAATCCCGGTGTATCTTGCGGACGGATTCCCGTGAACGTATCGGTAACGGCTCTGGCCAGCGTGACGACAGGATTGGCGAAGGAAGTGGAAGCAGTGAACCAGTAGGCCGAAGTGATATAGGCGCCCACCGCGAATGGCGTGACTGCAGGACGTTGCTTATCGCAAGCTATGATAACCAGCAGCAATCCGAAAGTAGCCACGAATTCGCTGAACCCCAGTGCCAAACCGCTGCGACTATGTTGCGATGCCGCATACAGCGGTAGCCCGAACATGAGATGTGCCGCCGCCACACCCACAAATGCACCGGACATCTGAGCGATGAAATAGCCTGGAACTTCATTCCACGGCAATTCCCGCTGCCAGGCTTTGGCGAATGAGACCAGCGGGTTGAAATGCGCGCCGGACAATGGGCCGAATAACAGTATCAATACCGTCAGGCCGGTTCCAGTGGCTAAGGTATTAGCCAGTAGCGCGACGGCAGTATTACCTCCGGCAAGGCGTTCGCCCATGATTCCTGAGCCAACAACGACTGCCAGTAAAAATGCCGTGCCTAACGCCTCTGCGGCAAGACGGCGATCAAGCCCCGCTTTCATAGAGCCAGCTCTTTTTTGATTCTCTCTACCAGCACATGCCGAATCTCGTCACGAACGCGGATGAAACTTGCGATAGGCTCGCCGTGCGGATCATGGAACGGCAAGTGTATGGTTTTTACTGCACGAGGAAAGATAGGGCAAGCCTCTTTGGCATTGTCGCAAACAGTCACCACCAGATCGATGTACTCGTTGATGACAGCATCCACATCCTTGGGATATAAGCCGTCTGTGGACAAGCCTGCCAGTTTGAGTGCTTCGATCGCACCCTCTGCCACTTTTGGCTGAGGTGCTATGCCCGCTGACAAAGCGCGCACCTTGCCTGCCAGATCGTGATTGAGTATGGCTTCTGCCATCTGTGAGCGACAGGAATTCCCGGTACAGAGTACCAACACTGTTTTGAGATCGTTCATGCGTGTTTTTCCTGTTTCTTATGCTTCGTGATTTCGCCAGGCGCAATAACCGCAGGCAGGCACGGTTTGCCTTGGCAACAGTTATCGGTCAGAAAAGCGAGTAGATCGGCCATTACGGCAAAGTCGGCGGAATATCGTATGAACCGGCTTTGCCGCCTGCCGTGAATAAGTCCGACCCGGCTCAGGTGCGCCAAGTGAAAAGATAACGTTGCAGCGGCCATGCCCAAACGCTCACCTATGGCACTGACGACCATGCCTTCGGGACCCGCCTCGACCAGCATTCTGAAAATAGCCAATCTGGACTCATGGCCGAGAGCGGATAAAAGCTCCGCGCTTTCTAAAGTTTCCATATTTCCAATATTATCGAATTAATAAAAAAATGCAAGTCCAGATGCAATCATCAGGGAATATTTCTACCCGAGTTCCGGTAAACCTAATCAGGCTGGTACTGTCGGAGTACAGTATTCACTAAAATCCAAAAAGGAAAACATATGGCAAGGCTATTCGCTGTCCGCAATATTCTCATCATGCTGTGCATGGTTCTATTCAGTAACTACAGCTTCGCGCAGGAAGCCCCGCACTTCAAAGCTGTGGCTTTTGATTATTTCGTGCTGTTCGATCCCAGCTCGGTCACACCCGAAGTCGAAAAAGCCTTTCCGGGTAAAGGCGTGGAATTCACCAAATTGTGGCGTACCAAAATGTTCGAGTACGGTTTTCTGCGTTCCATCACCCACCGCGAAGACGACTTCTTCAAAGTCACCGGCGATGCGCTGGTATACACCGCCGCAGCGATGAACCTAGACTTGCCCGCGGATAAGAAACAGCAACTGTTGAATGCCTACCTGCACCTGAAACCCTGGCCGGATACGGTAGCCGCATTGCGCAAACTGAAAGCCTCCGGCGTGCGCATCATCACCATCGCCAACTTCAGCCCCATGATGCTCAAGGCCAATGCCGATGCGGCAGGCATCACCGACCTGTTCGATGAATTACTGAGTACCCAGGTCAACGGCTCGTACAAACCTGAACCGCGCGCCTATGAGTTGGGCATGAAAGAATTGAACCTGCAAAAACAGGATATCGTATTCGCAGCGTTCGGCGGCTGGGATGCCTACGGTGCCAAGAGTTTCGGCTACCCCACCTACTGGGTGAACCGCTTCAACCTGCCGCCCGAAGAGCTCGGCATACAGGCCAACCGCACTTCGAATAACATGCAAGGGTTACTCGAATTCGTACTGGGTAAACCATAAGCGGGGCAAACATAATAGTGCAAGCCCTGACCGGGCTTGCACGCTCACTCTACAGTCACGCCCACCCGATAACAATAGACCAGTCTGCCGCCGAACCAGCAGGCTATCAGCAGGAAAGCCAGCCCCGCCAACGACAGGCCTATGGCGACAAGGCCGGGCGGCGCCAGATGGCGACCATCCATATGCAGGAATAGACTGGCCGCATAGAGGCTCCAGGTGATGCAGATGAGTTGCATATGCCGCTCGGCGATAGGCAGTGCTTTGTTTTGCTCATCTATCCTGGAGAATTCGGCCAGGCCGGAGACCATGGCCGGTAGCGCCATCGCGGTTCCCAGCACCAGCAGCATGCCGGATGTCCACCATGCGCGAATCCCCCACCACGGGCTGACAACATCACCCACTGTCGCCAGCGTCCAGCAGGCGATAGGGAAATGCACCAGCGCCGGGTGTAGCGGATGTCGCTCAGACATTGAATATCACGGTGAGCAAGGTGAGGAATCCCGCTACGGCGACGCCTGCGTGGATGAGCACCACGCCTTTGGGCGCGATCTTCTTGCGCAGGTGATAAGAAGCCAGATAGAACCCGCCCAGCGCAGCGATCACCAGTATCGCCAGCGCCGCCGTCACACGGCCGTTGGGCGTGCCCGAGGTAGCGGCCACTGCCAGCAGTATCAAGCCGGTTGCGCCGAGCAAGGCGTGGATGATGGATAAAGCCCAAGGCGCGAGATGGCCGGTCAATACCTTGGAGGCAAGAATCAAACCGCCGATGGCGGCGATTGCAAAAATAATTACGGAATAGGTCAGCATAGGATCCTCACAGAATAATAGTTATTGAAAAACTCCCGCCCGGGCATGTGGTTATCACTTGCTCAGGCAGGGCAAAATTACCCCACTTAAAATACTTAGTCAAGTAATATATGTTTTAACTGTGTAAACTGAAAATAGGTTAGAATTTTGCTCTGTAGCAAGTATTTATAAGGCTAGCCATGATAGAGATTGTAGGAAAACGGCAAAAGGAACTGCTCCGGCTGCTATTGAAAAACAAGACCGGGATGACGGTGGATAAGCTATCCGCGCAGCTTGCGATCACGCGCAACGCGGTACGCCAGCATCTGGCGGCATTGGAGAACGAGCATCTGGTCGCCAGAGGCACCACGCAGCCTTCGGGCGGCCGCCCAGAGCAACTCTATTTCCTCACTGATAAGGGCAACGAGCTGTTTCCCCGCCAATACTCGTGGTTCGCCCAGTTATTGGTAGACGCGATACAACAGGAATCAGGCCCGGAGGGTCTGACCAAACGCCTGGTCGCGCTGGGAACCACAGTGGGCACGCAATTGAAGAACCAGCACCCCGAGCTCAAAACGCAAGCGCAAAAACTGGAAAAGCTTGCCGAGATCATGCAGCAACTGGGCTACGAGGCTAATGTGGCAGACGGTGCCAAGCCGCCAGCCATCGTCGCCGACAACTGCGTGTTCCATCACCTCGCCATGAAGAATCCCGATATATGCCAGTTCGACCTGGCACTGCTGTCCAGCTTTACCGGCAACGCCATCGAGCATCAGGAATGCATGGCCAGGAACGGCAATGTCTGCCGTTTCAAATTCAACCGCTCCTGACACTCTAGGCACCACTCCGCCGATACTTCCTGTGCCGGCACGATGACCCTCTATGTAAATTAATTGTTTTTGTGTTCGATACCGAACAGTCGTCACTTTTTCCTCAGGGCAAACTGCTCACCATATTGTTAGTGGTGAGAGCCGCAGCCACCTCTAGCAAGCAATGACTTAATCGTTAAGTTGCGATCATTGCGTTGCGGCAAAAGTGAGGTTGATGATGAGTAGTACCAGTCCTGTTTTTTCTTCTTTCTTGACACCAGAAGTGCTGGCCGCTGCCAGTGTAACGCGCGTGGCTTTTCTGGATGACTCCCCGGTAAGCAATAAACCTATCGTTTCCAGCATCATCGATATCTCGGCGCGAGCCAGAGCGTTGGCAGCAGCAGAGTCCACAACGCCTGCCAATTCCGCAACAACATCTGTGACCCCAACACCTGTGGCACCGACGCAATCTACTCCGGCTACGCCTGAAGCAGTGACGGCGACCGCAACTCCGGTTGCGGCGACCCCGCCCCATGTCAATCCCCCGCCTACCGTGATCGACGGATTCACCGATGCCGCCACATTCGCCGCAGCGCAGGCGAACAGCTTCGCCACTGCCCAGGCGGTTGCTGCCTATTACCTGATCAACGGTTTCGGTAAGGAATCGCTCAACACGGATAAAAGTCTTTCTTACCTGCCGCCCTCTACTCTGGTTAGCCCGGTGAACCCGGTGGCAAGGATCGCGGCACTGCACAGCTAAGTCTCTGACACGAGAGGCCGTGTCATTTGCGTGTATGTTTGTTGAGGTAAACTAGCGAGGTACATTAATAACGATGACTTCCTACGTGGCTACTGATTCCCCCCGGGACATAAAACCCAAAAAATTCACCATGATCCGCGAGTTCCACCTCGCGGACTGGTTCACCTTGGGCAACGCGGCTTGCGGCATAGGCGCGGTGTTCTCCACCATCACCTATCAGGAAACGCACGCGGTGAGGCACATCTACATCGCTTGCGCCATGCTGTTCGCTGCGCTGATATTCGACGTACTGGACGGACGCATCGCGCGCTGGCGGCAGAAGTCCTCCGCCATGGGTCGCGAACTGGATTCACTGGCCGACATCATTTCGTTCGGCGTGGCACCCGCCATGCTGGCCTATGGCTGCGGTATGCAAGGTCTTTACGACCGCATCATCCTGGTGTTCTTCGTGGTGTGCGGCGTATCGCGCCTGGCGCGCTACAACATCACTGCCGAAGCGCTGTCGGAAGGCAGCGGCAAAGTGAAGTATTTCGAAGGGACGCCGATTCCGACCTCGCTGGGTCTGGTGTGCCTGCTGCTGCTGGCCGCTTACGATGGGGCATTGGGTACGACAGGGTTATGGCTGGGGGCGGTCAAGGTGCTCGGCTATACGCTGCACCCGCTGGCATTGCTGTTCGCAATATCTGGCTCGCTGATGATCAGCCGTATCAGGATCCCCAAGCTTTAATCATTAAGTTCTAAGCTCAGGTTCGCTGGGCACTACCTAATTCATTCGCTGCACGGCATATCTTGACGAATTCTTCCGTCACCAGCGAAGCGCCGCCTATCAGGCCGCCGTCGATATCCGGCATGGACATCAATTGCGCGGCATTGCCGGCATTCATGCTGCCGCCGTACAGGATACGGATGCTCTGGCCCACTTCGACATCTTTCAGGATCACATAGCCGCGCAGGAAGTGCAGAATGGATTGCGCATGATCCGGCGTGGCCGCCTTGCCGGTGCCTATCGCCCATACCGGCTCATAAGCCAGTATGCATTTCGCCAGGTTCTTGATGCCGACTTGCTGGATGACGGCGTTCAGTTGACGGATAGTGACCAGATCGGTCAACCCTTGTTCATATTCTTCCAGCGTCTCGCCCATGCAGAAAATAGGGATGAGTCCGGCCTTGGTGGCGGCCTGAAAACGCTCGCCCACGGTGTTGTCGCTATCCTGGCCGCGATTGCGGCGTTCCGAATGGCCGATGATGACGTATTTGCAACCGAATTCCACCAGCATGGTAGGTGAAACCGAGCCGGTGAATGGCCCCGACTCATGGCGACTCATATTCTGACCGCCCCAGGCGATGTGGGTGCCGCTGAGCATGGCTTGCGCCTGATACAGGTAGGGATGGGGGACGCAGACGATGTAGTCCGCGTAATGACAATCGCTGGTGCCTTTGATCACACCTTCCAGGAACTCTTTGTTGCCCGGAACAGAGCCGTTCATCTTGCGGTTTGCAACCACCAACTTTCGTCTCATCAGGGTTTCTCGCATTTGTTATTGCTTATGTTGTTGCCGACATGCAACTCTGCAAGCATATATTATGCCCTATGTCGCTGGTGCGAAAGACGATGGCTCGCTGCTAATGCCGATGCCGTTCCGCAGCTATTACGCGCCATAAGCGGAACGCACATTGTGGTGCGAAACCGGCTAAATGGGCACTACCTGCGTGCTTAACGCCATAGACTGACCGGCGGATCGGTGGTGACTGCCTGCAGGATATCGGAACGCGAAATGAAGCCGACCAGCGCATGCTTATCGTCGATGATGGGTACGCCGTCCACATCGCCTTCCAGCATCACCTTGGCGATACGGCGGATGTCGGTCACCGGGTCGGCCGCCACTACCGGCGAAGTCATTACGTCTTTCACCTGGCGGTGCATCACATCCAGTATCTTGCCGTGATCGACATTGATGACGGTCAGCAGGTCGCGGTCGCTGACGATGCCAACCAGCTTTTTACTGGTATCCAGCACCGGAGCCTGGTGTATCTTGTGGTCGCAGATGACTTTGAATGCGTGGGCCACGGAATCTTCGGCCTGTAACGTGATCACATCGTGCACCATGATCTCGGACGCATGATACAGCGGACCGCGCTCCAGGTCGGGCTGCACGCGTTCGGTATAGGCCTTGATGGCCGCTGCATTGGGTTTGTCGATATAGCCGATCTTTTCGCGGTCGTCGCCTTTGGCAACGACTTTGCGCACACCGGCAGTTCTGCCGATGGCATGTACCCGGTTATATTCTTCGAGCGGACCTTGAAACGTAAGTCCGGTGACCCCGTAAACCATGAACATGATGTTTCCTTATACCAATAAAGTGATAGTCCCCGTTACCTGCTGCGATGCTTCAGCAGCATGTCGACAATGAACGACCACCATACTTTATCGGGTTTCCACAGGTCGTGCATCAGCGCGAAGGCCTTTTCTTCCTCCCACTTCTGCTCGATGACGCGATACAAGCCCAAAAACACCGACACACGCATGTTGGCAGCGCAGTGTATCCATATCTTTTCGCCGACATGCTCTTTCATCACAGTGAAGAATGCGTACAGATCGAACTCCGTAGGCGCAGAGAAAGCCACCGGAATATGTTCGTAAGCGACGCCTAACGCATGCAATGTACCGGGCTCGTCCGGCAACGAATAACGCGGGTCGTCATGCAATGCCAGATTGATGACGGTGGTGTAGCCTGCCGCAGCGATATTCTCCAACTGCGCCTCCGTGGGTTGACCGGAAGTAGCCAGGCTATCGTCCACGCCGCGGTAGTTATAGATATCGGAAAATGCGTTCTCGTTCATCGCGCTAACCAGCAAGTGATGGCCGAAACGGTCATCACTTGCCTGCTCAAAAATAGCTGCGGATTTGATAGCGACACCTTAGCGTTTGATGTGCGAGATCTTGGTGCCTTCGATACTCAGCGCGGCCATCAGCCCTTGCTGACTGAACACGAAAGCATAAGCATCATCTTTCAGTGTGGAGGTCGACAGATTCTTCGCCACGCCATCATCCACCACGACTACGGTCGGGCCCACGCCTATCTCCCAGCCATGAGTCTCATGTATGTATTTCACAGCCTTGTCCGACACCAGGAAAACTACGTAACCATAAGACTGGGCACCGATCTGCAGGCCCCATGATGCGGAAACCGAATTGTAGTAACCGTCTACGGTACCACCCGACAACAACTCGCCTTCGCCGTAGCTGCCGCCGAATACCAGCCCGGCCTTGATGATCTTGGGGAATACCAGGATGGCCTTGGATTCATGGGCCAGTTTTGCGGCAAAAGGGTTGATCTTGTACAGCTGCTGCAAAGCCTGCTGGGAATCGGTATCCAGATCGGCCGCAGTCGCTGCGTTGGCGATGTTGGTGAAACCCAGCACGGCAACCGATGCGGCAGCCAGCGTGAGTGTTTTCAAAGAAGTGCTTAATTTGATCATTTTGATACTCCTGAAAGTTAATGGAAAATGTTATTGAAAATGAATGAGACTATTTTTATTCGATGCCTTTTTCATAGGCTATCGCTGACTGCTTGCACGCCATCTCGGCACTATCCAACGCTTGTGCGGCACTGAGCTTGGCATGGTCCAATTTATTCTGTTCGTAGCACAGCGCGGCGAGGCTATGGTGTTGCGCGCATGCCGCATGATTCGCGGCAGCTCGCCTATGGGCGTTGCTGGCTGCCGAGGTATCGGGGTCTGGCATAACAGTCTCCTGATATAGGTAGTATAAAGTCGCTTTCGATGCTCGCAGCCTACTATCGCTGCGCTCGCATCACGCCGCCACTATGCCTGTTTCCGTTCCCATTCTCTGTTCGGTAGCGAACGTAAGCATATTGGCCTTGCCGCTCAAATACAGCATAGCCCTGGACTGTTACATTTCGGTACGTTTCGGTACAAGAATCGGGGCTATTTTCGCCTGCTTAACTCTGATAATGGCGGCAACAAAACAAGCGCTTCTTCAACCAGTTGCCCACCACTACCCTGCTTCCGAATGCGATCGGCAATATCCGCGAGACGGCGCGTCGCCTCGATGAAGAGTTGCATGCCTCGCCGCAAGACCCTGCCATCTATCAAGCCATCGCTGAAATAAAACGCATGCAGGGCGACGAGCTCAATGCATTAGTTCACTTAGCGACCGCGCAATTGCTGGAACAATTGAGCGAACAGACCACGGACGAGAGCATCGTCCACCTGTGCAATATCGCCACTGCCTATTTCATGCAGGGTAATTACAAGGATGCCGAACACTGGTACCGGCTGGTGCTGGCATTCGACCCGCATTTCGCCATCGCCTACATGAACCTCACGTCCATCTACGCCACTACCGGACGCATGGCGGAAGCGGAGATCTGCCGCGACCAGGCGTACCGTAACCAGCGAGTGTTCATCGAGCATGAAGGCGATCCGGTACGCCGGGTACTGGTACTGTGCGTGGGGAGAACCTCAGGCAATATCCCCTTCGAGATCCTGCTGCCCACTGCCACCTGCCAGCGTATCAAATATGTGATTGATTATGCGCCGGAATCGGAAGACGCATGGCTGCCCGAATACGACCTAGTGTTCAACGCCATCGGCGAAGCGGATATCGCTGCCTTGTTCTCGGACCGGCTGCAACGCTTCGTTGCCCGTTGCGCACGCCCGGTACTCAATCCGCCCGAGATGGTCGCGCTCACCCAACGCCACCGTTTGGCTGCATTCATGGGCGATATCGAATATGCAGTGGTGATGCCGTGCATGCGCCTTGATGGGCCGCCAAGCTCGCGTGCAGCGCTCACACATCAACTGGCGCAAAAAGGTTTGAGCTTCCCTATCCTGATCCGCCCCGCCGGTTCGCATGGCGGCAAACGATTGGAACGCTGCGCCACCATAGAGACATTGGAACAGCAGATACTTGCCATCAACGATGTCTGCTATCTGAGCTCTTATTGCGACTATGTGAGTAACGACGGCTACTACCGCAAATACCGCGTCATCTATGTAGACCGCAAACCGTATCCGTATCACCTTGCCATCTCATCAGACTGGAAAGTGCATTACGAGACCGCCGAGATGGAAGACCATCTATGGCGTATCGATGAAGAATACCGTTTCCTGCAAGACCCGGCCAAAGCATTGGGTGCGGGGGCCATGTCCGCGCTTGCCTACATCGGCAGCCGACTGGATTTCGATTACGGCGGTATAGATTTCACGCTGCTGCCGGACGGCAGGGTGCTGGTGTTCGAAGCCAACCCTACCATGCTGGTACACCGCGAACATAGCGACAGCGGGTTGGCGCACAAGAACTTCTTCGTGCAGCACATCGTCGATGCTTTCGAGAAACTACTGGCTAGCCTGTAGTACCTCTACTATTTAAACTCCAAAGCATTCTGCAGATCGCCTGCCTTGGCATCGCGCTCGCCCAGTGGCGCCAGGTTGAAGCGCGTCTCGATCAGCTTCAGGATAGAGGTGGTGTCGTACTCGGTATGGTCGACAAAACCGCGTTTGGCATAAGGCGACACGACGATGGTCGGGATACGCGTGCCAGGACCCCAGCGGTCTTTCAGCGGCGGCGCGACGTGATCCCAGAAGCCGCCGTTCTCATCGTAGGTAATGATGACCACGGTATCGCTCCATTGCGGACTTTTCTCGAGGCGTTGCAGCAACGCCACCGTATTCTTTTCGCCCGCCATCACACTGGCATAACCGGGGTGCTCGTTCAACTCGCCTATAGGCTTGTAGAAAGCCACGGCAGGTAGCTGACCGGCATCGATGGCCTTGATGAAATCGGCTTCATCCTGCAAATGCGTAGCACGTTCCCTGGTGCCTTCGGCATAGCGTTTGAAATAGCCGAAAGGTTGGTGGTGGTACTGGAAATCCTTGCCCGGCTTGCCGCTGATCGCGTCGTTCCAGCCGCCGGAATACCAGGCCCAAGAAATGCCTTTATCGGAGAGCCGGTCGCCTATGGTCGGCATCTCCTGCAACGGCAAGCGCTTCGCATCGGGCGTGCCGGGTTTGAACGGCACGGTCGCGGCTTGCATGGTGTTCACGGCATAACCGTCAGGCGTCACGCCGCCGTCCTTGACCATCACGCCTTTGGCATCCACATCCGCCGTCACGTCATGCGGCGCATGCTCGAAGCGCGGAGTGCAAGCGCACACCAGCCAAAAATGGTTGAGGAACGAGCCGCCGAAAGCGCCCTGGAAGAAATTATCGGCCAGGGTATAGCGGCTGGCGTATTGCCACATCGGCAAAGCATGCCCGTCGTAATACCCCATCGCCAAGCCGCCTGCGTCGGAGATGGCGACGAAATGGTCGTTACGCCCGCCGTTGATCTGCATCTGGTTCTGGTAATAGCGATGCACCAAGTCGCCTATCTTCTGGTCGGCGGCGACATACCGGTCTATGGGGAATGGCCCGTTGGGAATGTCCTGCGGAAAGCGCTTATCCACTTCCGGCATCGGCTTGTGGTCGGTATTCATCACTGGCGGCAGCACCTTGTAAGGCTGGTCGACCATATCGGTCTGTACCGCGCTGTTCTTGGCCTGGGCCAGCCCATTAGCTCCTGGGAAGATGCCGTACAGATTATCGAAGCCGTGGTTCTCCAGATAGATGACGACGATATGCTGTACCTTCTGCAAACCTTCCGGTGTATCGGCGCGATCAGCGCCTCCGCTGGCGAACGCGGAACATGAAAAAAGTAGCAGAGCGGCCATTAATAACTGCATGAATAATTGCATGGAGTTCTCCCGGTAGAATGACCGGCAAACTATCAAACGCGTGTGACACAGGCATGACACAGACTTGCTCCATGCGTGCCGAACGGCAGGTGATAACATACCGAACCACTCACACTCACAGGAGAACGTAATGCAGAATGCAATGGTGACCACAGGCCTGACTTTGCCGGGCTATCGTATCGTCAGCAACCTCGGTGTTGTGCGCGGCATCACCGTGCGCTCCCGTTCTATCGTCTTCAATCTGTTCGGGCAGATACAAAGCCTGTTCGGCGGCAATATCACCATCTATACCAACCTGTGCGAGCAAGCCAGAGGCATGACATACGAGCTGATGTGCGACCACGCGCAGCAAATGGGCGCGAATGCCATCATCTGCATGCGTTACGATGCGACCGACGTGATGGCCGGGCTGACCGAAGTGCTGTGCTACGGCACTGCCGTCAAAGTAGAACCTGAAGCCTGACTTTCTTTACACAGCAATACGATCACCGACCCGCCATGGCGGGTTTTTCATGTCCGGCAGGCACAGAGCGGACTTTGACGGAGTTCAAAGCTGACAGAAATAGTTTGTTACAGAATAAAGACTTAAAATGTTTTCTGTAAGCTTCACGTAAGGCTCAGGGCGTATTGTGTCAATCACGGTGAACCGTGAAGTGATGCGGAACCTAAGAAATATCAATAAACTTTAACTTGAAAAGGATTTAACATGAACAAGATTCTGATGGCTCTGATTGCTGGTCTGTTTGCTGTTTCCGTATCTTCCGCTTTCGCTGCTGACGAAGCTGCTGCTCCTGCTGCTGACGCTGCTAAGATGGAAAAGCCAGCTGCTCCAGCTGCTAAAAAGCACATGAAGAAGATGAAGAAGGCTGCTCCTAAGATGGAAAAGAAGGATGACGCTGCTGCTCCAGCCGCTGACGCTCCTGCTGCTAAGTAATTACAGTACTTGCGTTAACAAAAAAGCAGAGCTTAGGCTCTGCTTTTTTATTGCTCTCGCTACCCTCTATTGATTAGAAATAGATCCAGCGTTCGCCGCCGAAGACATTGAACCTGACTTTTTTCTCCAGGGCAGTCGGCCAGTTCTTGGTGAAGACATCTACGCTAAAATCCCCGGAGCCATTGAAGCTCCAAGGAATAGGGATCTCATAGCTACCTGCTCCCGGGCCGTTGCCGGCAAGAATCAGCTTCAAACGGAAATTTCCGAAACTTTGACCGGTGTTGGGGTTGGTATTGAAGCGGCAAAACTGCCCTACCACGCAGCCGGTCGGCATGCCGCTATTGCTTTGATAAGCGATCTCGGCACGAGTGACGGTGTAATTGATCACAGCCACCGCAGGATCTTGAGCGTTATAGGAGGCATTGCTGATGTGGGCATAAACAAAATTGCCGTCGGCAAATGCCGAAGAAGTAAAGCTGGCTAAGCCGAGTAGGCACATTAAAACTTTGGATTTATTATTTTTCATATTATTTTTTAAAACCGATCCCTGTTGATGATTAGATTATTGTTTGGCCCGACTATAGCTTCAATTCAATGACGACAAAGTCGGCATATGGTGCGATGCCTGCCCCAGGTATACGTCGCTCAGCACATCTGCCAGCGCAGAGATGACATCGATCACCGCATTGAACACATCGTCTTTGGTCAATGTGGTCTGGTTGGCATTATTGATCTCGTAAAAATATATCTGCGCTTTCGATATCTTGTCTTTAGCATCATCGACCTTGGCCTGTACAAAAGAGAACGGATCCTGTAGCCGCAGGTCTTTTGCAAAATCGGCGATCCTTTGCGCTTGCGCGCCCAGTTCCCTGTCGTCCGTTTTCTCAAACGGCATGAATTGGTCGCGCGCCATTTGCGTTTCGACATACACCAAATGCGCTGCGGCGATATAAAGTTGTTTGACTGAGCTTGGACTAGCCACAATTTCTCCCGATATGTTGATTGAACTTCAGCAATAGATATCTAAGTAAAATAATATTTACCATGCTGCGTTGTTCCTATAACAGAAATATGACTGATTATTTTTCTCTTTTCAACTAAATACTTAGGTATTTTTTCAGTTTTATTCAGGCTCCGTCGTATCCACTGTTTTAGCGGTTCATGAAGTATTTTAATCACAGCTTACGCAAGAAAAATCCCATCAACGGCTTTATTTATTTCGACCTGACTGCCTTTGAATACGCATATCGCCTCATTTCTTCCGGGAATACCCCACCTCATAAGTCAAATATATTTGACAATGTATAATAGTTTGTACTATAGTTCTTCCATACCGCTTATTTGCGGTCGGCAATACCGCCCCGTAGATGCAGCTTGCGTATGCAGGCATCGCCGGTAAGCATCAGACGTAGGCTCACCAAGAGCCAAGCGGCAAGGCGAGTAAGTTTGGAAACAAGACGCAAAGGAGTGAAGGGTGAACCTGATGCAAGAGGGATTGAAGCTTCAACAGGCGATCGTGGATGCTAACGCCAAAGCCGCCGCCGAGCAGGAACAGCGCGACCGCTTAGGTAGCAAACACGAACAACGCAAGAAGAAGCAAACCAAGATCAACGGTTCCGTTGAATGGCACGACTCAGGGCATGGCGCCGGGGACTTCACATGAAGCTCCGGCGTCTCACCAGCCAAGTTAGCTAACGCCGATTATATCCAAGGAGGTTGAATTGCCTATTCTGCTCAATAGTGAAAACACCATAGAGATCATCACTTTCGACCAGCGGGCGATCATCAAGAACCCTGAACCGGGATTGCGGCGATTCACGGCCTGGATCGGCCGAGTGATAGGAGGTATGTAATGGCTTATTACCCCTGCGCCCAATGCGGCGGCTTGTACGATTATCATATGTACCGGCAATGCCCGCATTGCATGGGGCATGTACGGCAGAAGATTCAATCTTCCTGAAAATTCAATCTTCTCAGCAAGACCAGGCGGGAGCTTAAAAACTTTTGCGACGCATATGTGTATTATGCAAACATGAGTTTTTAAGCTTGCAACTAAGATTGGATTTTTGAGTGGATACCCTCAGTCATGCCTTGTGGGGTTACGGCCTCTTCGGCTATAAACGCCATGCCGCACTAGCGCTGTTCTTCGGCGCGATGCCCGACCTGATCTCGTTCGGCTTGTTCATGGCGATACAGGTATTCACCGGACAATGGCACTTTCACGCAGGCCCACCTCCGCTAGGGTCGTTACCGCCCTGGCTGTTCCTGACTTACAGCATCGGGCATAGCTTCGTCATCAGCTTGACCGTCATCGCCCTGGTGGTGCAAAGACGCCGCGACATCGCATTTGCCATGCTGGCATGGCCGTTCCATATCGTGCTGGATTTCCCGTTCCATTCACTCAAATATTTCGCCACGCCCATGTTCTGGCCGCTATCCGATTTCAAGATAGACGGCATTCCATGGTCGCATTGGTATATCTGGTGGCCGAACGTGGCCGGGTTGGTCATTCTGTTCGTTTACAGATATCGTCAGTCCAAAAAAACAATTGGCACATAACGCTCCTGAAAAGTCATCGAGGCGGATACAGTGCAAGGCGCACGGAGCGCAAGACCCGAGACAGTACATTAAGTACGGCGAGGGGATGAGCACCGCGCAACGCAGCAATGTACCGCCGCAGAGACTTTTACGGGAGTGTTATTAATCTTCCACCCAAGTCGGGTACTTCTGCATCACGCCGGTGAACAGTTCCGACTTCACCAGCATATTCAACCACTGCCTGAGCGCAGGGTAAGGCGCCTGCTGGAACCACTCATCATCGGCTCCGGCAAACTGGCGGATAAAGGGGAAGATGGCGATATCCGTCACCGAACAGGTAGCCCCGCACAGGTAAGAGTGTTGCTGCAAACGCGTTTCCAGTTTTTTCAGGAACCGCTCGCCATCCATCCTGCGCATCGCTTTTTGCAGCAGGTCCACTGCGTACTTGTAATGATCCAGCGCCTGTTTGAAATCGCTGTCGTTCTCATTGATCAACGCCGTATCGTAATGCGCTAGCCAGCGATCCGTGTCGCGTTGCGCCAATGCCCAGCGCATGATGTCCAGGCTCTCTTCCAGCACCGTACCATCCAGGAACAACAATACCGGCACCGTGCCCTTGGGTGAGATCTCCAGCATATGCGCAGGTTTGGAGCGCAACGCGATCTCGCGGTGCTCGACTTCGATACCGGCGTAGCTCAACGCCATGCGCGCCCTCATCGCGTATGGGCAGCGCCTGTACGAATAAAAGATGGGCAGAGAGATGCTTACACCTCTAAATGGCTGTAAAGAACCGTGGAAAGATATCGTTCACCAAATGATGGAATAACGACGACGACTAACTTGCCCTTGTTCTCAGGGCGCTTGGCGACTTCCATCGCCGCCCATACCGCTGCGCCGGATGAGATACCCACCAGCAACCCGTCTTCCGTCGCCATGCGGCGTGCGGTGTTCAGTGCATCGTCGTTCTTCACGCGCACGATCTCGTCATAGATCCCGGTATTGAGGATAGACGGTACGAAGCCTGCGCCTATGCCCTGTATCGGGTGCGGGCCGCGCGGTTCTCCGGAAAGCACCGCGCTGGCATCGGGCTCTACCGCCACGATCTGTATGTTGGAGTTGCGCGCCTTCAGCACTTCGCCCACGCCGGTAATGGTACCGCCGGTGCCGATGCCGGAAACGAAGATATCCACTTTGCCGTCGGTATCGTTCCACACTTCTTCCGCAGTGGTCTTGCGGTGTATCTCGACATTGGCAGGGTTATCAAACTGGCGCGCGATAACGTAGCGTGAATCTGCAGCTGCCAGCTCATCGGCTTTCTTGATCGCACCCGGCATGCCCTCCGGCCCCGGCGTCAGGAACAACTCCGCGCCATAGGCTTTCAGGATCAGCTTGCGCTCGCGGCTCATGGTTTCCGGCATCACGAACGCGCATTTGATGCCGCGCGCCGCGCACACCATCGCCAGGCCGATACCGGTATTGCCGCTGGTAGGCTCCAGGATGATGCTATCCGGTTTGATGCGACCTTGCGCTTGCAACGCATCCATCATCGAAACCGCGATACGGTCTTTCACGCTATGCGCCGGATTGAAATATTCCAGCTTGGCGACTATGGTGGCATCGATACCCGCCGCGACGCGGTTGAGTTTGACCAGAGGGGTGTTGCCGATCAACTCGGCGGTGTTATTGGCGATACGCATTTGACCTCCTTGAATGATGAATACTTTGCAATAAAGCCTGCTTTATTCAGCTCAGCCAAGTTTTTAATTAAAAATCCAAATTTCCGGCAGTCTCTACCAACTGCTCGAACCCATTTATATTCGTTACATTATGTGCAGCGCAATATTCTTTCCAGCCTTTCATATCCGTCCACTGGCTGACGAACACGCTCTTCAAACCGACACTGCTGGAAGCCTCGACGTCGTACTGCGCATCGCCGAAGAACAAGGCCGGCAGCGTGCAATTACCGCGCGCCAGCTCGCGTTCCAATATCTGGTCCTTGTTGAGCGGGCTGCCGAAAATGCCGCCGTCGAACCACTTGGCGATGTCGCGTTGTACGAACACATTGCGCAACTCTTTCTCGTCCGCGCCCGAGACCAAAATCCAGTTGGTATTCGGCGTGAGTTCGCGCAACTCTTTCAAACCGGGGGCGATCTCGCATTTCAGCAGGCCGATGGTGGCTTCGGTGGTGAATTGCAGTAGCAGTTTTTGTATCGCATCCTTGGTCACGCGCGTTTTCACGATGTCGCGCAACAACACTTCGAACTTCACATAGCGCGACACCCCGCCATGCAGGATGTGATAAGCCCGGAGCGCCTCCGCGGCCTCTTTGCCGTAAGGCAGCGCACAACTATAGAACGCATCGGCTCTCACTGTGTTGGAGTTCAGTACCACTCCATCGCAGTCGAACGCCAACGTTTTGTATTGATTTAAATCCATGATGTGTTTCGCACTCCGACAGGCCAAATGACGACTGAAAAATCCAATCCCTCCAAATTTCATTGTATCTATTTAAAGTGAATTTAGGCTATCATTTCCCGGTATTTTCAAGTATCACCATCTAAAAAGAAATAAACATTAAATAGGGATAATAATGAGAAAAATCGTATTGATACTTGTATCCACGCTTTTATTCGGATGCGTGACCGTTACCAAACCTGTTTCGCTCAACCCCAGTTTCTGGCAAGCCCGCGATAAACCCGTAGGTATCGCCACCACAGTGGCACAGCCGCCCACTGCTTACATGATAGGCGATCAGGGGTTGCTGGATATTGTGATCAACCGCGCCAATGCAGCAAAACTGATGGATCATCTAGCAAAACTGGAAACACCGAAACTTAAGTCACTGCCTAATGATTTCGGCTCGCAACTACAAGCGCGCGGTTTTAAAGTCGTCTATATCACGGAACCTGTAGATCCCGAAAAACTGCCGAAATTCTCAGGCAAATCAGGTACCACACAATTTGCAGAACGCGATTATCGAAGCTTTAAAGAAAAACGAAATTTCAAAGAACAAGGCGTGGATAAATTACTCGTCATCAGTGTCGATGCTGTCGGTACTATACGAAGCTACTGGGGATTCCTGCCAGGCGGCCCACCGCAAGCAGACATCGCGCTACATGGGCAATTGATCGACCTTAATACCAATGAGTTGCTGTGGTATGAAAAGATCGCGGGCGTCAAAGCCGTTCCCGAGCCTTGGGATCAAGAACCGGCTTTCCCGAATGTGACTGACACGATCACCAAGGATACTGATGAAAGCATTGAAAAGCTGGAGCAATCGTTCTTCTCCGGCCCTGTTCAATAAACCCAATGATCTCCCCTGCTAGTGGGGAGATTTTAGCGTCACGTTGCGTTTAGGGATGGACGCCATCAAGGATGAATCAGGAGAGCCCAGCCGGCCTACAAGCCGGTCGGGCATATCCTCGGAAACATAGAACGGTGCTTGGCATTTCTTGTTGGTCGCAGGGTTTATCGTCTCTATGGATAACGCGTAAGTGTCATCCGGCGGCGGCACACCGTTCACCGGCGTAGCTTTTACCGTCAGCTCTTTCACCAGCATGCGCGTCACTTCGGCGATGCCTTCCCTGATCTTGGCCTTGAGCAATTCGCCATCGTTACCCATCCATTGCTTCCTCAAATCTTCAGGTTTCGCCCCGTTCAAATACGCAGAGGTGTAATCAAGATCGCTGAAATAGATAGGCACGGCATTATTCTTGCGCCATACCTTGGTGTTGGCGCCGACGCATAAAGACTTCAGCTCCTCGTCGAAATGCACATTCACCGCTACCGTGAGTATCGTCGGCTCTTCTATCCGGATCAGCAGCCCAGCCTGCGAAAGATCGTTCACATGCTCGACCGATTCAAAATCCATCTGCTTGAATCGATCAACTTTTGATAATTCAGTCTGTAGCGATTGCTGCAATTCTTTATTGATATCGATGGTCGCTAATGCCGCTTCAAGCTCGCTATTGAATTTAGCAGCCTCACCTCTATCAACATCATTCAAATGGTTCAGATACATGGCACCCAACACCGTGATCACCGCCGCTGCCAACGCAACTCCCGCGCCCCCTCCGCCCCCGCCTCCGGAATGCCGTCCTGAACTTTGGTAATTTTGGTAGCCCTGATAATACGTAGGCGGCTTGCTGAATTGAGGATAGATACTGAACTTGCTGGAATACAACATGATCCGGGTCTTACCGTCCGCATCAACGCCGCTGTTATTGAAAGCGATACGCATGGGGAAGACGACTTTGTCTTTATCTTTATCGTCCGCGAGGGCGCTGGTAGTCACGCATACATGAGAGATCAGAAGTGCAAGAAGCAAAGGTTTGATGAGCTTGGAATCCAGCATCGCCCCCATCCCCGTTGAACGCTGCTTTTTTATATTTTTTAGAGCTATCGTCACGACTTTAATCCCCCGATCAAGCGCATGCACATGTTAACAGCTACCTACAAGAAATTACTTCTGCCAAGCATCCCTTAAAGTCACCGTCCGATTGAATACCGGCTTGCCCGCTACGCTATCTTTTCTATCCGCCACAAAATACCCATGCCGCTCGAACTGGAAAGCCTCTGCGGGCTTGGCGTCTTTTAATGACATCTCCAGTTGCGCGGTGATGACTTTGACTGAATCCGGGTTGAGGTCGTCCAGGTAATTGCGGCCATCCGACCCAGGGTGCACTTCCTTGAATAAACGATCATACAGGCGCACTTCGGCGGCGTAGGCATGCGGCACTGACACCCAGTGGATGTTGCCTTTGACTTTGATGGCGTCCGCGCCCGGCGTGCCGGATTTGGTGTCGGGCAGGTAGTTGCAATGCACCACGGTAACGTTTCCCGCGGCATCTTTTTCGCAGCCAATACATTCCACCACGTAACCGTAACGCAAACGCACCTGAGTACCGGGTGACAAGCGGAAATAGCCTTTGCTCGGTTCTTCCATGAAGTCTTCGCGCTCTATCCACAGTTCGCGCGACAACGGCACAACGCGCTTGTCTAGCTCAGGATGCAGCGGATGGTTGGGGGCGTGGCAGTCTTCGCTTTGGCCTTCTGCGT
>DATBPY010000130.1:0-1655 GCA_036561085.1 Methylophilaceae bacterium | reverse complement strand
GAGCGCATTGCTGCCGCCGCTGTTCATCTGCCGCTTGCCCCAGTGCATGGGCATGAAGGTCTGGGTGGGCAGCATCTCGTCGGATTGCTTAACGCGTACTACCAAGCTGCCGCGGCGGCTGGAGACTTTGACCAGATCGCCATTGTTCAATTGCCTGCGCGACATGTCGCCAATATTCATGGAAAGCGCGGGTTCTTCCGCATGGTTGTATAACTGCGCCACCGTGCCGGTGCGGCTCATGCCGTGCCACTGGTCGCGCAAGCGCCCGGTATTGAAGTGCAGCGGATAACCGGCATCGGTCTTTTCCGCCACCGGGATGTATTTCACGTTGGAGAATTTGGCCTTGCCGCCTTCGTTCTCGAATACACCGTCTTCGTACAATCTGGCCTTGCCAGCAGTCTCGCCTTCACGCAGCGGCCATTGCTGCGGCCCTTGGCTATCCAGCATGCCGTAGGACAGGCCGGTGATGTCCAGGTCGCGTCCGCGCGTAGTCTCGCGGTGTTCGTTGAATACATCTTCGGCTTTTTGATACGGAAACAGGCTCGCTTCCTCCACCAAAGGATGGGGCGAAAATATGCGCCAGCCAGTCAGCTTTTCCATGCGCTGCGCAAAATCGGTAGCGATGGCCCAGTCTGCCCGCGCTTCCCCGGGCGGCGGTACGGATGCGTTGACGTGAGTGATGCGGCGTTCCGAATTGGTGACCGTGCCCTCCTTCTCGCCCCAAGTGGTAGCCGGCAGCAACACGTCCGCGTAAGGCACGGTATCGGTATTGCCGTAGGCCTCCTGCACCACTACCAGTTCTGCTTTTTCCAAGGCATCGCATACGCGCGCCAGATCGGGCATGGACTGTGCAGGGTTGGTGCAGGCGATCCATACCATTTTGATCTCGCCGCTACGTACTGCGTCGAACATCTCGACTGCGGTCTTACCCGGTTTTTCCGGCACGCTGTCCACGCCCCACAGGCTGGCGACTTCGGCGCAGTGCTGCGGATTGGACAGGCTGCGGTGCGCGGACAGCAGGTTCGCCATGCCGCCCACTTCGCGCCCGCCCATGGCATTGGGCTGACCGGTGAGCGAGAACGGACCGGCGCCTTTTTTGCCGATCTGGCCGGTGGCCAGATGCAGATTTATCAGCCCGGCATTCTTGTCGGTGCCGCTCGAAGACTGGTTCAAACCCTGGCAATACAAAGATAGCGTCGGCCCTGCCGCAAACCAACGCGCAGCTTGTACGATGAGCGCTTCCTGCACGCCGCATATATCGGCCACCATCTTGGGCGTATATTCGCGCACGGTGGTTTTCAATGCCTCGAAGCCCTGGGTATGCGCCTTGATGTAACTCGGGTCTATGAGGTCTTCCCACAGCATGATGTGCAACATGCCGTTGAACAGCGCGACATCAGTGCCGGGCTGAATGGGCAAGTGCAGGTCGGCGCCCTGCGCCGTGTCGGTAAGACGCGGGTCCACCACGATGATCTTGAGGTCGGGATTACGCGCCTTGGATTCCTCGATGCGGCGGTACAGTATGGGGTGCGCGAACGCCATGTTGGACCCGGCAATGAACATGCAAGCCGCGTGATCTATGTCCTCGTAGCAACCGGGCGGCGCATCAGCTCCTAATGTGGCCTTGTAACCTGCCACCGCGCTGGACATGCACA